>JAJZPI010000060.1 GCA_021811275.1 Deltaproteobacteria bacterium
TGTAGAGCCCCTCGCCGTATTCTTGCTCGCCGTAGGTCCCGATGATCTTCTGCCCGGCTGGCGAGGCCACGAAGGTAATGAACTTGGCGGCCAGATCGGCGCCGTCGGGCTGGCGCAGGGCGTGGTAGGTGTTTATCAGGTACTTATCGCCCTTGAACAGTATCTTCAAGTTGGGCAGCAACTTTTTTTCCTGCACCCAGGTGCCGCTGTCGGTCATGAAATATCCTTGCTCGCCGTGGGCCCGCTTCAGGGTTGCGGTCATGAAGTCCTTGGTGACCACGTACCAGTCTCCGCTGGGCTCGATGCCGGCCTTGGACCAGATGGACATCTCCTTCATGTGAGTGCCGGACTTGTCGCCCCGGGAGAAGAACTTGGCCTTGGCCTGGGCTATGCGGCGGTAGGCGTCGGCCGCATCCTTGGCCCCCGCGATGCCCGCCGGGTCGCTGGCCGGTCCGACGATGAAGAACTCGTTGGACCCCAAGAGGGTTCGCTGGGTGGCCCAGCCATCGCTCAGCGCGGCCTTTTCCGCCGCCGGGGCGTGGACCATGATCATGTCCATGGCCTTTTCCTTGAGCAGCTTGAGCGACTGGCCGGAGCCGGCCTTTCTCCACACCAGCTTGCAGTCGTTGTCGGCGCAGAAGGTTTCGCCCAACACCTTGAGCAGGCCCAGTTCACCAGGGCTGCCGGTAGCCAGGGAGAAGCTGCGCGCGCCCTGTCCGTAGACCACGTCGGCCTTTGTTTCGGCCCTGGACAGGCCGGGCAAGGCCAGCAACGCCACCACCAATGCAACCCGAAGAAAAATTGAACCAGGCATGCCCTTCTCCTTTCAAGCGTGCGTTTAGTTGTGCCTAAAATGACATAGCTCGAAGAGCGGCGCCTGTCAACGCGCGACTTGCTATCGGGACACTTGATCAGGCCTGGCCGACCCAGGGCCAAACCCGGCTGGCGGAGGCGACCGGCTGGTGCTAGAATTCTTTTAACCGTGTTGGCTTGGAAACGAAATGGGCGACACCTGCAAATACCATCCCGAGCGCGAGGCTCGGGTGCAGTGCCAGAAGATGGGCATCGGCTACTGCTCCGATTGCCTGGACAACTGCGAGGCCTGCACCGAGCCCTGCGGCTACTGCAAGTTCCGCACCGGCTGCATAATCTACGAGCTTTGCCGAAAGTCGGATAAGGCCAAGCGCCTACGCGCGGAGTGCGACGGTTAGATCTGATACCAAATAAGCTTTCAAAGAATGACTTTGAGCGCTTATTGGTATGCGGGCCAAGGTTCACCCCAGCCAACAAGTTGGGTGGGGACCACGGGGATGGCCGCTGGATGCGCAACCATCCGGGAGATCGGACAAACCCACGCTTTGGCCCGACCGACAAGCATTAAAAGCCACGGACGGCTTTGAATTCAAACTTGGTATGAGCGACCCTCCCCGGGCCGCCGCGGCCAGCCGGCGGGGCGGGGCAAGCTCTGGACCAGGCTCCAAATGAACAAGGCCGGAGCCCCGGTGGGGGCCCCGGCCTTTCGCCGGTTGGGTCTGGCGGTTATTTCATCTTGCGCAGCTCGCGTCGCAGTATCTTGCCGCTGATGGTCTTGGGCAGCTCTTTCACGTAGTCCACCAGACGGGGATACTTGTAGGGCGCGGTGGTTTTCTTGACGTATTCCTGGATGTCGCGGGTGAGGTCGTCGCCGGCCTCGTAGCCCTGGGCCAGCACGATGAAGGCCTTGACCAGGATGCCCCGGGTACCCTCAGGGTCCTCGGCCCCCACCACCGCGCATTCAGCCACGGCCGGGTGCTCGATCAGCGCACTCTCCACTTCGAAGGGCCCGATGCGATAGCCCGACGACTTGATGATGTCATCGTCCCGGCCCACGAACCAGAAGTAGCCTTCCTCGTCGCGATAGGCCCGGTCGCCGGTGTAGTAATACTCTCCCCGGAAGGATGAGGCCATGGCATTGGCGTCCTTCCAGTATTCGCGCATGAGCCCCGGCGGACGGCTGCCGTTGAGACGCAGGGCTATGCTGCCCTCCTCGCCGGCCGGCAGCTCCTTGCCTTCGAAGTCGACGATGCGCACATCGTGGCCCGGGGTGGGTTTTCCCACCGAGCCGTACTTGAGCGGCATGAAGGGGTAGTTGGACAGGATGCACACCGTCTCGGTCTGGCCGTAGCCGTCGTAGATGTCCAGGCCGAAGGCGTCCTTCCATATCTTGATGACCTCGGGGTTAAGGGGCTCGCCCGCGCTGGCGCAGTGGCGCAGCTTGAGCTTGTACTGCTTGAGGTCCAGCTGAACCATCATGCGGTAGACCGTGGGCGGGGCGCAGAAGGTGGTCACCCCGTAGCGCTCCATGATCCTGAGCACGGTGTCGGGGTTGAATCGGCCGGTGGCCTCGCGCTGGATGATGGCCGCGCCAAGGATCATCTGCCCGAAAAGCTTGCCCCAAGCCGCCTTCGCCCAGCCGGTCTCGGAGACGGTCCAGTGCAGGTCGGTGGGTGCGAGCGACTGGAAGTACTTGGCTGTGACGTAGTGGCCCAGGGGGTACTTGTGGGTGTGCAGCACCATCTTGGGCTGGCCGGTGGTGCCGCTGGTGAAATAGAGCAGCAAAGGATCGTCACTCCTGGTGGGGGGCAGGCTGGCCTGATCCAGACAGGGCGAGACCTTGGCCATCTCCTGGTCGAAGTTGAGCCAGCCCTCTGCCTGGCCGTCCACCACCATCTTGTGACGGAGGCTGGGGCACATGCCGGCCACCTCCTCCACCCGGTCCAAGTGGGCCAAGTCGGTGATGACCATACCGGCCTCGGCCCGGTTGACGCGATAGGCGATATCCTTGGCCGTGAGCAGCACGGTGCCGGGCATCGGCACCACCCCCAGCTTGAACATGCCGATCATGGCCATGTACCACTGGGGAATGCTTTGGAGGATGATCAGGACGCGGTCGCCGCGCTTGACGCCCAGCCCCCGCAGCACGTTGGCGAACTTGTTGGTGAGCAGGCTCAGTTCGTGGAAGGTGTGGAACTGGGGTTCCCCGCCATTCTCCTTGACCGACAAAAGGGCCAGCTTGGTGCGGTCCTCGGCCCATCTGTCGACCACGTCGAAGCCGAAGTTGTAATACTCTGGGACCTCCCACTTGAAATCGTTGTAAATATCCTCATAAGCGGCGCCTTTGGCCGCCGGCCCACTCCCCAGGGACATGTCCTTCCTCCTTGCCGGCAGAGCGTGAACCTAAACTTCAGACCAGCTTATTCAGGTACAAATTGGGGCCCACTCCCGGTTGGCCCCGAGCTTCAGCACGAGCGCGCGACACAGCTATATTACAGCTTGTTAATTTACACACAAGGAATGAGACTGGCAACCTGCTTTGGTGAATTTGGGCGCAATAGCGCCCAGGCTGGTCCTAGGCGGGTATTGGGGCGGAAATTCAGGCCAAATCCATCACCTTGAGCAAGTTGGTCCGGCCGGTGCCGTGGGGAACCCCGGCGGTGATGATAAGCCGCTGGCCCAGGCTGGCCAGGCCCTTGTCGATCACCCACTTCTGGGCCAGGGCGAACATATCCTCGGTGTCGGCGAAGGCCGGCACCAGGGCGGGCACGACCCCCCAGGAGAGGCAGAGTTGGCGGCAGGTGGCGGGGCTCCAGGTGAGCCCCACCACCGGCTGGGTGGGGCGGTAGCGGGCCGCCAGGCGGGCGGTGCCCCCCTTGTCGGTGGAGGCCACGATGGCCGCGACCTTGAGGTCGTGGGCCAGCCAGCAGGCCGCCCGGCTGATGGCCGCTTCGGTGGGGGGCAACAGCTCGCTCAGGGGTTCCTTGAGGAAGGGCCTGTCCATGAGAGCGGGTTCGGTCACCAGGGCGATGCGGTCCAGGGCGGCAGTGGCCTCCACCGGGTGCCGGCCCGCGGCGGTTTCATCGCTGAGCATCACCGCGTCGGTGCCGTCCAGGATGGCGTTGGCCACGTCGGTCACCTCGGCGCGGGTGGGGCGCGGGCTCTCCATCATGGAGCGCAGCATCTGGGTGGCGGTGATGACCGGCTTACCGGCCTGTCGGGCCTGGCGGATGATGCGTTTTTGAATCAGGGGCACCTCCTCCAGGGGCATCTCCACCCCCAGATCGCCCCGGGCCACCATCACCCCGTCCACCCGGGCCAGGATTTGGGCCAGGCGGTCCAGGGCCCCCGGCTTCTCGATCTTGGCGATGAGCAGGGGAGGGCGCTTGAGCGGGGCCAGTATCTGGCGCACCGGCTCCAGGTCGTCCTCGTGGCGGACGAAGGACAGGGCCACGAAGTCCACCCCTTCGGCCAGGCCCATGGCCAGATCGCGGCGGTCCTTGTCGGTAAAGGATGTCGTGCGCAGACGGCTGGTGGGCAGGTTGACGCCCTTGTGCGAGCTGAGCACCCCGCCGGAGACCACCCGGCAGACCACCCGGTGGTCGCGCTTGGCCGTGACCGTCATCTCCACCAGGCCGTCGGCCATCATGATGCGGTCGCCCACCTCCACGTCCTCGTAAAAGAAGGCGTGATTGACCGGCAGCAGGCCGGGGGGCGCGGTCTCGCCCTCGGCGATCTCCACCTCCTGGCCGGAATCCACCTCCACCTCGCCATCCAGCAGGCCCAGGCGGATCTTGGGCCCAGCCAGGTCCTGGAGGATGCCCACCGGCTTGCCCAGCTCCTCGGAGGCCGCCCTGATCTCGGCGATTAGGCGGCGGTGGCTGTCGTGATCGCCATGGGAGAAGTTGAGGCGGGCCACGTCCATGCCGGCGGAGACGAGCCGACGGATGGTTTCCGGCGAAGATGAGGATGGCCCCAGGGTGCAGACTATCTTGGTGCCTCGCCTGGCGGCGGTTATGACCATGATGGCGCTTCCTCCTGGTGTCGATGCGTCGGGGCGGTCGTAACCATGATAACGCGGACCGGACCGGTTTCGGTCACGCCTTGGTGACGGTTGAGGGACGGTTTCGAGAAGCCTTAAAGATCAGATCGAAACGCTGCTCCCTGACCACCCCTCCCCATTGGTGCACCTCGCGCTCCTCGGCCAGGCTGAAGCCCGCCCGCTCATAAAGCGCGCGCGCGGCGTTCAGGCCCTCGAAGGTCCAGAGAAATACCCGGCTATGGCCAGCGGCGCGGCAGAAGGTTAGGGCGCGGGAGATCAGCGCCTGTCCGACGCCCTGGCCCTGCAGGCCCTCGTCTACGATGAACCAGCGCAGGCGAGCGCCCTCGCCCCCCAGCACGCCGTCGATGGCGATGGCCCCGGCGAAGCGTTCGCCGGCCCAGGCGGTGAGAAAGAAGTCGCGGGCCGGGTCCAGGCGGGACAGGAATTCGGCCAGTTCCATGGCCTCCTGGGCCTCGAAGCTCAGGTCGAAGCCCCAATGGCGGTGGTAGTAATCCCCGTGCAGGGCGATCACTCGGCCCAGGTCGCCGGGCTGGTAGCCCCGGAAAGCCAAGGAAGGCTTGCTTGCGTCCGACACTCTGAGCGGCTCCTCTTTTTGGTGGCGTGTTGGTTTCGCTCGTCCTTGTAGCATAATGGATGTGAAGTGGTTTGTGAACCGAGGAGCGGGAGGAGCCGCATGGAAGCCAAGCGAGTCAAAGACAGCGCCATGGTCATGGCCCACCAGATGGAGCCCCATGACGCCAACCCCGCCGGCAACGTGCACGGCGGCGTGATCATGAAACTCATCGACACCGCCGCCGGGGTGGTGGCCATCCGTCACGCCCGGCGGCTGGCGGTCACCGCCTCCCTGGATCGCCTCGATTTCCATCATCCGGTTTTCGTGGGTGACGTGCTCATCCTGAGCGCCTCCCTGAACATGGTGGGCAAGACCTCCATGGAGGTGGGGGTCAGGGTGGAGGCAGAGAACGTCATCACCGGCAAGGTGCGCCACACCGCCAGCGCCTACCTGACCTTCGTGGCCCTGGGCGACGACCGCCGGCCCACCCTGGTTCCGCCGCTGGTTTTGGAGGGCCCGGAACAAGAGCGCCGCAACCGCGAGGCACAGGCCCGCCGCCAGCTGCGCCTGGCCGAAAAGGCCCGCGAAGGCAAACCCCACCCCACGGACGAGGGGGGCGTCAAATGAAGCTCTTGATGTTCTACGCCAAGAGCTTCTGGTCCCAGACCTACCAAAAAACCCTGCCCGAGGCACCCGATCGCGAGGGCCAGGAGGAGGCCGCCGAGGCGGTGGTGGTCTTCTACCAGGCCGAGGCCGAAGACGTGGGCCGCGAGACAGCCTTAACGGCCAAGCTGGTCAAGAACGTCAAGTGGCTGGCCGGCAAGTTCGGCCTGAAGACCGTGATGCTGCATTCCTTCGGGCACCTTTCATCCAGCAAAGGTCCGCCGGAGCTGGCCCGGGGGGTGGTCGAAGCGGCCAAGGAAAAGCTTGTGGCGGGAGGGCTCGCCGTCCACGAGACTCCCTTCGGCTACCTGAACGAGTGGAAGATGCACGTGGCCGGGCCCTCGCTGGCCAAGGTGTTCAAGGAGATTTGAAGCGCGGGTCCTTCGTACCGGCAAGTCGGGGTCTAAAGAAAGGCAAGGCTAACGGCGGAAAGGGGGAAGGTGGAGGCTGAACTCAGTCCAGGCCGCCGTCCTTCATGCGCAACTCCAGGGAGCGCAGCATCTCGGCGGCCTCGGTGAAACCTGGGTTGATCTGCACGGCCTTCTGCAGGATGGCCCGGGCCTCGTTGTACAGGCGCTGTTCGAGGTAAATGCGCCCCATGTTGTAGTAGATGTTCTCGTCGTAGGGGCTTACCTTGAGGGCCTTCTTGTATTGCTCCAAGGCATCCTGGTAGCGGCCTTGGCGGCGGTAGATGATGCCCAGCGCATTGAAGACGTTTATGGTTTGCGGGTTTAGCTTGAGCACCTCCTGAAGCATGTGCTCGGCACTGTCGTCCATGCGCTTTTCCAGGTAGATTTCCGCTGCGCGCTGGAAGCTTTGCTCGGCCAGCTTGGGCCGGCCCAGCTTGAGGTAGCACTCGCCCATCTTCTCATATGCCTTGGCGAAGGCGTTGTTGATCTGGGTGGCCTTGCGGAAGTACTGGATCGCCTCCTCGTAGCGGCCCTGGGCGGTCTTGATGTAGCCCATGTTGTAGTAGACTTCGGGATTCTCGTGGATGGTGATGACCCGCTTGAAGGCCACCAGGGCGTCTTCCCAGCGCTCCTGGGCCATGAGGTCCAATCCCTCCTCGTAGGATCGCTCGGCCTCCAGCACTTGGGGGTCCTGCTCCAGCTCCAGCAAGGTGCAGATTTTGCGCTTGAGAACCTGGGGGGCCAGGGGCAGGAGCACCAAGTCGCTGACCCCGGCCTCGCCGGCCTCGATGACCTGGCCCTTGGTGAACTCCTCGGCCATGAGCATCACCGGCAGGCCGGCCAGGTTGGCGTCGGCCCTGAGCACCTTGAGCAGGGCCAGGCCGCTCATTTCGGGCAGGTGCCAGCCGGCGATGAGAAATTGGCCCTGGCCTCGGCGCAGCAGCGACCAGGCCTGGGAGCCGTTGGATGCCTCGACGACGCTGAAAGGGCCCAGTTCCACCAAAAGGCTGGCCAAGCCTTTGCGCAGGGGTTCGTCGGCCTCGGCCACCACGATGGAGATGGGGGGGGTGTCTTGCAAGGCTGCGGACTCCTGAGTGTTGCTCTAATATAACCCCCCGCAGGGGGCGGTGTCTAACCCCTTGTGGGACGGCAGACCGGTTTTTTGGCTTTGGGTGGCGGCGGGTATCGGAGAGAGGCCGAGGGCGGGGTGCCGGAGGCGACCCCGCCCTCGGCCTTTTACCATGGGCAAGACGGTGGGGGCGGCTTGGGTCAGTCCAGCACCTCGGCCAGGAGTTGGGCGGTGTGGCGGACCTTGATCGTCACCCCGCGCTTGTCCAGGCCGCCGGCGATCTGCATCAGGCAGCCCGGGCAGTCCAGGGCCACCAGACGCGCCCCCGAGGCCTCCACGTTGTCCAGCTTGCGGGCCAGGATGGGCGCTGATATCTCCGGGAACTTGAGCGAGTAGGAACCGCCCATGCCGCAGCACATGTCCGACTCGAACATCTCGGCCGCCTCATAGCCCGCCCGGGCCAGAAGCTCGCGCGGCTCTTGCCAAACCCCCAGGGTGCGCTTCAGGTGGCAGGAGTCGTGGTAGGTGAACTTGGCCAGGCCTTGGCCGGGCTTGAGTTCCAGCCGGCCCTCGTCAGCCAGCGCCTTGACCAGGGTCGAGAAGTCCACGGTCAGCGCGGCCAGCTCTTGGGCGGCCCCGATCTCGCCGGTTTGGCCGGTCTCGCGCAAGTCCTGGATGAACTCATGCTTGAGCGCCACGGTGCAGGTGGGGCAGGCGCTGACCACATAGTCCACCTTCTGGGCCGTGAGCGCGGCGATGTTGTCGCGGGCGTTGCCGGCGGCCACGTCCTGGGCCCCGCTGTAGCGGGCCGGAGCCCCGCAGCAGGTCTGGCCCTGGGGGAAGATCACCTCCACCCCGGCCTTGTTCAACACCTTGACCACCGCCTCGCCCAGTTCGGGGTAGGCGAAGTCGATCAGGCAGCCGGCGAAGAAGGCGGCCTTCCTGTCGCCCTTGGGCCGAGGCAGGGCCTTGAAGCGGTCGCGCAGGGGCGTCTCGGCGATGGTCGGAAGGCTGCGGAACTCGGTGAGACCCCCGAGGAAGGCCGGCAGATGGCGGATGAATCCGCCTTGGGCAAAGGGCTTTTGGGCCTTGGCGGCCGCACGCAGGAGGGAATGGAAAAGCCCCCGGTTGTTGACCACGCTGTAGACGGCCTTCTGCGAGAGCGACCGGGGCTGCTCCTTGTCCAGGCGGCGGCGCAGCTCCTGTATCAGCGCGGGGATGTCGATCTTGGCCGGGCAGACCTCGCGGCAGTTGCCGCAGCCGATGCATAGGCCCTGGATGTCCTCGCTTTTTTTGAGCTGATCAAACCAGGCCGTGAGGATGGTGCCGATGCCCCCCGTGTAGACGTCGCCGAAGACGTGGCCACCCACCAGGCGGAAGACCGGGCAGACGTTCAGGCAGGAGGCGCAGCGGATGCACTGCAGGGCCTCCCTGAACTTGGGGTCGGCGGCCATCTCCGAGCGGCGGTTGTCCATGAGGATGACGTGCAGTTCCTTGGGGCTGCCGTCGGTGTTGGGGGCGGGCCCGCTGATCATGGTCACATAGCTGGTCAAGAGCTGGCTGGTGGCGCTCTTGGGAAGCGCGGTCAGGATCGGTGCGGCCTCGTCGAGCTTTTCTATGAGCTTCTCGATGCCCACGATCGCCACGTGAATGTTGGGCAGAGTGGTGACCAGGCGGGCGTTGCCCTCGTTGGTGATGATGATGAGCGTGCCGGTCTCGGCCACGGCGACGTTGGCCCCGCTGATGCCCATTTCCGCGCCGAGGAATTTCTCGCGCAGCTCGCGCCGGGCCACCTTCACCAGGCGGGGGATATCGCTCTCAAGCCGCTCGTGAACCTCCTTGCTGAAGATGTCGGCCACCTCCTGGCGGGTGAGGTGGATGGCGGGCATGACCATGTGCGAGGGCCTTTGACCGGCCAACTGGATGATCCACTCGCCCAAGTCGGTCTCCGCCACGTTTAGCCCATGCTCCTTGAGATGGGCGTTCAGATGTATCTCCTCCGAGGCCATGGACTTGGACTTGACGACGCTTTTGACGCCGTGTTTTTGCGCTAGTTCCAGGATGTAGTCCTTGACCTCCTGGGGGCTGTCCGCCCGGAAGACCCTGGCCCCCCGGGCGCTGATCCGGGCGGCGAAGCGCGCGGCCAGCTCGTCCAGATGCCCGGCGGCGCGGCCCTTGACCTCGGCCACCCGGGCGCGCAGGTTCTCGAAGTCGATGCCCTCGTAGGCCTTGGCCCGGCTGGCCGCATAGGCCTCGGAGAAGCGGCCCAGGGCCCCGGCCATGTTGGGGTTGGCCAGCGCTGCTTGTATCTGCCGCTTGAATTCGCCGGCCATCAGCCCACCTCCCCCATGTCGTCTACGCAAACGATCACCAGCCGCTCGGGGCCGTGCACGCCGATGGTCAGCACCCGCTCGATGTCGGCGGTGCGGCTTGGCCCGGTGACGATGGTGGTGTAGAGAGCCGTCGTTGGGTCGATGCGCGCCAGCAGGGCCGGCAGGTCGGGCAATATGGCGTTGGTGGGCAGGATGGCCAGGTGGATCCAGGGGAGGGTGGCCACTAGGCGCTGTTCCACCTGGGTGGAGTCGGCCACGATGCTGCCGGTGTTGGCCAGGCCCCACTGGGCCTGGCTGATCCCCACCTTGGCCTGGGCGGCCAGATCGCGGGTTACCTGGAAAGAGAGGCCTGGCAGGTTGGCGGCCAGGGCCCTCTGGTCCAGGGCGTCGGCCAAGGGACCGGGGGCCCAAATCGCCCAGGAGCCCGGAGCCGGGGCCAGGTCTTCGGCGCGCAGGAACTCGTTGATGAAGGCCAGGGCGGCGGCGCGGTCGGGCGCGCGGTGCACCTCGGCGCTTACCGCTTCGGCCCTGGCTTGGAACAGATCGAAGATCATCGGTTTCCCCAAGCGGCGAAAGGGGCGGGGAGCCGTTTCGCCCGCGTTTTTGGGATGGGAGCCGGGGAAATCCAGGGAAGGGGGATTCCCCCGGCTTTTTCTCCATTCTACGCCGGGCTAGGCCGCCTTGGCCTTGCCGGTTATCCGGGCGGTAATCATCACCGCCAGCACCAGGCCCAGGATCAGGGCCAGGTAGGTCAGGCCCTCGCTGGACGGCGCGGGGGATGTGGCGGCCGCCGCCGGTGCGGCCGCGCCGGCCTTGGCGTAGACCGGCACGATCCACTTGATCACGTAGGATTGGAGCATGGCGAAAACGCCGATGACCGTGGTGAGGATGATGGAGTGCTTCAAGGTGAAGCGGAAGATGTCGGCTTCCTGCCCCACCAGGCCCACGGCGGCGGTGGCCACGGACAACGACTGGGGCGAGATCATCTTGCCGCAAACGCCGCCGCTGGTGTTGGCCGCCACGGTCACCACCGGGTCCACGCCGATCTTGGCGGCGGTGACCTCCTGCAGTTTGCCGAAAAGGGCGTTGCTGGAGGTGTCCGATCCGGTCATGAACACGCCCACCCAGCCCAGGAAGGCGGCGAAGAAGGGAAAGAGGACGCCGGTGGTGGCGAAGGCGTTGCCCAGGGTGATGGCCATGCCCGAGAAGTTCATGATGTAGGCGAAGCCCAGGATGACGCTGATGGTCACTACCGGCCAGCGCAGGGTCTTGAAGGTCTGGCCCAGCACCCGCATGCCCTGGCTGAAGCTGGCCCCCATGACCAGGATGGACAACAGGCCGGCAAAGAGGATGGCGGTGCCGGCGGCGGAGAGCAGGTTGAAGCCGAAGACGGCGGGCATGGGCTTGCCGCCGCGGATGACCAAGCCGTCCAGGCCGGCGATGGTGATCTTGAACAGGGCGATCTGGTCCAGGGCGGCCTTGATGGGCTTGACGCCCCAGGCGGCCACGAAGATGGAGAGGATGAGGAAGGGGGCCCAGGCCCTGAAGACCTGGCCGCCGCTGAAGCGCAACTTCTCGCGGCCTTCGCTGGGCTTCTCGTCGGCGAAGCACCAACTCTGCTTGGGATGCCAGAAGCGCAGGAACACGGTCAGGCAGACGATGGAGGCCAGCGAGGCGATGATGTCCGGGAGCATGGGCCCCAGGTAGTTGGAGGTGGACCACTGGGCCAGGGCGAAGGAGCCGCCGCTGACCAGACAGGCGGGCCAGACCTCAAGGCCCTTTTTGAGACCGCACATGAGCACGACCAGGTAAAGCGGAATTAGCACGCTAAGGAAAGGCAGGGTGCGACCCACCATCTGGCTGATGGCCATGGTGTCGATGCCCGAGACTTGGCCCGCCACGATGATGGGGATGCCGATGGCGCCGTAGGCCACCGGGGCGGTGTTGGCCAACAGGCAGAGGCCGGCGGCGTAGAGGGGGTTGAAGCCCAGGCCGGCCAGCATGGCGGCGGTAATGGCCACCGGGGTGCCGAAGCCCGCCGCGCCTTCGATGAAGGAGCCGAAGGAGAAGGCGATCAACAGCGCCTGCATGCGGCGGTCGTCGGTGATGGAGGCCAGCGAGTTCTTGATGATCTCGAACTGGCCTGTGGCCACCGAGAGGTTATAAAGGAAGACGGCGGTTACCACGATCCAGGCCACGGGCCAGAGGCCGAAGAGCATGCCGTAGAAGGTGGAGAGTGCGGAGTACTTGATGGGCATGCCGTAGGCGAATATGGAGATCGCCATGGCGATGGCCACCGCGCTCATGGCGGCCCAGTGGCCTTTCATGCGCTTGTAGGCCAGGGCCCAGAAGAGATAGATGATGGGCAGGGCCGCGATCAGGGCGGAAAGGCCAATACTGCCGAAGGGATCGGTCACCATGTTCCAAGGCATGAGGCACCTCGATTGAATTGGGGGCTGGCGAACACCACCTGTTGGACGGGCCTGCCCCGGAGGGAGGGGCGGGCTCCGGCCTGGCCAAGCGGGCGGGGGCGGGGTAGCCGGGGGAGTCGCAGGACCGCCCAAATTGGTCTTACCAAAGACCGTATAGTAGGGGTAGTCCTTATGTCAAGGGTTTTTTCATTTATTCTTGACCAATGATAACGCCTTATCTATACTAAAAATGCACCATCCAATGGGCAAAGAGGTATAGGGGATATTTGGATTAAGCAACTTACCTATTTGCACACTCGCCCCGCCTGAGGAGCGATACCCGGGAGCCCTCATGATAACCCCCAACTTGGCCGAGAAGTTCAAGGAAGTGGTGGGCGCGCCCAACGTGCTCTCAGAAAAGGCCGATCTGCTCACATATTCCTATGACGCCGCGGTCCTGGAGCCGGTGTGGCCGGGCTTGGTCCTGCGCCCCACCTCCACCGCGCAACTCGGGCCCCTGGTGGCGCTCTGCAACGATAACAACCTGCCCCTCACCGTGCGCGGCTCGGGCACCAACCTGAGCGGCGGCGCCATCCCCAGCTCCGGAGGGGTGGTGCTGGTCACGGGGGCCTTGAACCGCATCTTGGAGATCAACGAGGCAGACATGTATGCTCGGGTTGAACCGGGGGTGGTCACGGCCAAGTTCGCCGCCGCCGTGGCCGGCCGCCAGCTCTTCTATCCCCCGGACCCCGGCAGTCAGGCTGTCTCGACCCTGGGCGGCAACGTGGCCGAGAACGCCGGCGGCCTGCGCGGGCTCAAATACGGCGTGACCCGCGACTACGTCTTGGGCATGAGTTTCGTGGACTCAGAGGGAGGGCTGGTCAAAGCCGGGGCGCGCACGGTGAAATGCGTGACCGGCTACAACCTGGGCGGGCTCATGGTGGGTTCGGAGGGCACGCTGGGCCTGATCAGCGAGATAACCCTCAAACTCGTTCCCCCGCCCCGGGCGGCCCGGGCCATGCTGGCCGTCTTCGATGATGTACGCGCGGCCTCAGAGACCGTCGCCGCCATCATCGCCGCCCACATCGTGCCCGCCACCCTGGAGTTCATGGACAACTTCACCATTCGCGCCGTGGAGGACTTCTCCCACGCCGGCCTGCCCGCCGAGGCGGCGGCCCTGCTGTTGATCGAGGTTGATGGCCACCCGGCCCAGGTGGAGGAGGAGGCGGCCCAGGTGGAGCGCATCTGCGGCGAACACGGGGCTGCCAGAGTGCAGGTGGCCACGGATGCCCCCACCCGCGACAAGGTCTGGGAGGCCAGGCGGGCGGCCCTCTCGGCCCTGGCCAGGCTGAAGCCCACCACCGTGCTGGAGGACGCCACCGTGCCCAGAAGCCGCATTCCCGACATGGTCAGCGCCATGGAAGAGATCGGCCGGCGCCACGGCCTGATGCTGGGCACCTTCGGCCACGCCGGCGACGGCAACCTGCACCCCACCATCTGCTGCGACCGCCGCGACGCCGACGAGTGGCGGCGGGTGGAACTGGCCGTGGAGGACATCTTCGCCGAGGCCCTGCAGATGGGCGGCACTCTCTCCGGCGAGCACGGCATCGGCCTGGCCAAGGCCCGCTTCCTGGAAAACGAGACCAGCCGGGCCACCATACTTTGGTCGCGGCGGCTCAAGGCGGCGCTGGACCCCAAGGGCATCCTGAACCCCGGCAAGATCGTGGGGGCCTGAGCCATGGCCGGCGCGCAAGAACTGGCCCGCATGGTCAAGGAACTCGACGACCAGCTGGTGGTCTGCATGCGGTGCGGTCTCTGCCAGGCGGTCTGCCCGCTTTATGCCCAGACCGGGCGCGAGGCGGACGTGGCCCGGGGCAAGTTGGCGCTTATCGACGGCCTGGCCAAGGAGTTGCTCGACGACCCCCTAGCCGCCCGCGATCGCCTGGAGCGCTGCCTCTTGTGCGGCTCCTGCGCGGCCAACTGCCCCAGCGGGGTCAAGGCGCTTGACATCTTCCTCAAGGCACGGGCCATCCTGGCCGGCTATCTGGGACTGTCGCCGATCAAGCGGTTGGTCCTGCGGCACCTCCTGGGCAACCCCAAGATCTTCAACCGGGTCTTGCGCGCGGCCTCGGCCTTTGAGAGCATTTGGTCCAAGCCCGCCGACGAGCTGCTGGGAACCTCCTGCGCGCGCCTTGGCCTGCCCCTCTTGGGCGAGCGCCATTTCAAGCGCCTGGCGGACCAGCCCTTCCTGAGCCAGGCCGAGGCCCTGGACACCACCCCGGGAGCGGGCGGGCTCAAGGTCGCCTTCTTCGTGGGCTGTCTCATCGACAAGATATATCCCGAGGTGGGCTGGGCAGCGCTCAAGGCCCTGGACCACCACGGCGTTGGCGTGTTCCTGCCCCGGGACCAGGCCTGCTGCGGCATCCCCGCGCTCTCGGCCGGCGACACCGAAGCCTTCGCCAGGCTGCTCAGGGCCAACTTGGAGCTGTTCGGTTCGGGACGTTTGGATCATTTGGTCACCGCCTGCGCCACCTGCGCCTCCACCATAAAAAAGGTCTGGCCTTTAATGGCCCGCGAGGCGCTGCTCTCCCCGGAAGATGTGCGCGCGGTGGAGGAATTGGCGGGCAAAACCCTTGACATCGGTCAGCTCTTGGTTAATAACTTCTTGCCAGGACAGAAGATTTCCCCGGAAGTCCCGGACGCGCCGGTGTTGACCTATCATGACCCCTGCCACTTGCGAAAATCGCTGGGGGTCTGGCGGGAGCCGCGCCGGTTGCTCAGGGCAAACCAAAATTGGCGGCTCAAGGAGATGGCCGAGCCGGATTGGTGCTGCGGCATGGGCGGCAGCTTCAACCTCCGGCACTACGACATCTCTGCGGGCATCGGGCGGCGCAAGCTGGACAATATCCGGGCCAGCGGTTGCAGGGCGGTGGCCACCTCCTGCCCTGCCTGCATGTTGCAGATCACCGACGCCCTTTCGCGGGCCGGGGAGAAGATCGAGGTCAAACACGCGTTGGTGGTCTACGCCGACTCGCTCCCGTGAGCGTCGGCCGGGCCCCAGCCGCTTAACCAAGCGGTAGAGGTAAGGTTGCCCCTTTACAGCGTAGTCAAGCCCAAGACCATCCCCGAGCAGGTCTTCGAGCAGCTCCGGGATCTGATATTCCGAGGTCAGCTCAAGCCCGGCGAACAGCTCCTGCCCGAGCGGGAACTGGCCCGTACCATGGGGGTGAGCCGCCCCACGGTGCGGGCGGCCATCAACAAGCTGGTGGATCGCGGCCTCCTGGAGCACCGTCAGGGCCAGGGCACCTTTGTGCGCGCGCCCGAGCCCGGCCAGGCCAACAACCCCCTGGTGGCCATGATGGGCGGGGCCGAAGCCAGCTTGGTGGAGCTTCTGGAGGTGCGGCTGGGCCTGGAGTGCAACGCCGCCACCATGGCCGCCCGCCGGGCCACCGACGAGGACGTGCGCCTGCTGGAAACCGCCCTGAACAACATGCGCGAACAATTCGCCGACGGCAGCCTGGCCTTCGAGGAGGACACCCACTTCCACATGTGCCTGGCCTACGCCACCAAGAACCCGGTGCAGATACAGATCATGAAGAACTTCTACGATCTGCTGCACTTCGGCATCAAGGAGAACCTGGCCCATCTCTACGAGTCGCCGGCCAACATCGAGGCGGTGCTGGCCCAGCACGAGAAGGTGCTCAAGTCCATCAGACACCATGACACCCACGCCGCCTTCGAGGCCATGCAGCAGCATATCGCCTTTGTCATTGATTTCTTCGCCAACCAACCGCATCCCCTAATGAAATAACTCCTCAAACCCGACAGCCGTTGGTGTTATAATCTCGCTGAGTCTGACGCGCCCTCCCGTGGCTGATGGTGTTCGGCATGCGCGGGTACCACCGCTGAGTTGCGAAAGGAGAGAATTGGTGGAGCGACCCGGCTGGGGAGAACCAACAAGGAGTCGTTTCAGCGCCACCCCAGCGCAGAGCCGCTTCTTTGTTAGCACCACTCAAGGGGGAGTTGCTCTGTCATGGCCAACGGTGAGAACAAGGGTTTGTCGGTGCTGTACCGGACGGAGGACTGGCTAGCCGTCTGGTTGGGTTTTCTGATCATCGCCCTGATCCTGGGCGGCCTGGTGGTGAAGCCGCCCAAATTCAGATGGACGACCGAGGGCGAGTTCGGCGGGCTGGTCAAGGAGAACGTGCCGGTGGTGGAGGCCCTGACCAAGCTGGCCGCCAACAAGGGCGAGGCCGCCACGGCCACGGCCCTGGGCGCCTTGCAGCAGGCCATGGTCAAGGGCGAGCGCAAGGCCGTGGGCGAGGCGGCCAAGAAGGTCGACGAGGCGCTCAAGCCCAGCAAGGACAAGGACTTCAAGAAGTCGGTGGGGGAGATCACCAAGAAACTCAACGTCAACGCCGGGGCCTTGCTGGACAAGTTATTCACCAGCGACAACATTCTCTGGTCGATATACCTGCTCATCGGTTTCGCCATCCTGGCTTTGGTGGGGCTGGTGCTCCTGGGCCAGAACGCGGCCAAGTTCATCGTGGGCTTCCCGGTGGTGTTCATCATCGCCTGGGTGTCCCAGTTCGTGGCCGGCAACTTCACGCTCAGGGAACTGGGCCTGGAGTATGTCATCTGGTGCCTGGCCCTGGGGCTCATCGTCTCCAACGTCTTCGGCCTGCCAGAATGGCTCAAGCCCGCGGTGCAGACCGAGTTCTACATCAAGACAGGACTGGTCATCCTGGGCGCGAACATCCTCTTCGGAGAGATCGTGCAGGCCGGCATCTACGGCATCGTCCAGGCCGCCCTGGTCATCGCCGTGATCTGGTACTTCTGCTTCTGGCTCTCCCACAAGAAGCTGGGCATCGACCAGGACTTCTCGGCCCTGCTTTCCAGCGCGGTGAGCATCTGCGGCGTGTCGGCGGCCATCGCCACCGCCGGCGCCATCAAGGCCGACCCCAAGAAGATGAGTTACGTGACCTCCATCACCCTCATCTGCGCCATCCCCATGCTGGTCCTGCAGCCGATCATCGCCAAGTGGGTGGGTATGCCCGACGTGGTGGCCGGGGCCTGGCTGGGCGGTACCCTGGACACCAGCGGCTCGGTGGTGGCCGCCGGCGCGCTCATCAGCGAAACGGCCATGAAGACCGGCGTCATCGTCAAGATGAGCCAGAACGTCTTTATCGGCTTCGCGGCCTTCTTCCTGGCAATCTGGTGGACCTACAAGGAGTGCCGCGACCTGCCCGAGAGCGAGAAGCCCGGCGCCATCGAGATATGGAACCGCTTCCCCAAGTTCGTGTTGGGGTTCATGGCCTCCTCGCTGGTCTTCTCCTTCCTGCTCACTCCCGCCACCATCTCGGCGGTCAAGGGCTCCTTGGGCGGAATCCGCACCTGGTGGTTCGCCCTGGCCTTCACCTGTATCGGTCTGGAGACCCACTTCGGCGACCTGGCCAAGATGGGCGGCGGCAAGCCCGCCGTGGCCTTCCTGGTGGCCCAGTTCGTCAACATCATCTGGACCCTGATTCTGGCCTACCTGATCTTCGGCGGCGTGTTCTTCCCTCCGCCGAATATGTAACGCTCGCTACGCCGAGAGGCTCCCGCCATCCGCCTGGCTGGCGGGAGCCCGCCTTTTGGGGGCGATAGGGCTTATGCTGGACAGGCTCTTGGGCGCCATGGGCAGACCCTGGGACTGGGTGCAGGTGGAGGTCAGCTCCCGCTGCAACGCCCGCTGCCTCTATTGTCCCCACACCACCCTGGCCCCTTCCTGGGCTGGCCGGTTGATGAACATGGAGACCTTCGGCAGACTGTTGCCGAGCCTGAAGCGGGCCCGTCTGGTCCACCTGCAGGGCTGGGGCGAGCCCCTGCTCAACCCTGACTTCTGGACCATGGCGCGCTTGGCCCGGGAAAAGGGCTGCCAGGTGGGCACCACCACCAACGCCACGCTGCTCGACGCCGAGGCCGCCCGGCGCTTGGTGAAAGTGGGCCTGAGCGTGGTGGGCATCTCCCTGGCCGGGGTGGACGCCCATAACGACGAGATTCGCAAGGGGACCAGCCTGGCCCAAGCGCTCAAGGCCATCGAAGACATTGCCGGGGCCAAGGCACGCGCCGGCGCGGACCGGCCGGCCATCCACGTGGCCTACCTCGCCTTGCGTTCGCGCCTGGATGATGTCCAGCGTTTGCCGGGACTGCTCAAGGACCGGGGGGTGGCGGCGGTGGTGGTGAGCACCTTGGATTTGATCACCGACCCCGGCCTGGCCGAGGAGGCTCTCTGGCCCGGAGATCAGGCGGAGTACGACCGGGTGAATTCCATCCTAGAACAGGCGGCCCTGGAGGCTCAAGGCTTGGGGCTGGCCTGGCATCACCAGCTGCCGCATCCGGCCAAGGTCGCCCGAGCCTGCAACGAGAACGTAGACCATGCCCTGGTGGTCAACGCGGCGGGCGAGGTCATGCCCTGCGTGTTCTACAATCTTTCGGCGCCGGAGCCCCGGGCCTGGCGGGAAGGACGCATGCAGCCCTGGCCCCAGGTCCGTTTCGGCTATGTGGGCCGTTCCTCACTGGACCGCATCTGGCGCTCAGACGCCTACCAGGCCTTCCGCCGCTCCCAGCGCCAAGGATCGCCGCCGGAAGGCTGCCGGAGCTGCCCCAAGTTGCGCATGGCCTGAAGAACAAGCCCTCCCCGCCAGGGAGGCGGGGAGGGCGAGATTTGAAGGCGCGGGTGTAAGGACCAGCCACTAGTCTTCGAAGTTGCCGGCCGGCCCCTTGTTGGCGTTAAGGCCGGCGGCCTTGGCCCTGATCTTCTCCTCGCTCCATTCGGCGGAGTCCTCCAAGCGGTTGCCCTTGGGCCCCAGGTCGTGGGAGCCGGTCTCCAGAATGGCGGCCATGGCCAGGGGCGCGCTGTCGGTGGAGTTGAAAACCTCGGTCAAAAGATGATACACGAAATCGCAGACGCCTTGGGCCATGCGGTCGCGGATGAGTTTGGGCTGGGCCAAAAGCTTGTTCTCGAAGGGCAGGTTCAGCTTCTTGTAGTCCCCGGCCTTGAGCTTTCGTTCCTTGGCATAGGCCTTCATCTCCTCCCACAGCTCTTCGCCCACGCCCCGGCCGGCCAGCTTGACGAATTCGCCGTTCTCGTCCAGCTCGGCGTTGCCATAGTCGTTGACCTTGACGCCCCAAGAGATCATTTGCAGGGCGGTGGCCACGTTGGCCTTGGTGGTGCGGGTTTCGGCGGCGATGCGTCTCAGGCGGGCGGAATCGTTGCCGCTGGTGCCGTGCTGGGCCCCGGAAAGCTTGTAGGGGACCAAGGCGTCATGGATCTGCTTGGTCAGCTCGACTTGGATGCCCAGGTCCGAGCTCTGGATGCCGTGGGCGGTCCCGTTGTTCAAGGCGATCCAGTCAGGGAAGATGCCGTGGGCGTTCAATCCCTTTACCAGGAAAAGCGCCTCGTCGACGGTGGACAAGCCCTCCTTGCCTTTGATTTCGCCCACCTCGGTCTCCAAGCCCGCCCACTTGGGGACGAGAGGGTTCAGGTGGATGCTGGCCAGGAGGTTGTCGGCGTCGGGCAGGTGGGAGGCGTCTATGGCGATGGAGGTAATGCCCGCCTCGAACATGGAGGGTATTTCAACCTGAGCCTTTTTGACGTCGGACTCGTTTTTAATGCCGTAATGGTCTGCGTGAACGGCCACGGGCACGGTGATGCTCAATTCGTTCATCAGGGCGTCCACTTGGTGGGCCATGTTCCAGTAGTTGACCGCGCAATAAGAGGTGCTGCCGCCTTCGCTTTTGGCGATTTCGATGATGATGGCGGCGTTGGCCTTTTGGGCGGCCATGAGCGCCCCGCGGATTACCAGGTGGTTGCGGCCGTTGGCGGCGATGGTCATGGCCTGACCTTTTTTCATAAGGCCGCGGTCGATGGCCTTGCCGCTGACGATAAGCGCCCGGGAGTTAGGGAAAAGGCTGACAATGTTCGGGGGGCGGCCAATAGCCAGTGCTCGTTCGAAGTCGGCGGACGCGGGCATTTCACACCTCTTGATAGGGGCTCGCAAGGAGCCGTTGTTGTTCAACGCTTAATATTAACTAATGCGGGGCCCGGCAGGCAAGAGCCCTGGCGACGCGCGCCCTGGCGGCCGGCTTGAACGGCCAGGCGGGTTAGCCGTGAGGCTTGATGATCACCTTGACGCACTCGTTTTCCACCGGGTTGCATACCACGGCGAAGCCTTTGCCGGCCTCCTCCAGGGGCAGGCGGTGGGTGATGAGCCTCGCCACCGGCACCGACCGGGCGGCGATAAGCTTTAGGGCGTCGGCGCAGTCGGCGGGCGCGCCGGCATAGGAGCTGGTCAGCGTGGCCTCGGTGCGCCAGAAGATCTCGTTGATGCAAGCCGGCA
Organism: Deltaproteobacteria bacterium; assembly: GCA_021811275.1. GTDB lineage: Bacteria > Desulfobacterota > Desulfarculia > Desulfarculales > Desulfarculaceae > JACRDC01. The sequence continues at coordinate 20,697 of JAJZPI010000060.1, forward strand.
GGCAGGCCCCCTCGGCCGCACCGGCGAAAAAGAGCACCGTGCCCCCGCGCTCAACGCAGTTCAAGGCCAAGGGGATGAAGCCGTCGAAACATACGATGACAAGATCGGCCTTGAGGCCCTGGTTGGCCTCGGTGAGCTTTTCCGGCAGGCTGTCGTCGGCGGTGAATACCTGGTGCGCGCCCATGGCCAGGGCCTTGTCCAGGCGGTAGCCGATGGTGTCGGCGGCCAGGACCAAGCCGGCTCCCAGGGTGCGGGCCAGAGGGATGTGCAAGAGGCCGGAGATGCCCGCGCCCAGCACCAGCACGGTCTGGCCAGGCTTCAGGCGGGCCTGGCGTTGGCCTCTGAGCACGCAGGCCAGGGGCTCCATGAAGGATGCCTCCTCGTAGCTTACGCCCTCGGGGATGGCGAAGGTCCCCCGGTCCACGTTGATGGCCGGCACAGCCAGGTATTCGGCGAAGCCGCCGGGGAGGAAATTGGTCTTCTTGAGCAGAGTCTCGCACATGGTGTGGTGCCCGCTCAGACAGTAGTGGCAGGTGTTGCAGGGCACGTGGTGGGTGACTGCCACCCGGTCGCCGGTCTTGAAGCGGCTGACCGTGGGGCCCGCCTCCACCACCTCGCCGGCCACCTCGTGCCCCAGCACCAGCGGAACCTTGTCCCGGCGATACCACTCCATCACGTCGCTGCCGCAGATGCCGCTAGCCATGACCTTGACCAGGAGTTCGTCCGCCCCGATTTGGGGCCGGGGGGCCTGCTCCAGGCGCACGTCTTTGTTGCTGTAGTACATGCTAACGCGCATAATTCACCTTGTTAAATAAATAGTTATTTTTTTATCTGGTCTCGCCTTCTGATGGCGACAAATTGACCAGCTTCTCGCTCCTGAACTTGTGACCCAGCCGTTTGAGAAGCGCCACTTGGGGGCCGGCATAGAATCGCTGGGACGTACGCGGGTCGGTATGACCCATGAGCAAAGCCACCGACGAGTCGT
>JAJZPI010000061.1 GCA_021811275.1 Deltaproteobacteria bacterium
CAGCTCGCCGCCCCATATCGTGCGGTCGGGGCCAAAGCCGGTGCCGTCCAAACTGAGCGCCAGGGCCGGGCCGGCGAGCCCGGCCTCGGCCATGACCGTGACGGCGTGGGCGTGGTGGTGCTGTACCCGGACCAACGGCAGGGTCTGGGCCAGACTCTGGGCCTGCGCCCACTGGGTGGAAAGGTAGTCGGGGTGCTGATCGCAGGCGATGATCCGGGCCTTGGCCTCCAGAATGCGCTCGAGGTGCCCGGCGGTCAGCTCGAAGAAGGCCATGGTTTCCAGGTTCTCCAGGTCGCCCACGTGCTGGCTGAGGAAGGCCTCGCGCCCCCTGAGCAGGCACAGGGTGTTCTTGAGCTGGGCCCCGGTGGCCAGGATGGGCGGGCAGCCCCGGGGGACCAAGCCTTCGGGCAGCAAGAGCGGCGCGGGCGCGAAGCCCCGCGAACGCCGCACCTGGCGCAGCCTGCCCCCCATCTGACGCACCACCGAGTCATCGGAGCGCAGGTAGATGTCGCGGTCATGCAGCAGCATCAGGTCGGCGATGGCCCCGCGCGGGGCCTGGCCGCCGATGCGGCGGAGAGCTTCCTGGTTGTCCAGGCAGATGGGTTCGTCGCTGACGTTGCCGCTGGTCATCACCAGGGCCCTGAAGCCCTCGGCCAGGAGCAGGTGATGCAGGGGGGTATAGGGCAGCATTACCCCCAGCAGGCGGTTGCCGGGGTTGACCGAGGGGGCCACGCTGCTGCCGGTCCGCATGGGGGCCAGCACGATGGGCCGCTCGCGGCCGGTGAGCGCGGCCTCGGCCGCGGGCTCCAGTTCCACCAGGGCGCGGGCGCGGACCAGATCGGGGGCCATGAGGGCCAAGGGCTTCTCCTCGCGGTGCTTGCGACCGCGCAGGCGGGTCACGGCGTCCTCGTTCATGGCGTCGACGGCCAGGTGAAACCCGCCCAGGCCCTTGATGGCCACGATGCGTCCCTCGCGCAGGGCCTTGGCCGCCTCGCGCACCGGGTCGGCGCAAGGCATTTCCACGCCGGCCGCGTCGGCCAGCCACAGGCGCGGCCCGCATACCGGGCAGGCGTTGGGCTGGGCGTGGAAGCGGCGGTCGGCGGGGTCGTCGTACTCTGCCTGGCAGTCGGGGCACATGACAAAGGAGGCCATGGTGGTCTGGGGACGGTCGTAGGGCAGATCCTTGATGATGGTGTAGCGGGGGCCGCAGTGGGTGCAGTTGATGAAGGGGTAGCGGTGGCGGCGGTTGTCGGGGTCGTTCATCTCGGCCAGGCAGGCCTCGCATACCGCCGCGTCGGGGCTGATGAGGGTGCGTCTGGCGCCGGCGCGGGAGGCCGCGATGGCGAAGCCCGTTTCCCCGGGCTGGGCCGGTGCCGGCGAGCGCCGGACCTCCTGGATCGAGGCCAGGGGCGGGGCCTCGGCCACCAGACGGTGGAAGAACTCCCCCACGGAACGGGGAGCGCCCTGCACGGCCAGTTCCACCCCGGCGGCGGTGTTGGTGACGAAGCCGGTGAGGGCCAGGGCGTGGGCCAGGTTGTAGACAAAGGGCCGGAAGCCCACCCCCTGCACCACCCCGGCCACCAGGGCGGTCTCGCGGACCAGGCTGGCGGCGGCAAGATCAGGGACGGCTGGGGGCACGGTCATGGACTCAGGCGGTCTTGCCCCGCACCCAGGCCTCCAGCCAATTCACCCAAGGCTCCAGACCCTCGCCGGTGCGGCAGGAAAGGTCGAAGACCGCCTGGGCGGGGTTCAGGGAGCGGCAGGTGTCGTGGATGCGCCGCAGGTCGCAGTCGATGTAGGGCAGGAGGTCTATCTTGTTGACGATGAGCACCCCGGCCTCGGAGAAGAGCAGCGGGTACTTGCTGGGCTTGTCATCGCCCTCGGTGACCGAGAGCACGGCCACTTTGAGGTCCTCGCCCAGGTCGAACTCCACCGGGCAGACCAGGTTGCCCACGTTCTCCACGATGAGCAGGTCCAGCGCGTTCAGATCAAAGGCGGCCAGGGCTCCGCCGAGCATGTTTCCATCCAGGTGGCAGGCCCCCTTGGTCTCGATCTGCACGGCCTTGACTCCGCAGGCGGCCACGCGCTGGGCGTCCTCGGTGGTCTGGATGTCGCCCTCGATCACGCCCACGGCAAGGCGGTGTTTAAGCAGGGTCAGGGTTTTCTCCAGCAGGGTGGTCTTGCCCGCCCCGGGGCTGGAGATGATGTTGATGACCTTGACCCCGGCCTCGCGGAAGCGGGCGCGCAGGTCCTCGGCCAGGCGGTCGTTGGCCTCCAGGATGGAACGCCCCACCGTCAGTTCAGCCATGGCTTTATACCTCCTGGCCCGGCGGGGCGGAGTCCGCTCCGGGCTGGGAATCAGGTTCGGCGGTCTCGATGTACTCGATGAAGAGTTCGCGGCCCTGAGTCAGCTCCACGGCGGTGGAACCGCAGTGGGGGCAGTTGAAGACCGGCTCGGAGAAGTCCAGCTCGGCCCCGCAGTCCCGGCACTGGCCGGCCATGGGCACCTGGGTCAGCTCCAGCGCGGCCTCGGCCGCCGCGGTGCCTTCCTTGATCAGGTCGAAGCAGAAGCTCAAGGAGTCGGGCACCACGTTGGTGAAGGCGCCTACCTTCACCACCACCCTGAGCACCTTTTCCACCCCGTGGGCGGCGGCCTCTTCCAGGACGATGCCGAGAAGGGACTGGGCGATGGACAGCTCGTGCACGCTGTAAACCTGCGGGGTTAAGGTGTAATATGGATTAGGAAATCTACCAGAGCCCCTCTGGGGGGTCAAGGTGGGCGTTTGGCCGCTTTGGCGTTGCTTGCGGGCCCCAGGCACTCTGGTACAATCCAATTCCAAAAAACGCGTGAGGAGTGGCTTTGCCCCCCGCCCCGCCCAGAACCCCCCCAAAAAAAACCAAGAAGCCCCGCCGGATCTGGCCGAGGCTATTGTTTTGGTGCGCCGTGGCCTTGGTGGGGGCCATATCCCTGGCCGCGGGGGTGGGCATAGGCGCCTGGTTCTGGATCAACCAGGACCTGCCGCGCATCGAGCGCCTGGCCGACTACCGCCCGCCGGCGGTGACTCAGATATTGACCCGCGACCGCCAACTCATGGGCGAACTCTACCGCGAACGGCGCTACGTGGTCCCCATGTCGGAGATTCCGCCCCAGGTGGTCAACGCCTTCGTGGCCGCCGAGGATGGGGACTTTTTCCGGCACCCGGGCATAGACTTTTGGGGCGTATTGCGGGCTGCCATCGCCAATTTCAAGGCCGGCAAGGTGGTGCAGGGCGGCAGCACCATCACCCAGCAGGTGGCCAAGACGCTCCTGCTCACGCCCCAGCGCACTTTCGTGCGTAAAATCAAAGAGATGATCCTGGCTTGGCGCATAGAGCGCTACCTGACCAAACAGGAGATTCTCCACCTGTACCTGAACCAGATATACCTGGGGCACGGGGCCTACGGCATCGAGGCGGCGGCCAGCACCTTCTTCGGCAAGCACGCCAAGGAGTTGGATACCGCGGAGGCGGCCCTCCTGGCCGGCTTGGTCCAGGCTCCCAGCCGTTACAGCCCCCTGCGCCATCCCAGCCGGGCCCGCGCCCGCCAGGTCTACGTGATCGAGCGCCTGGTCTCCGACAAGAAGATCACCGCCGGCGAGGGCGAGGCCGCCCTGAACGAACAGCTCAACCTGGGCCTGCACCGGCCTGAAACCGTGCCCGCCGGCTATTACGAGGAACCGGTGCGCCAGTGGCTGGAGGACCGCTTCGGGGCCAACGCCGCCTACGAGGGCGGGCTGACGGTCATCACCGCCTGCGACGGCAACCTGACCCGCATGGCCCTGGCGGCCATGGAGGACGGCCTGGACCAGCTCACCCGCCGCCACGGCTTCCAGGGGGCGGTGGGCAAGGTCACTCCCGAGGAGCTCAGCGCCGCCGCCGCCCGGCCCCTGGCCGAGAAGACCGCTCTGGAAAAAGGCCAAGTGTACACCGCGGTCATCACGGCGGTTAGCGCCCAAACCCAGAGCATGGTGCTGCGCATCGGGGCCGACCAGGGCCGCCTGGGCCTGGCCGATCTCCAGCAGTGGCGTTCGGGGCTGACCAGCGTGGGCCAGAGCAGCCTGAAGCCCGGCGACTTGGTGCGGGTGCGCGCCACATCCTGGGACGCCAAGAGCAGGACCTGGACCTTTAACCTGGTGCAGGAGCCGGTGGCCCAGTCGGCCACCGTGGTCCTGGAGAACGGCAACGGCCGGGTGCGGGTGCTGATCGGAGGCCGCAACTTCCACCAGAGCCAGTACAACCGCGCCCTGCAGGCCCGGCGCTCGCCCGGCAGCTCCTTCAAGCCCTTCATCTACGCCGCGGCCCTGGACCGGCCCGAGAACCCCTACACCCCGGCCAGCCTGCTCATTGACACCCCGGTGGTCTACGAGGACCCCAGCCAGCCCGACGACAAGTGGCGGCCCAAGAACTACGACGGCCACTTCAACGGCCCCACCACCTTCCGCCAGTCCCTGGAGCAGTCGCGCAACGTGCCCACGGTCAAGCTGCTCGACGACATCGGGGTGAAATACACCGTGAGCTACGCCCGGCGCTTCGGCTTCGAGAGCGAGCTTACCCCCACGCTCTCCCTGGCCTTGGGCGCCAGCGGGGTCAGCCTGCTGGAGCTGACCCGCGCCTACTCGGTCTTCGCCAACCAGGGCCTGCTTATGGAGCCGGTGCTGGTGGAGCGGGTCCTGGACCGCGAGGGCAGGGTCATATATCAGTCCCAGCCCGAGAGCCGGCAGGCCATCTCGCCCCAGACCGCCTTCGTCATGACCAATCTGCTCAAGGGCGTTGTGGAAAACGGCACCGGTCGGGGCCTGCAGATTCCCGGCCGGGCCCTGGCCGGCAAGACGGGCACCACCAACGACCTGCGCGATGCCTGGTTCGTCGGCTTCTCCCCCCAACTCACCTGCGGGGTCTGGGTGGGGCGCGACGACAACGAGCCCCTGGGCCACAAGGAAACCGGCGGGCGGGCCGCGGGGCCCATCTGGAAGGAGTTCATGCAGAAGGCCCTGGCCAACCTGCCTCCGGCCGACTTCACTCCGCCGGAGGGCGTGGTGTTCGCTCGCCTGGAGAGGGAAACCGGACATTCTTCGGCTCCCGGCTTCTTCGAGGCCTTCAAGGAAGGCACTCAGCCCGGCTCCGGGGCCCAGACCGCCGGCAGTTGGGACCAGCGGCAGGGCAGCCCCGACCTGCCCGGCCCGGCCCGCACCCAGGACTTCCTGGAAGAAGAGGCCTTCCGCCGTCCCGGCCTGGATGAGTAGGCGGGCTCCTTCCCACGGCCGGCCGCGCCGGCGGCGGGCGCGGACCCAAAAAACAGCGGGCGGGGGCGAACCCCGCCCGCTTGGTTTTTGCCGAAGGCCGGCGGCGATGTCCCGCCTCTACTAGATGTCGCTCAACTCGTCCACCGAGACATGGGTGACCGTGAAGTTGGATTCCAGGTCAGCGCGCAGGGATGCCAGCTTGTCCGGTGCCATGTCGGCCACGCGGATGTAGACGTTGCGGGTGCCTTCCTCGCACATGTCGTAGGAGGTGAGGATGCTCACCATGCGTCCGCCGTGCTTGCGGATTACGTCGCCCACGTCCTTGATGGTGCCGGGACGGTCCGGCAGGACGAAGGCGAACTGGGTGCCACCGCGGTAGATGCCGGTGATGGAGGTCAGCACCCGGAAGACGTCGCCCTGGGAGAGAACGCCCACCAGCTTTTCGCCGTCGGTTACCGGCAGGCCGGTTACCTTGTTCTCCAACATGATGACGGCGGCCTTTTCCACGGTGTCATCGGGTTTTATGGTGATGACCCGGCGGCTCATGATGTCCTTGACCTTGAGCTCGCTCAGCAGGTAGTACAGCTCATGCACGTCCAGGGTGGTGGCCTTGCTGGGGCTGGCCTCCTTCAGGTCGCGGTCAGTGATGATCCCCACCACCTTGCCCCTGTCGTCCAGCACCGGCAGGCGGCGGACGTTGTTCTCCTTCATTATCTGCGAGGCCTTCATGATGGAAGTTTCCGGGGTGACCGTTATGGGATCGGTGGTCATCCACTCTTTGACGAGCATGGGCTATCCTCCTGGTTGCTTATCAACCATTGAACAGGGAAAAATGTGCTTCAACCCGGGGCGCCGCCCCCTCGACCCGGTGCGCTAAGGTCGGGCCGGCGATTTGGCCGATTATTCATTTAAAGATACAATCGCACTCGGGTGGGTTGTCAAGAACATTTGTTGAGGCCTCACGGAGCTAACCCTGTGAACGAAAACACAAAAGTCCTCGCCGCCCAGGAGAGGGCCGGGGGAGGCGACGAGCGCGGGGTGGAGTTCTGGCTGGGGCCGGAGAGCCCCTTGGCTAGCCATGTCAAGGGGTTCGCCCCCCGGGCCGGCCAATTGGACATGGCCCGGGCGGCGTCCGTGAGCCTGCGCCAACAGGTTCCACTCCTGGTGGAGGCCGGCACCGGCACGGGCAAAACCCTGGCCTATCTGATTCCGGCCCTGTTCTCCGGCCTCAAGGTGGTGGTCAGCACCGGCACCCGCACCCTGCAGGACCAGATCGGCGGCAAGGAGATGCCGCTCTTGAAAAAGGCCCTGGCCTCGGATCTTAGGTGGGCCGTGCTCAAGGGCCGCTCCAATTATCTTTGCCGCCGGCGCTACCAGGCCTTCGCCCGCCAGCCCGACCTGGGCTTGCCCGGGGCGGCCACCGCCTTGGCCCGCCTGCGGCCCTGGGCCACGGCCACCGCCAGCGGCGACCTGGATGAGGTGCGGGGTCTGGGCTTGGCCGAATCGGTGCTTGGCGAGGTCACGGCCGGCAGCGAGCAGTGCCTGGGCGGTCGCTGCCCGGAGCGTGAGGACTGCTTCCTGATGGCCGCCCGCCGGGCCGCCGCCGAGGCCGACATCGTACTGGTCAACCATCATCTTTTCCTGGCCGATCTGGCCTTGAAGGCCTCCGGCCACGGCGAGGCCCTGCCGCGCTACCAGGCCGTGGTCTTCGACGAGGCTCACCTGGTGGCCGACGTGGCCACCCAGGTTTTCGGGGTCTCGGTTAGCCAGCAGCGCCTGCACACCCTTATGCGCGACACCGCCCGCGAGGCCCCCCATCCCGCCCGCCTCATGACGGAGCTGGCCGGCTGCCGCGCCGCCGGCGACAAGCTCTTTTCCCGGGTGGCGCGGCTCCTGGGACCGGCGGCCAGCGCCGGGCTCTCGGCCGATGACCTGGAGGGCCTGGCCCAGGCGGCCGAAGGGCTTATCCGAGCCCTGGATGCCCTGAGCGGGGCCCTGGGCGCGGCCGAACTGGAGGAAATGCTGGCCTCGCGCGCCACCGCCCTGGCCCTTGACCTGGCCGCCGTGGCCAAGCCCGTGCCAGGCCGCACGGTAGCCTGGGCTCAGCTAAGGGGCGCCCAGGCGGCCTTGAACCTCTCGCCGGTGGAGGTGGGCCCGCATCTCGAGCAAGCGCTCTACGCCAACGAGGGCCGCCTGATATTCACCAGCGCCACCCTGGCCCCCTTGGGCGACCTGGAGCCCCTGCGCCAGCGCCTGGGCCTGCCGCCCGAGACCCGCAAGCTGGTGGTGTCCTCGCCTTTCGACCAGGCATCCCAGGCCCTGCTCTACGTGCCCCGCCACCTGCCTCCCCCGAGCGACCCCCGCTTCAGCGGGGCGGTGGCCGAGGAGGTGGCCGAACTGGTCGCCCTCAGCCGGGGCCGGGCCTTCGTGCTGTTTACCACCCACCGCAACCTGGAGCAGGTGGCGGGATTGCTCGAAGGACGCCTGGACTTCCCTCTGCTGGTGCAGGGTCAGGCTCCGCGCATGCAGCTCTTGCAGCGCTTCGTGGCCGAAAGCCCCTCTGTGCTCCTGGCCACGGCCAGCTTCTGGCAGGGCGTGGACGTGCCCGGCCCGGCGCTCTCTGCGGTGATCGTGGACAAGCTGCCCTTCGCCCCGCCCGATGACCCCCTGGTGGCCGCCCGGGTCCAGCGCCTGGAGGAGGAGGGCATGAGCGGCTTCGCCCACCTGATGCTGCCCGAGGCCATTCTGAGCCTCAAGCAGGGCCTGGGCAGGCTCCTGCGCACTCCCACGGACCGGGGGCTTTTGGCGGTGCTGGACGTGAGGCTGGTGGCCAAGGGCTATGGCCGGCGTTTCCTGAAGGCCCTGGAGCCGGTGCCCCTGACCCACGACAAGGCCCGGGTGGAAGAGTTCTTCGCGCGGGAGCAGTAAGTCCGAGCCGAACCCTAAAGCCTGAAGATGCCCGCGCCTTGGCCGGCCCCCAGCATGGCGGCCAGCACACCGATCCCCACCACCAGTCCCACCAGCAGCAGCAGGAGTAGACCCAGGAAGAGCGGCAGCAGCAGGGCCGCCAAGGCCCGGCCCTTGCCGATGCCGTGGACCGCGGCCAGCCCCCCGGCGGAAATGACCACCCCCCAGACCAGGGCCAGGGCCAGGCCCAGGATGGGCACCAGCATCCACAACCCGGCGGCCTGGGTGTAGGCTAGGGCGCGGAAGGTGGCGGCGTAGCCACGCTTGGCTCCGCCCAGGATGAACAGCGCGGCGTGGATTATGGCGGCGGTGAGGTAGAGAGAGACCAGGACCTGCAAGGGGGACAGGATCAGCATGACCATGGTGAAGGTGGAGGAGGCCTCGGTCATGCCCAGGCGCCGGCTCCAGAAGAGCTGGCTGGCGGTGGCCAGGGTGCCCAGGATCAGGCCGTAGCTCAGGGGCCATTTCAGCCCGGAGGGGCCCGGCGGAGTGAGGGTTCGCACCGGGTGCAGCATGACCTGCCAGGTGGTGTGCCAGAGCCTGGACGGCAGCCCGCCCTCGCCCTCCCAGGCCGGGCCCGCCGGCGGGGGCTCGGGGGCCGGGCGGCCCAGGCGGCCGGCCAGGGTGTCGGGGCCGGCGGGCGAGGCTGGGCCGGTCGCCTCGGCGGGGCCGGGGGCGTCGATCTCCTGGGCGCAGACCGGGCAGGCGACGGTGGCCCGGGCCTCGCCGTCGGGCGGGGCGGGGAGCTGGGCTCCGCAGAATGGGCAATACCCGCTCATGGTCAGCCGCCTTTCTTGCTTTCATTCTTGAGGCGCGACCAGCGCTGCAGGAACCCGGCCACCCCGCCGGCGGGGGTGTCGCGCCGGGCCCGTTCCTCGCTCATGGTGCGGCGCTGGTCCTGGCGCTCCAGGGCCTCGCGCAGACATTCCACGCGCAGGGCGCAGTTCCAACAGAGGTCGCGCACCTCGCGGAGCCCTTCGCCGCTCATGGGAAAGACTTTGTCCAGCACCCCGTAGCAGGATGGCGTTTGGCTGTTGGATTCAGGGGGCAAGGCGCTCTCCTTGGCCGGTGGGGTCCGGCTCGCCCGTTCTTTTGCCTAGCTGATGCAGCATAAGGCCTGGCCTGATGCTGGTCAAGGCCCGGACGACGGGGAGCGGCGCTCAGGGCTGGACCGGCCACGGGCGGATCATGATATAAATGCTGCTCAAACGCGTGGAGGTCGAATATGGAAAAGCTCATCATCACGGCGGCGCTGGCCGGCTCGGCCCCCACCCGCCGGCAGAACCCCCATGTGCCCTACAGCCCACGGGAGATCGCCGAGGAGGGCCTGCGATGCTGGCGGGCCGGGGCCTCGGTGATCCACGTGCACGTGCGCGACCCTCAGACCGGGGCTCCGGCCTTCGAGCGCGAACTCTTCGCCGAGGTGGTCGAGCGGGTCCGCGCCGAGAGCGACCTATTGATCAACCTCACCACCAGCGCCTTCAACCTGGAGGCCGAGGACGTGGGGGAGGCGCGCCTGATGCCGGTGGACCTGGCCCCGGACCTCTGCTCGCTGGACGTGGGCAGCTTGAACTTCCGCGAGGGCCGGGTCTTCATCAACCCCGCCGACTGGGTGGACAAGGCGGCGGCGCGCATGCTCGAAAGAGGCGTGAAGCCCGAGCTGGAGGTCTTCGAACTGGGGCACCTGGCCCAGGCCGCCGACCTGGTCAAGGGCGGCCTGGTGGCCCCGCCGCCCTATTTTCAGCTCTGCCTGGGCATACCCTGGGGCGCGCCCGCCGATCTGGAGGCCCTGCTGGCCCTCAAGTCACGCCTGCCTAAGGGGGCGCAGTGGTCGGCCCTGGGCACCGGCCCCAACCAACTGCCGCTGACCACCCACGCCATGCTGTTGGGCGGGCACGTGCGGGTGGGCTTCGAGGACAACCTCTACCTCAGCCGGGGGGTAAAGGCCGATAGCAACGCCCAGTTCGTGGAGCGCGCGGTTCGCATTGCCGGCGAGCTGCAGCGCGAGGTGGCCACCCCCGCCGAGGCCAGGGCCATCCTGGGCCTGCCCGCCGCGCCGGCATGAGCCGGAGCCCGGCCCGAGCCCATGGCCCGGCCGAGGGCGGGCCCTACGGCCGGGTTCTGGCCGTCAGCCTGCCCCTGGCGGCCAGCATGGCCTCCGTCCTGGCCATGCAGTTCGTGGAGCGCCTGTTCCTGGGTGCCTACTCCCTGGAGGCCCTGGCCGCCGTGGCCCCGGCCGCCCTGGCCCTGTACTGGAGCGGGTCCTTCTTCCTGGGCGCGGTCAACTACCTGAGCGTCTTCGTGGCCCAATACCTGGGCTCGGGCCGCCCGGAAAGGGTGGGGGCGGTCGTCTGGGCCGGAATCTACTTCTGCCTGGGCGCCGGGCTGATCCTGGCCGCGCTTTCGCTCTGGGCCGAACCCCTTTTCGCCCTGACCGGCCATGCCCCGGAGTTGCGGGAGCTGGAGGCGAGCTATTTCACCATCGAGGCCCGGGGTGCGGCCCTGGCTCTCCTGGGCCCGGCCTTGGGCGGCCTCTTCGCCGGAGAGGGGCGGACTCGGCCGGTGATGCTGGCCAACCTTCTGGGCACGGCGTCCTTCGTGCCCCTGGCCTACGCGCTCATAAACGGCTGGGGCTTTTTCCCCGAGCTGGGACTGGCCGGGGCGGCCTGGGCCACGGTGGCGGCCTGGGCGGTCACCGCCGCCAGCCTGGCCTTGATGATCTTCCAGGGGCCCCGGTGGCGGGAGTTCGGCCTGGATAGAGGCTGGGTCTTCGACCGCGAGCTTATGGCCCGCCTGCTGCGCTACGGCCTGCCCAGCGGCCTGCAATCGACCCTGGAGATTTCGGCGGTCCTGGCCTTCGTGTTGATGGTGGGGCGGCTGGGCATGGCCGAACTGGCGGTTACCAACATGGTCATGGCCATAGACGCCCTGGCCTTCGTGCCCATGATGGGCTTTTCCGTGGGGGTGAGCACCTTGGTGGGCCAAGCCCTCGGCCGGGGGGAGCAGGAGCAGGCGAGGGAGGCTGTCCGGCGCACCCTGCACATCACCCTGGGCTACCTGGGCCTGGTTTGTCTGGCCTTCATCCTGTTCCCGGGACCGCTCCTGGCCCTCTTCAAACCGCGCGGCATGGAGTCCGCGGGCTTCGCCCCGCTTCTGGCTCGGGGCGCGGGAGTGCTGATAATGGTGGCCTTCTACCGTATATTTTCCGGGCTGGGCATTGTCTGCTCAGGCGCGCTTAGGGGGGCGGGCGACATCCGTTTCATCCTGAAGGCCATGGCCCTGTGGACGGCGGCGGCCCTGCTGGGGCCCCTCTACCTGGGCCTGGAGCTGCTGGACCAAGGTTTGATCTGGGCCTGGGGCTGCTTCACGGCCTATGTGCTGGGGCTGAGCCTCGCCTACGCCTGGCGCTTTCGCCGAGGCGCCTGGCGGAGCCTGCGGTTGTTGGAGGATTGAGTAGGGCGTCCGGCCCTCGTTGACATGTCAGGTAGGCTGTAGTTCAATTGAAGCAACCCCAACCCCCACGCCCGCTTCGGGCCGGGGCATCAGCGGAGGATGTGGTATGAAACCCTCGTCCAGGTTCTGGCTGATTATCTGCGCCCTGGCCGCGGCGGCGCTGCTGGCGGGCTGTATTGTCGAGCCCGCGCCGCCTCCGCCCGGGCCAAGGCATGTGCCGCCCCCGGCCTGTCCGCCGGGCTACCACTGGTCGCATGGCCAGGCGGCCTGCGTACCCAACGTGGCTCCGGCTCCTTTGCCGCCGTCCTGCCCGCCGGGCACCCATTGGTCGGGCTCGCAGGGGACCTGCGTGCCCAACGTGGCCCCGCCCCCGCCCTCGCCGTCCTGCCCGCCGGGCTACCACTGGTCGCATAATCGCGGCCTGTGCGCGCCCAACGCGCCGCCGGTGGCCTGTCCTCGCGGCGCCCACTGGGACCCCAGGGTGAACCGCTGCGTGCGCAACGCGCCTCCGCCGGTCTGCCCGCCCGGCTTCCACTGGGCCCCTGCCCAGGGCCGGTGCGTGCCTAATTAATGAAGTAGCGCCAGCCGCGAAGCCAGAGGAGGGCGTCCGCCGGGACGCCCTCCTCTATTTTTTGCGGGGCTTTTCGCGCGCTCATAGCAATTGGTGCTCAAACTACTCGTTTGAACGCCATTTGGTATCAGCCGGTTTCCTTCTCCACCCGGCAAAGCAGAGCTCGCAGCTGATAAGTGCCGAAGGCGGGGTCATAGGGCGGGCCGGGGTTGGTGAGCAGGTTGGCGTTGGATTCCATGACCCCGAAGTCGAACCCTCCGCGTTCGGGGAACCACCAGCCGTGGTCCACGTTGACCACGCCGGGCCGGATGTCGGGGCTCACCGCGGCACGCAGGCGGATGGCTCCTCGCGGCGATACCACCCGCACCCAATCGCCCCCGCGCACGCCCGCCCGGGCCGCGTCTTCGGGGTTGATCTGGACCAGGGGATCGGGCCGGCGGCGGCGCAGGCTCCGGATCTGCCGGCCCTCGCTATGGAAGTATTCCGGCCGTCTGGCTCCGGTGGTCAGCACCAGGGGATATGCGGCCAAAAGGTCCGGGCGCGAGCGCGGGCTCTCCGGCGGCTCCTGGAAGGAGGGCAGGGGGTCGTAGCCCAGACGCTCCAGGCCCTTGCAGAACAGCTCCACCTTGCGCGAGGGGGTGCGGAAGCCGCCCTGCTCATAGGTTCCGTAGGCGTGGGGCGGGAAGACCGCGAAGCGTTCCTTTAGCTGGGCGAAGCTCACCCCCAGGGGCTCCAGGCGCTGGTCCAGGATATCGGCGAGGCTTTCCCCACAGCCGGGCAGGTCCAGCCGGCGGGCCAGGTCGATGAGGATGTCCTCGTTCTGGCGGCACTGGCCCACCTGGGCCAGCTTGCTCTGGGCGTAGACCGCCCGGGGGGCCACCAGGGGCAGCTCCAGGATCTGGTCCACCTCGGGCCAGAAGGCCGCCGGCAGCACGTAGTCGGCCAAAGCGGCGGTGGGGGTCATGAACAGCTCGCTTACCACCAAGAGGTCCAGGGCCAAGAGCGAGCGCAGAACCTCGCCCGCTCCGGCCACGGTGGTCAGGGGGTTGTTGCCGAAGATCAGGAGCGCCCGCACCCGGTAGGGGTCGCCCTCGCGCATGGCCCGGAAAAGCGCCGGGATGTGGGCCGAGGGCAGATAGGCCCGGAAGCCTCCCAGCAGCTTGAATCGCTCTGCGCCGAGGCGCTTTTTCAAGGCGTCGGAGGGCAGCTTGTCCTTGAGCACCGGGTAGGGCTTCAGGCCCGGAGCCCCGAAGACATCCGTGCCCGGGCGGTCCAGGTTTCCGGTTAGCCCGCGCAGCACGGCCAGGGCGCGCACGGTCTGCAAACAGTTGGGGGTCTGTTCGATGGCCAGGCCCCATTCCAGCACCGACGGCTTGTCCAGGGCGTAGCGCCGGGCGGTTTCCACGATGAGCGGGGCCGGAACCCCGGTTATCTCCTCGGCCCAGGCCGGCGTGCATTCGCGCACCCGTTCCTTGAGATGGTCGAAGCCGGTGGTCCAATCTCGCACGAAGTCGCGGTCGAATATTTCATCGAAGATGATGACGTGGGCCAGGGCGAGGGCGAGGGCGGCGTCGGTGCCGGGACGGATGGGCAGCCAGAGCCCCGCGCGCCGGGAGGTCTCGCTCAGGCGGGGGTCCACGGCGATGCCGAAGGCCCCGGCCTTGAGCGCCCGCGCCGCCGGCCAGGCCAACTCGCCGTCGGGGCCGGAGACCAGGGGGTTGTGTCCCCAGAATATGATGGTGCGGGGGGTGACCGGCCCGTAGTAATCGGCGGTCACGAAGCCGCCATAGGTTAGGTTGCTGACCGTGATGCGTGGGATGAAGCAATTGGCCAGGCCGGGCTCGTACCAGTTGGGGGTGCCGAAGGTGTTGGCGAAGCGGACGACCTGGAAGTAGTGGTGGCGGCCGGTGCCCTGGCCAAGGGCCACGCTCTCCGGGCCGCTGGCGGCGCGAAACTCAGCCAGACGCTGGGCGATCTCGCCCAGGGCCTGATCCCAAGAGATTTCGCGCCAATCCCCGGCTCCCCGCTCGCCCTGGCGCTTCAAGGGCCTGGTCAGGCGGTCGGGGTGATACATTATCTCAGGAGTGGATAGGCCCTTGACGCACATGCGTCCCCGGGAAAAGGGCGAGTCCGGGTCCGGGCGCACCTTGACCAAGCGGCCGTTTTCCATGTACAGGCGCGCCGCGCAGCCGCCATGGCATACGCGGCAGACGCTCCTGGCGGCTAACAGGCTCTTGCTCATGCTTCCTCCAGGGGGAAAGGCGTTGGCTACGCCCGTCTAGACTACCAAAACCCGCCGGCCAGGCCCAGCCCCGGCGAGCCCTTGCGCGCCCGGCGCTTTTGCACTAGATATGCAATAATTCCTACTCCGATTTTTGGCGGTGGGACAATTCGGGGGCGAGGGGAAAAGCATGAGCGAGCCCAAGATCGAATTCTACCGGCACCACCTGGGCCAGGCCGAGAAGCAGGCCTGCCTGGACACCCTTGATTCGCTGTTTTTGACCACCGGCCCGGCCTGCGCCCGCTTCGAGGTCGAGTTCGCCCAGTTTCTGGGAGTGGGCCAGGCGGTGACCATGGCAAACTGCACCGTGGCCCTGGAGCTGGTCCTCAGGGCCCTGGGGGTGGGGCCGGGCGACGAGGTCATCACCACCCCCATGACTTTCATCGCCACCGCCAACGCGGTGCTGCACGCCGGGGCCAGGCCGGTCTTCGTGGACGTCGAGCCCGCCACCGGCAACCTGGACGCCTCCCTGGCCGAGGCGGCCATCACCCCGCGCACCAAGGCCATCCTGCCCGTGCATCTCTACGGGGCCATGTGCGACGTGCGCGCCCTGCGGGCCCTGGCCGACATGCGCGGCCTCTGGCTGGTGGCCGACTGCGCCCACGCCGTGGAAGCCACTCGCGATGGGCTCACCTCGGCCCAATTGGTGGACGCTGCTTGCTACAGCTTCTACGCCACCAAAAACCTAGCCTGCGGGGAGGGCGGTGCGGTGGCCTGCGACTCCGAGGACCTGGCCGAGCGCCTGCGTATCTTGCGCCTGCACGGCATGAGCAAGGGCGCGGCCGACCGCTACAGCGGCCGCTACCGGCATTGGGACATGGTGGCCCTGGGGTTCAAGGCCAACCTTGCCGACATCAACGCCAGCCTGCTCCTGCCCCAGATGCCCGGATTGCTCGCCCGCCTGGCCCGGCGGGAGGAGATTGCCCGGGCCTATGCCAGGGGCCTGGCCGGGCTGCCCGGGGTTCAGTTGCCTGGGCTTCCCGCGGGCCAGGGCGTGCGTCACGGCCGGCACCTGTTCACCATTTGGGTAAACCAGCGCGACCGTTTCTTGAGCATGCTGGAGGAACTGGGCATCGGAGTGGCGGTCAACTACCGGGCCGTGCACCTGCTGGAGTATTACCGCCAGCGCTTCGGCTATCAGGCCGGCGACTTCCCCCAGGCCGAGCGCATCGGCCACTGCACCCTTTCGCTGCCCTTCTACCCCGGCCTGCGCGACGACGAAGTGCAAAGGGTGATCGAGGCCGTGGGCGAGACCGCCCGCGCCCTGGCCGGCTGAGGCCATGGCTGAGCGCTCAGGGGAGGCCCCAGGCCGGCCGCCCATAGGGGCCGTGCCGCGCCGCGCGGAGTTCTTCAACGACTTCAACGAGGAGGAGCTGGATTATTTTCAGATTCACGGCCAGTTCTCCAGGCCCGGGCCGGCTATGACCTGATCCGGGAAAGGGAATGGACGGCCTCCTTTTTCATCGTCGTGGCCGGCCAGGCGGATATTCAGGAAGGGCGGCCAACTGCTGGCCACCCTGGGACCGGATGAGATCTTCGGAGAAATGGGGGCAGTGGGCCATCTGGCCCGGACCGCCCAGGTGCTGGCCCGCCGGGACGCCGTGCCCATGCAGCTCGGACCCCGCATCCTGGAGGCCGGCGACTGCGCCTTTCAGATCAAGTTTTGCAAAAAGCTGATCCAGGCCCTGGCGGTCCGCCTCACCCGCACCAGCGAACAATTGGTCGAGCCAACCTCCCAAGGCGGCGGCGTATAGGTGAAACGCCTTCCTGGCCCGTCTCCCCCTTAGGGCCCATGATGGGCCCATGTACGTCGCTTCCCACCGCTTGAGCCTGGAGGCAGGGCCGGCGCGCCTTGATCTAACCCCGCCCCTGCCGCCGCTCTGGCTCTCCCTGGCCCCTCGCGCCTCGGGGCCGGCCTCCCTCTGCCTGGATCTGCTGCCCCTGGCGCGGCCTGCCTGGGAGGGAGTGAGCCAGGCCGACGGCCGGCCTGCCCGCCCCGGCCCCGCGTCCTGGGCGGCCCTGCCCGCCGGGCTCCTGCCCCGGCTCCTGCCAGCGCTTTGTCCGCCCTGGCTCAGCCCCGAGGAAGAGGAGGAACTGGCCGGTTTGGAAGGTTATCTCAAGGCCCGCGCCGACTATCCCGGTTTGGACTGCTCCGCTTGCCGCGACCAGGATGAGCGGGGCGAGGGCGC
Source organism: Deltaproteobacteria bacterium (assembly GCA_021811275.1). Lineage (GTDB taxonomy): Bacteria > Desulfobacterota > Desulfarculia > Desulfarculales > Desulfarculaceae > JACRDC01. The sequence continues at coordinate 16,743 of JAJZPI010000061.1, forward strand.
GCCCGACTGCGCGGATTGCCCCCGGCCCCAGCCGCCCGCCTCGGCCCAGGTGGCCTTGGGGCTGGCCCCCCTCCTGGCAGGCGGGCTCCAGGGGCCGGCCGCCTGGGTCGACGGCTGGACGCGGGAGCTCCCCCCGCGCGAGGCCTGGCGTCTGGCCTGGCGGTTGGCGGTCCTGGCGCGTTGGCGGGGTGGCGGGGGCGGCCCGAGTTGTCCGGTCCTTGGCTGGCATGCTAATATTTAATCCGATCAAGCAGACGGAGAGGGTCATGAACGATATTAGCCCGCCCAACCCGGACCCGGCCCGGATTAAGGAACTATTGAGCCAGGCGCGGACCATCGCCGTGGTGGGGCTCTCGCCCGATTCCTCCCGCGACAGCCACAAGGTGGCGTCATATCTGCTGGAGCACGGCTACCGGGTGATCCCGGTGAACCCCAAGGAGCAAACCATACTGGGTCAGAAGGTATACCCCGACCTGGCCGCCGTCGATCAGCCGGTGGACCTGGTCGACGTCTTTCGCGCCTCCGAGCACGTGGGGCCCATCGCGGCGGCGGCGGTGGCCATGGGGGCCAAGGCCCTCTGGCTGCAACTGGGGGTGCGCAACGACCAGGCCGCGGCCCAGGCCAGCCAGGCCGGGCTGGCGGTGGTGCAGGACAAGTGCATCAAGGTGGAGCACCGGGCGCTCCTGGGCCAGGCCAAGTGAGTGGACCCACCGGACCGCGCGAGATCATCGAGGCCCTGCGGCGCTTTCAGGCCGGCCTGGAGGAACCCTACAAGATGACCCCGGCCGGCATGTGGGCCTGCTCGGACCCCGAGGAGGTCCTCGACCTCTTCGAGCAGGTGGACCTGGGCCGCTTCCGGCATTTCTGCGACCTGGGCAGCGGCGACGGCCGGGCGGTGCTCCTGGCCTCGATCTTCACCCGGGCCAGCGGGGTGGAGGCGGACCACGGCTTGGTGGAGGTGGCCCGAGGCTTGGCCAAGGGACTGGGGCTCTCCCAGGCCTGCTTCATCCAAGGAGATTGCCGCCAGGCCGACCTGGCGCCCTATGACCTGCTTTTCCTCTATCCGGACAAGCCCTTGGACTGGTTGACGCGCTTGTTGCCCGAAGGCTGGCCCGGCCATCTGCTCATTTATGGCCCCTATTTCCAGCCCGGGACCCTGACCCACGTGCGGACCATCTACGCCGGCAAAACCCTCTGCGGCCTCTGGCGCAAAAAGTGAGCTTTACTTGATTGTTGGGCTGGGATAAGGTGAAGTATCCTGGTTTTACGTTCGCGGCTCGGATTCCAACCTGATCACCCAGCCCATGAGCCGACCGCCGCAGAGAAAGGCCCGGCCTGCCATGAGATACTTCGGAACCGAAGGAGCCCAGTGCCAGCCGCCGCCCCTCTCGGCGGAAACCGCCGGGGGAAAATGCCGTCATATCGGCCGGGCGGTCCTGTTCGGCCGGGTGCCGCGCTCGGTCTCATTGTGGTTGGGGGTTGGCGTGTTGGCCGTGGCCCTACTTCTGGGGATGTGCTCCCTGGCCACCGTGCAGACCGACAACTGGCGCTGTTCGCGGGACACCAGCGACGTGATGGCCATCCGCCGTTGAAAACACTTCACTGATCGTCCTTCTTGGCCGATAATGACTGCATGAGAACGCACCTCCGCCACCGAGCCTACGCCATGCTCGCGCCCATGGTCCTGCTGGCCCTGGCCTCGGCCCTATTTTGCGCCGCCTGCGGCACCGAGCCCCTGAGCAGCCGCGCCTTCGAGGAACGCGCCCTGGGCATGGGCGACGCCCAGGAAATGTTCAAGTTGGGCAACGACATGTTGCGGGCCGGGCGCTATCGCGAGGCCCTGGCAGCCTTCACCTCGGCCGAGCAACGCGCCTACACCGACGAGCTGAGGGCCGCCGCGCGTATCCGCCGCCTTTGGCTGGAGCAGGTGGTGGTGGCCTTGGAAGAGGGGCGCACCCCGCCGCTGCCGCCGGTGGTCATCCGCGATCCCTCGCTGCCGCCCTACAGCGCCGATCTGCCGGCCCCCGCCCCGGAGCCCACCTCCGAGGAGGATTTGCCGCCCCTGCCGCCGCCGCCTTCCAAGAGCCCGGGCTCCTATGGCGGCGGCATCCGCGAGACCCCGCTCAACTAGCTCACCACCAAAGACCGGCCCGTTCCGGCCGGGGCCGCTCAGGTGCCGAGCACCCCCAGGTCGGTCAACTCGTCCACTTCTGCCGCGCTCAGGCCGCCGGCCAGGAGCACCTCACGGCTGTGCCGGCCCAGGACCGGAGCCGGGGTGCTGGCCGGGTTGGGCGAGCCGGAGAGCTTGAGGGGGCAGGCCAGGAGGCCAGGGCTTCCGCCGGCCTGGTCGAGCATGCCTCGGGCCCGGGCCAGTTCGCTGGCCGCGGCCTCCTTGAGGTCCAGCACCGGCTCGCAGCAGCAGTCGTGGCCGGCCAGGATGCGGGTCCAATCCTCCCGCGAACGTCCGGCGAAAATGCGTTTCAACTCCGCGATGGTCTCCGGTCCTCCGAACTGGGCCGGGATCAGGTCCGGACGCTCCGCCGCCTCGCAGAAATTGGCCCAGAATTTGGGCTCCAGCGCCCCCAGGCTCATCCAGCCGCCGCCCAGGCAGCGGTAGAGCCCGTAGCAGGGATAGCGGCCGTTCAGGGTCATGCCTCCGGGCCGGGGCTCCTCCAGCCCCGCCGCCACCCCGGCCTGGATCATGGTGGCCAGAGAGAGCGAGCCGTCGAACATGGCCGCGTCCACGAACTGCCCGCGTCCCGTGCGCCCCCGCTGGATCACCGCCGCCAGGAGCCCGGCCAGGGCCAGCAGGCTGCCCCCGAAGAGGTCGGCCATCTGCACCCCAGGCAGGGCCAGCTCGCCCGCGCGGGTCCCGGTCATGCCCAACACTCCGGCCAGGGCCAGGTAGTTGATGTCGTGGCCGGCGCGCAGGCGATTGGGGCCCTGGTGACCGTAGCCGGTGATGGAGACCTGGATCAGGCGGGGCTGCCGGGCGCTCAGTTCGGCGAAACCCAGGCCCAGGCGCTCCATGGCGCCCGGCCGGAAGCCCTCCACCAGCACGTCGTGGCTGGCCAGAAGCCTGAGCAAGGCCGCGCGCCCACGGGGGTGCTTCAGGTTCAAGGCCAGACTCTTCTTGTTGCGGTTGACCGCGGCGAAGTAGCGCGGTCCCAGACCGTCCTCCCCGCCGATGCTCCGGGCGTAGTCCCCGCCGTCCGGGTTCTCCACCTTGACCACCTCGGCCCCCAGACAGGCTAGGAGCCAAGTCAGGTAGGGCCCGGGCAGGTTCATGCTGAGGTCCAGAATCTTCAGGCCGGAGAGAGCCGGTCCGCCGCTCCTCGCGTCCATGGGCAACCTCCTTGCTGAGTCATGATAACCGGCGGGAGCGCGCTTGGGAACCCAAGGAAACGGCGTTTTCAGGGCTTGACCGTGGTGGCCAGGCGGCCATCCTCGCGGACCAGCACGCCCTTGGCCAGCAAGGCCTCGACCGTCTCCCGGAAACGCTCCTCCTGGCCGCCGCCGAAGTAGTGGGCGATAGTTTCGGGGAACCAGGGCGTGCGCTGTAACAAGGCCATAAGCTCTCCGGGGCCCAGCGGTCCGCGCATGAGCAGGGTGTAGACCAGGATGCGCCTTAGTTGGTCGCGGCCCACCTCGCGGCGGTCGGCCAGGTAGCGGCGCAGGCGGGCTCGCGCCCGTTCGAGGGCTTCATGGAAGCAGGTGAAGGGCCGGCCGTGGCCGGGCAACACCAGGCGCACGTCAAGTCCCTCCAGCCGCTCCAGGGCTTCCAGCCAGAGGTGGAGGGCGTCGACTCCCTCCACCAATTCGGTGACCACGGCCATGTCCGCCTCCCAGAGGGCGTCGGAGGAGATGAGCAGCTTGGCCCCGGCGTGGTACAGGGCCAGGCCGTCGGAGGCGTGGCCGGGGGTGTGGATGACCCTGAACTCGTGCGGGCCCACGGCCACGGCGTCGCCGTGGACCAGGCCGCGGGCGCAGTCGAAGAACTCCGCCTGCTGGCCATAGTAGCGCCACCAGGTGGCGGTGTCGTCGCGGTTTTCCTGGTAGCGCAGGCCCAGGGGATGCAGGGCCACCTCGCAGCCGGAAAGTTCCTGCAGACGGCGGTTGCCGCCGATGTGGTCGCAGTGGCAGTGTGTGCTGACGATGAGTTGGAGCCGGGCGGGGTCCAGCCCCAGGCCTCTGAGCAGGCCCAGGGTCTCCTCGAAACGGGTGAGGTAGCCGGTGTCTATGAGCACCGGCCGCTCCGAGCGCCAGGCCAGGTGGTTGGCGCTCAAATACCCGCGCTCGAAAAAGAACAGGTCTTTGAGAACCTCTAGGGGCGGCATCTCCCACCTCGCGGCCAGAGGAAAGGCCGGCTGACACCGGCCCGGCCGGTCCGCTGGCATGCTTCAGCTTACCGGCGGAGCGCCCCGGCGTAAACCCGCGCGCAACCTCCAGGTGACAGGCTGAAGGTTTGTCAGTAGGGTGATATCATGCCTTGCGGCCGGTCACCCAGGCCAACCCAAACACGGGGAAGAAAGCCATGAGCGAGGCCCAACCCGCCGATCCCAACCAAAACCAGCTTTTTCGCTGGGCCGAGGACCTGCCCGAGGTCATGTGGCAGGACCTGATCGCCCGTCCTCCCGCCTTGGCCGCGGAGTACACCGGAGCGGCCTGGGATGGCCGGGCCTTCGCCATCTCCCTGCTGGGCCGGATCCACCGGGTGGAGCCCGACGCGCGGCGCGTGATCCTGGCTGATGA
>JAJZPI010000062.1 GCA_021811275.1 Deltaproteobacteria bacterium
AGGTTCATCTCGTCGGCGTAGCGCGTGAGTGCGGCGGCGATGAGCGGCACCTCGTCGGGCACCACGTCCTGGGCGACGACCTCGATGCCGGCCTTGGCCAGGCCCGCAACGAGCGCAGGGCCGGCGGTATCCTCCCGCCGGCCCTGGCTGGCCTTGTCGCTGATTGTGAGAATCGCCGCCCGGTGCTGGAACTTGCTCTCAGCCATGAGCCAACCTCACTCCCGAAGCAGGACTAAATCACGCTTCACCGGGAGCGGGCGCGGCTGGCTAAGAGGACGGCCTCGACCGACCCGCTCCGGCCGCCGGGGCCCCCGGCTAGTTGCCTTCCTCGCGGCTCTTCTGATAGGCCTCCACGAGCTTGGCCTGCACGTCGCCGGGGGCCTCCTCGTAGTGGTCCATCTCCATGCTGAAGGCCCCGCGTCCACCGGTCATCTGGGTCAACTCGGGCTGATAGGTCAGCACCTCGCTCATGGGCACGTGGGCCTTGATGATCTGCAAGGAGCCCTTGGCCTCCATGCCCAGCACCCGGCCGCGCCGGCCGCTGATGTCGCCCATGACGTCGCCCATGGCGTCCTCGGGCACGGTCACGGTCAGGAGCATGATGGGCTCCATTATGGTGGGCTTGCATTGCGGCACGGCCTTCTTGAAGCCCATGGAGCCGGCCACCTTGAAGGCCATTTCCGAGCTGTCCACGGGGTGGAAGGAGCCATCGACCAGGTGGACCTTTACGTCGACCATGGGGTAGCCGGCGTAGACGCCCTGGGCCATGGCCTCGCCGATGCCCTTTTCCACGGCCGGGATGTAGTTGCGGGGGATGGCCCCGCCCACGATTTCGTCCAGGAAGACGTAGCCTTCGCCGGGGGCGGCGGGCTCGACTTCGATCCAGGTGTCGCCGAACTGGCCGCGCCCGCCGGTCTGCTTCTTGTAGCGGCCTTGCACGCGGGCCTTGCCCTTGATGGTCTCGCGGTAGGGCACCTTGGGGGTCTTGAGCGCCACCTCGACGTTGAACTTGCGGCGCAGGCGCTCCAAGGTGGTCTCGATGTGCACCGAGCCCATGCCCGAGAGGATGGCCTCTCCGGTGGCCGGGTCGCGGTCCAGACGCAGGGTGGGGTCCTCTTCCAGGAGCTTGTTGATGCCGGCGAAGACCTTCTCCTCGTCGCCCTTCTCCTTGGCCTCGATGGCGTAGGAGATCACGGCGGGCAGGGGCTTGACCTCGGGGTAGACGATGGCGGCCTTCTCGTCGCAGAGGGTGTCGCCGGTGACGGTTTCCTTGAGCTTGGGAATGGCCACCAGGTCGCCGGGCAGGGCCTCGGTCAAGGTCTTCTGGTTCTTTCCGGTCATCTGGTAGATCTGGCCGAAGCGCTCCTTGGCGTCCTTGTTGGGGTTCAGGAGCTGCATGTCGGTGGTGAGCCGGCCGGAGAAGACGCGGATCATGGAGAGCCGGCCGGCGTAGGGGTCGGCCACGGTCTTGAAGACCAGAGCCGAGAAGGGCGCGGCGGGATCGGGCTCGCGGGTCTGATCGGAGTCGCCCTTGGCGTTCTTGCCCGCCACCTCCCCGCGCTGGGCCGGGGAGGGCAGGAGCTGGTTGATGAGGTCCATTAGCGGCGGCACGGCGATGTTCTTCAAGGCCGAGCAGGCGGCCACGGCGGCGAACTGGCCCTCGCGCACGCCCTTGGCCAGGGCGGCGGCCAGCTCCTCGGGCTTGAGTTCCTCGCCTTCAAGGTAGCGCTCCATCAGGGTGTCGTCGGCCTCGGTGATGTCCTCTATCAGGGTCTCGCGGGCGGCGGCCACCTCATCGGCCATGTCGGCCGGAATGTCGCCGGCGTTCATCTTGCCCGAGCTGTCGGCCTCGAATAGATAGGCCTTGCCCGAAAGCAGGTCCACCACGCCCTTGAAAGACTCGGCCGCGCCGATGGGCAGCTGCAGGCGCACGGCCTTGATGCCCAGGATCTCCGGCACCATGGCCACGGCCTTTTCGAAGTCGGCGCGCTCGCGGTCCATCTTGTTGACCACCATGAGCGCGGGCAGGCCGTCCTCGCGCACGAAGTGCCAGACCTTCTCGCCCTGGACCTTGACGCCGTCGATGGCGTCGATGACCATGACCACGCCGTCGACCGCCTTCAAACTGGCCACGGCGTCGGAGAGGAAGTTGTCGTCGCCGGGGGCGTCGATGAAATGGACGCTGTGCTTCTTGTGGGCGTAGTGGCCGAAGGCGGCGCTTACGCTGGCCTTGCGCTTGACCTCCTCGGGCTCGTAGTCGGTGGCGGCGGTGCCGTCGTCCACCTTGCCCAGGCGGTCGATCGCCTTGGCGTTGAAGAGCATGGCCTCGGCCAGGGAGGTTTTGCCGCTGCCACCGTGTCCTACCAGGGCGATGGTGCGGGTCAGAGTGATGTCGCTCATGACGGCTCCTAAAGTGTGGCGTCTGCTAAATGGTGTTCAAGGCACGGGATAACGGCAAAAGTTAACCAAGCGCCGGAAGCAAGTCAAGGGTAAAACCGTCCAGAGGCGCCGAGGGCTCCGGACATTCGGCATGGGGGGCGTCCCCGGCCGGGGCGCGGGCGGCGGCCCCGGCCCTCCATTGGGTCAAAAAGGGAGCTTTTCGCTTGATTTGCCTGCGGTTCCGGATATCATATGTCTTTTCGATCTCCGCAAAAGCGGGGACCGGAGGCTAGGCATGGAGCAAGGGCCCCGGGCTCCTAAGAATATGGTCGAGGCGGTGGAAGGCTTCCGGGCCTACCTGGAGGCCAGGGCTCATTCGCCTCACACCGTGTCGGCCTACCTACGGGACGTGAATCGCTTCCTGGAGTTCGTGCTCGAGCAAAAGCGGGCCTCCTCCTGGGAGCAGGTGGACGGCGCGGCGGTGCGGGCCTTTCTGGCACGGGAGCTGAAAGGCACCAAGCGCTCCAGCGCCGCCCGCCGGCTGATGAGTTTGAGGGGGTTCTTCGACCAACTCAGGGAGCAGGGCTTGGTGAGCGCCAACCCGGCCCGGTTGGTGCGGACCCCCAGGCAGGACAAGCCCTTGCCCCGGCGCTTGAGCGTGGACGAGGCCTTTCACCTGGTGGAGGGCCCGTCCCGGCGGGAACCTCCGTCCGAGGATGCCAAGGCCGAGGCAGCTCGCCTGCGCGACTCGGCCATGCTGGAGCTGCTCTACTCGAGCGGCCTGCGCGTGAGCGAGCTTACAGGGCTGGACGTGACGCACCTGCGCCTGGATCTGGGGCTGGTGCAGGTCACCAAGGGCAAGGGCGGGCGCGAGCGCCTAGTGCCCCTGGGCTCCAAGGCGGACGAGGCCCTCAACGCCTGGCTGCGGGCCAGGCCGGCGCTCCTGGCCCCCGAGAGGGCCGAGGAGCCGGCTCTGTTTCTGAACCGGCGTGGCGGCCGGCTCACGCCGCGCAGCGTGCAGCGCCTGGTGGACGGCCAGGCCCTGGACCTGAGCGTGGGACGAAAGGTCAGTCCGCATGCCCTGCGCCACGCCATGGCCACCCACCTGTTGGAAGGCGGGGCGGACCTGCGCTCGGTGCAGGAGATGCTGGGGCACAAGAGCCTGAGCACCACCCAGAAATACACCCACCTCACGGTGGACAAGCTGCTCAAGGTTTATGACAAGGCCCATCCCCGGGCCGGGCGGCCGCAGGAGGAGGGGGAGGATGAGCATGGAGGCTAGGCTCGAGATGCATGCCACCACCGTGCTGGCCCTACGAAAGGACGGCGAGGTGGTGATGGCCGGCGACGGACAGGTGACCATGGGCAGCACCGTGGTCAAGGCCGGGGCCAGGAAGGTCCGCCGGCTCTACCACGACAAGGTGCTGGCCGGCTTCGCCGGGGCCACCGCCGATGCCTTCACGCTCTTCGAGCGCCTGGAGGGCAAGCTGGAGGCCTACGCCGGCAACCTGCCCCGGGCGGCGGTGGAACTGGCCAAGGACTGGCGCATGGACAAGAGCCTGCGCCGGCTGGAGGCCCTGCTCCTGGCGGCGGACCGCGAATTTTTGCTGATGATCTCCGGCTCCGGCGACGTCATCGACCCCGAGGGCGGGTTGGCGGCCATAGGCTCCGGCGGCACCTTCGCCCTGGCCGCGGCCCGGGCGCTCCTGGCCCACACCAATCTGGGTCCCCGGGAGATTGCCCGCGAGGCCATGGGCATCGCGGCCGACATCTGCATTTACACCAACCGCGAGATTGTGGTGGAGACGCTCTAAATATGGCCACCCTGACTCCGCGCGAGATAGTAGCCGAGCTGGACAAGTACGTCATCGGCCAGAAAGACGCCAAGCGCTGCGTGGCCATCGCCCTGCGCAACCGCTGGCGGCGGCAGCAGGTGCCCGATGAGCTGCGCGACGAAATCGCGCCCAAGAACATCATCATGATGGGCCCCACCGGGGTGGGCAAGACCGAGATCGCCCGCCGCCTGGCCCGCCTGGCCGAGGCCCCCTTCCTGAAGGTGGAGGCCAGCAAGTTCACCGAGGTGGGCTACGTGGGCCGCGACGTGGAATCCATGGTGCGCGACCTCACCGAGCTGGCGGTGAGCATGGTGCGCTCCATGGAGCAGCAGAAGGTGCGCGAGAAGGCCCGCGAACTGGCCGAGGAGCGCCTGCTGGACATCCTGCTGCCCCCGCGCCAGCCCGGCGAGCGCGACCCGGCGGCTGACCAGCATCTGGAGGTGGTGCGCAAGGACGAGGACCTGAACCCCACCCGCAGCAAGCTCAGGAAACTCCTGCGCGAGGGCAAGCTGGACGAACGCTATCTGGACCTGGAGGTCAGCGCCCAGCAGAGCCTACCCATGGTGGAGATTTTCAGCGCCGGAGGCATGGAGGACCTGGACACCAACCTGCGCGACATGCTGGGCAGCATCCTGCCCAAGCAGGCCAAGCGCCGCAAGGTCAAGGTGCCCGAGGCCCTGGACATACTGACCAACGAGGAGGCCGCCAAGCTCATCGACATGGACAAGGTGGTGCAGGTGGCCCTGGCCAAGGTGGAACAGGAAGGCATCATCTTCCTGGACGAGATCGACAAGATTTCGGGCCGCGAGCAGGGCCGGGGGCCGGACGTGAGCCGCGAGGGCGTGCAGCGCGACCTGCTGCCCCTGGTGGAGGGCTCGACCGTGAACACCAAGTACGGCATGGTCAAGACCGACCACGTGCTGTTCATCGCCGCCGGGGCCTTCCACACCTGCAAGCCCTCGGACCTGATCCCCGAGCTGCAGGGGCGCTTCCCTATCAGGGTGGAGCTGAAGTCGCTGACCGCCGATGACTTCGTGAGGATTTTGACCGAGCCCAAGAACGCGCTCATCAGCCAGTACAAGGCCTTGATGGCCACCGAGGGCGTGAACGTGGACTTCAACGAGGAGGCCATAGCGGCCCTGGCCGAGATAGCCACCCGTGTAAACGAGTCCACCGAGAACATCGGGGCCCGGCGGCTGCATACGGTCATGGAGCGGCTCCTGGAGGAGGTCTCCTTCGCCGCCCCGGAGATGAACGGCATGGAGCTGACCATCGACGCGAACTACGTGCGCGACAAGCTCTCGGGCATCAGCCAGGACCAGGACCTAAGCAGGTATATCCTTTAGTCGGACAATCGAGACATGAACGAGCAGAACAGTTTCCGGCCCCACGCGCAGAACGACCAGGCGGCCTTCCGGGCCCAAACCCTGATCGAGGCGCTACCCTACCTGCGCAAGTTCGCCGGTCAGACCGTGGTCATCAAATACGGCGGACACGCCATGGTCGACGACGAGCTCAAGAAGAGCTTCGCCCTGAACGTGATCCTGCTCAGGGCCGTGGGCATCTATCCCGTGGTGGTGCACGGCGGGGGACCCCAGATCAGCCGGCTTCTGAAGCAGCTCAACATCGTCAGCGAGTTCGTCGACGGCATGCGAGTCACCACGCCGGAGGTCATGGACGTGGTGCAGATGGTGCTCCTGGGCCAGGTCAACACCTCCATCGTGGGGCTCATCAACCAGCACGGCGGCCGGGCGGTAGGGCTTTCCGGTCACGACGGCTCCATGATACGGGCCAGCCGCCTGCAATTGGCCCGTGAAAGCGCGGGACAGCAACCGCCGGAGATCGTGGACATCGGCTTGGTGGGCGAGCCGGAGAAGGTGGACCCACAGGTGCTCCGGACCCTGGAGCATGGCCAGTTCATCCCGGTCATCGCCCCGGTGGGGGTGGGGCCGGAGGGCGAGTCCTTGAACATCAACGCCGACCTGGTGGCCGCGGCCATCGCCGCGGGACTGCGCGCCAGCAAGCTCATCCTGCTCACCGACACCCGGGGAGTATTGGACGGCGAGGGCAACCTGATCCAGGAGATGACCCCGGTCCAGGTGGGCGAACTGATGGAGGCCGGCGTCATCAAGGGCGGCATGATCCCCAAAGTGAGTTGCTGCCTGGAGGCCCTGGAGGCGGGAGTGGAGCGGGCGCACATCATCGACGGGCGGGTGCCCAACGCCATTTTGCTGGAGGTATTCACTGACAGTGGCATCGGCACTGTCTTCAAGTCGCGATGAGGCTTTCAAGTCAATTGGTGTTGAAACGAATTGCCGGATTTGACTTTGAAGGCTGGAGCGATTGAATCATGAGCGATACTCACGCGCAAAAGATAGACAAGCTGGTGATGAAGACCTACGCCCGGAACCCGGTCACCTTCGTGCGGGGCCAGGGCTGCCGGCTGTGGGACGATGCCGGCAAGGAATATTTGGACTTCCTGGCCGGCATAGCGGTGGTGAACCTGGGACACGCCCATCCCGGCGTGGCCTCGGCCATCTGCGAGCAGGCGGGCAAGCTGGTGCATGTTTCCAACCTGTACTACACAGAGCCCCAGGCTCGGGTGGCCGAGCTTCTGACGGCCAACTCCTTCGCCGACCGGATCTTCTTCGGCAACTCCGGGGCCGAGGCCAACGAAGGCGCGCTCAAGCTGGCCCGGCTGTGGGGTAAGGAAAGGCTGAACGGGGCTCACGTGGTGATCACCATGAAGGGCTCCTTCCACGGGCGCACCATGGCCACCCTCTCGGCCACCGGACAAGACAAGGTGCAGAAGGGCTACCACCCTCTGCTCCCCGAGTTCCGGCACGTGACCTTCGGCGACCTGGATTCGCTCAGGGAGGCCTGGGACGAGCATGTCTGCGCTGTGCTCCTGGAGCCGGTCCTGGGCGAAGGCGGGGTGGTCCTGCCTCCGGCCGGCTACCTGGCCGAGGTGCGGGAGCTCTGCGACAAAAACGGCGCCCTCATGATCCTGGACGAGATTCAGACCGGTCTGGGCCGCACCGGCCGGCTCTTCGCCCACGAGCACTTCGGCGTGGCCCCGGACGTCATGACCCTGGCCAAGGCCCTGGCCAATGGCCTGCCCGCCGGGGTCATCCTGGCCACCGAGAAGGCCGCCTCGCTGTTCGGCCCTGGAGCCCACGCCAGCACCTTCGGGGCCGGACCGGTGGTTATGGAGGCGGCGCGGGTAGTGTTGGAGACGCTCACCAAGCCCGGTTTCATGGAGAGCGTGGCCCAGCGGGGCGGCTATCTGAAGGCTGGGCTGGATAAGCTGGCCCTGGCCCATCCCCGGGCGGTGGCCCAGGTGCGCGGCCTAGGGCTCATGCTGGGCATGGAGCTGACCGCGCCTTGCGCCCAGCTGGCCAAGGACCTCTTGGCCGCGGGCTTCGTGGTCAACTGCACCCAGGACAAGGTTTTGAGGTTCCTGCCCCCCCTGACCGTCGGTACCCAGGAGATCGACGCCCTCTTGGCGGCCCTGGGCGCGGCGCTGGCCGGCTTTGTCCCGGCCTGAGGACCAAGCGCGATGAAGCTCAACACCAGACATCTGCTGGCCATCACCGACCTGAGCCAGGCCGAGGTATTGGGCCTGGTGGAACGCGCGGCCGCGCTCAAGACCGGCTGGAAGAACGGCTACCGGCCCCGTCCTCTCAAGGACAAGACCGTGGCCTTGGTCTTTCAGAAGGCCTCCACCCGCACCCGGGTATCCTTCGAGGTGGCGGCCAAGGGCCTAGGCGGCTCCACCATCTTTATGACCGACAAGGACTCCCAACTCGGGCGCTCGGAGCCCCTGAAGGACATGGCCCGGGTCATGAGCCGCTACGTGGACGCTCTGGTGGTGCGCACCTTCGGCCACGAGGTGGTGGAGGAGCTGGCGGCCCAAGGCTCCATCCCGGTGGTCAATGCCCTGACCGACCTGAGCCACCCCTGCCAGGTCATGAGTGACCTCCTGACGGTGAGCGAGCGCTTGGGCGATGTGAAAAAGCCGGTCTACGCCTGGCTGGGCGACGGCAACAACATGGCACATTCCTGGCTGGAAGCGGCCGGGGTGCTGGGCTTCGAGCTGCGCCTGGCCTGCCCCCTGGGCTTTATGCCCAACCCGGCCATCGTCGAACGCGCCCGGGACATGGGGGCCAGGCTGACCATCACCGGCGACCCCCAAGAGGCCGTCGCCGGGGCGCGGGTGGTCTCCACCGACGTCTGGGCCTCCATGGGCCAGGAGAACGAGGCCCAGGCCCGCAGGCAGGCCTTCGCCGGCTACACCCTGGACGTCGCCCTGCTCCGGCGGGCCGCGCCGGGGGCCCTGGTGCTGCACTGCCTGCCCGCCCACCGCGGGGAGGAGATAACCGAGGAGGTGCTGGAGGGACCGCAGTCGGTGGTCTGGGACCAGGCCGAAAACCGTCTGCACATGCAAAAGGCCATCCTGGAGGCCCTGCTGGGCCCTGAAGAATAAGCGGCGTTCGCCAGCGCCTAAGCGCGAAGGACTTAAAAACATGGAAAAGAAGATCAACAAGGTCGTGCTGGCCTACTCGGGCGGTTTGGATACCAGCGTCATACTGACCTGGCTCAAAGAAACCTACCAGTGCGAGGTGGTGGCCTTCGTGGCTGACCTGGGCCAGGGCGAGGAAGTGGCCCCCCTGCGCGAAAAGGCCCTCAAGACCGGGGCCAGCCAGGTCTACATCGACGACCTGCGCGAGGAATTCGTGCGCGACTTCGTCTTCCCGGCCTTCCGCGCCGGAGCCATCTACGAGACCTGCTACCTGCTAGGCACCAGCCTGGCCCGGCCCCTGATCGCCAAGCGCCAGGCCGAGATCGCCGCGCTGGAGAAGGCCGACGCGGTCAGCCACGGGGCCACGGGCAAGGGCAACGACCAGGTGCGTTTTGAACTGACCTATCAAGCCTTGGCGCCGCACCTCAGGATAATCGCTCCCTGGCGCGAATGGGACTTGAACTCCCGCGAGGCGCTGTTGGCCTATGCCAAGGCCCACGGCATCCCGGTGCCGGTGACCAAGGCCCGGCCCTGGTCCAGCGACCGCAACCTGCTGCACATCTCCTTCGAGGGCGGCATCCTGGAGGACCCCTGGGCCACCCCGCCGGAGGAGATGTTCGTGCTCAGCGTCTCGCCCGAGGCCGCCCCGGACAAGCCCGAGGAGATCACCATCGACTTCGAGGAGGGCAACCCGGTGGCCATCGACGGCCAGCCGCTCTCCCCGGCCACGCTCCTGGCCCGCCTGAACGAGTTGGGCGGCCGCCACGGCATAGGCAGGGTGGACTTGGTGGAGAACCGTTACGTGGGCATGAAGAGCCGAGGCGTCTATGAGACTCCGGGTGGGGCCATCCTGCGCGCGGGGCACCTGGCCCTGGAATCGCTCTGCCTGGACCGCGAGGTTCTGCGCCTGCGCGACAGCCTCTTGACCCATTACAGCGAGTTGATCTACTACGGTTATTGGTATTCGCCGGAGATGGAGCTGCTGCAATCCCTGATGGACCAAGCCCAGAAGCCGGTGAGCGGGCAGGTGCGTCTCAAACTCTACAAGGGCAACGCGACCGTACTGGGCCGGCGCTCGCCCAACTCCCTCTACCGTACCGACGTGGTCACCTTCGAGGCTGACACGGTATACAACCAGGCCGACGCCACCGGCTTCATCCGCTTGAACGGCCTGCGCCTGCGCATCCGTCATGCGCTGGCCCAGGCCCAGGCTGGTTTGAAGTAAAGGGCGTCAAGCGAGGTCGCAAAGTGGCCGACAAGCCTGAATACAAGCTTTGGGGGGGGCGCTTCGCCGAGCCCACCGACGCTCTGATGCAGCGCATCAACGCGTCCATCGGCTTTGACCGACGTCTCTGGGTCCAGGACATTCGGGCCTCCAAGGCCCACGCGGCCATGCTGGCCCGCCAGGGCGTGATCAGCTCCGAGGACGCCAAGGCCATACTCGAGGGCCTTAGGCGGGTGGGCGAGGAGATCGCGGCTGGCGGGATGGAGTGGCGGGAGTCCCTGGAGGATATCCATACTCATGTGGAGGCCCGGCTCAAGGAGCTGATCGGCGAACCGGCCGGCCGGCTGCACACCGCCCGCTCCCGAAACGACCAGGTGGCCACCGATCTGCGCCTGTGGATATTGGATACAGGCCGCGAGCTGGACCAGGCGCTGGTGGAGTACCAGCGCGCCCTGGTCAACCTGGCCGAGCGCCACCGCGCGGCCATCATGCCCGGCTATACGCATCTGCAAAGGGCACAGCCGGTGCTTTTCGCGCACCATATGTTGGCCTACGTGGAGATGGCCTGGCGCGACCGCGGCCGTCTGGCCGATTGCCTGGCGCGGGCTTCGGTGCTGCCCCTGGGCGCGGCGGCCCTGGCCGGCACCACCTTCGACATCGATCCGGCTTCGGTGGCCGCCGACCTGGGCTTCAAGAATATTTTCGCCAATTCCCTGGACGCGGTGAGCGATCGCGACTTTGCCGCCGAGTTTCTTTTCACCCTGGCCCTGATCCAGACGCACCTCTCACGCCTGGCCGAGGAACTGGTGCTTTGGTCCAGCCAGGAGTTCGGCTTCGTGGCACTCTCCGACGCCTTCAGCACCGGCAGCTCCATCATGCCCCAAAAGAAGAACCCCGACGCCGCCGAGTTGATCCGGGGCAAGACCGGACGGGTCATGGGCGACCTGGTCAGCCTGCTCACCGTGCTCAAGGGCCTGCCCTTGGCCTACAACAAGGACCTGCAAGAGGACAAGGAGCCGGTCTTCGACGCCGCCGGCACGGTGCTGGACTGCCTGCGGGTCATGGCCCCCATGCTGCTCAACGTCACCGTGCGCGAGGATAGCCTCCGGCGGGCGGCCCAAGGCGGCTTCTTGAACGCCACCGAGCTGGCCGACTACCTGGCCGCCCGGGGGGTGCCTTTCCGACAGGCCCACGAGATCGCCGGCCGGGCCGTGCGCTTGGCCGAAAGCACCGGCCGCGGTCTGGAGCAATTGGGACTCGACGAGTACAAGAACCTCGATTCTGTGATAGAACAAGACGTGTTTGAGGTGCTGGATCCCAGCCACGCCGTCAACCGCCGCGTCAGCCCCGGCGGCACCGCCAGCCGCAACGTGGAGGCGGCTCTCATGGAGGCGAGAAAGCGCTTATGGCCAGAGTCCGACTAATCCGCGTAGCCCTGTGGCTGACCTTGTTGGCCTGCTGCTGGCTGGTCTCCGCCTGCGGGATCAAGTCCTATCCCATCGAGAAGACCAAGCTCCTGCCGGTCATGCCGGGGAGTTTGGAGGCCACCCCTGTTTCTCGGGGCGTAGAGGTCAGTTTCTGGGTGCCGGCGGCGGACAAGCCGGACCAGAGGATAGTCGAGGCCACGCTCTACTATGGCTACATTCCGGTCGCCGGTCTGCCCGAGTGCCCTCCCTGTCCGCCGCGGTTGACCAAGTTTCATGTCTTCGACGTCACCAAGCACTTGGAAGGCCTGGAGGGCGGGCGCTTCGCCTATCTAGACACCGCCGCCCCGCTTGACATGCAGGCGGTCTACCAGGTGATCATCACGGACGCGGCCGGCCGCTCCAGCAATCCCTCCGGATTGGCGCACGCCTTCAGGGTAACGCCGCCGGCGACCCCCACGGGGCTGACCGCGCAGGCCAAGCAAGGCCAGATCGAGCTGACCTGGAAGCCGGTGGAGAAACTGGCCGACGGCGCCAAGCCCATGGACCCGGTGGCCTATCTGGTCTTCCGCAAGGGTCCTGACGGCGAAAGGCAGCTGACCCAGCGCCCGCTCTCCGCGCCCCCCCTGGTGGACAAGACCATCATGGAAGGCCAGACCTACTCCTACCGCGTGACGGCTGTGCGCTTGGTGCGCGGCACCGAGGTCGCGGGCGAGTCCACGGCCTGGCTGTCGACTTCCACGCGCCAGCAAAAGACGATCGAACCCCCCAGCGGACTGGCCGGCGTCAGCCAGGCCGACGGCGTATACCTGCGCTTCACCCCCAGCCCCACGCAGGACACCGCCGGTTATTACATAGAGCGCCAGGACAAGAAGGGTGGTCCCTGGTCACGGTTGAACGCGCAGCCCTGGCCCGAGAACACCTTCGTGGACAAGGACGTGCAGAAGGGCGGTATCTATCTCTACCGGGTGTCGGCCGTGGACGATGCCGGCCAGGCGAGCCCGCCCACCACGGCCATGGAAATTAGGCATCAACCCTGATACCGCAACCATAAGCATCGAGCCGTCATAGTCATGCATCATTTCACCTATCAGGAAGGCCGGCTCCACGCCGAACAGGTAGGCCTGGCCGAGATCGCCCGTGAGGTGGGCACCCCGGCCTATGTCTATTCCCAGGCCACGCTGACCCGCCATTTCCAGGCGTTCGCCCGGGCCTTCTCCGGGCTGGACGCCCTGGTCTGCTACGCGGTCAAGGCCAACACCAACCGCGCCATCGTCTCCCTCTTCGCCTCGCTGGGCGGCGGGGCCGACATCGTCAGCGGTGGCGAATTGCACCGCGCCCTGGCCGCCGGGGTGGCGCCCTCGCGCATCGTTTACTCGGGCGTGGGCAAGGGCGAGGCCGAGATGGCCGCCGCGCTCAAGGCCGGCATCCTTCTGTTCAACCTGGAGAGCCCCCAGGAGATGGAGGTGCTCGATCAGGTCGCCGGGGTGCTGGGCGTTAAGGCCCCGGTAAGCATCCGGGTCAACCCCGACGTGGATGCCCAGACCCACCCCAAGATCACCACCGGCCTGGCCAAGAACAAGTTCGGCATGGACATGGCGACCGCCTTCGCCCAGTACCAGGCCGCCGCCAAGCTTCCCCACCTGGAGATAAAGGGCGTCTCCTGCCACATCGGCAGCCAGCTGACCGACGTGCGCCCCTTTGCCGACGCCCTGGAGCGGCTGGCCGGCCTAGTCGAGCGCCTGGCCGGGTCCGGCATCCGTCCGGGCATCCTCGACCTGGGCGGCGGCCTGGGCATCACCTACAACCAGGAGCAGCCGCCCCAGCCCGACGACTACGCCGGCGCGCTCAAGCAGACCGTGAGCCGCCTGGGCATGCGCCTAGTGCTGGAGCCGGGCCGGGTGCTGGTGGGCAACGCCGGCATTTTGCTCACCCGGGTGCTCTACACCAAGCGGACCCCGGTCAAGCGCTTCCTGGTGGTGGACGCGGCCATGAACGACCTGATTCGCCCCAGCTTCTACGACTCCTATCACGCCATCTGGGCAGAGCGGCAACGCCCCGGCTTGGAAACGGCGGTGGCCGACGTGGTGGGGCCCATCTGCGAGACTGGCGACTTCCTGGCCCGCGACCGCGAGCTGCCGCGTTTGGAGCGCGGCGATCTCTTGGCGGTTATGAGCGCCGGGGCCTACGGCTTCGCCATGAGCTCCAACTACAATTCCCGCCCGCGCGTGGCCGAGGTGCTGGTCAACGGCCGGCGCTGGGCGGTGGTGCGCGACCGCGAGACCTACGAGGACCTCTGCCGGGGCGAGAGCCTGCCCCCCTGGATGGACTGAGCCATGTCCGAGGCTGACGCCAGGGCGCTGGAAGCCCTCCACGGGCTGGCCTTTGCCAAGATGAACGGCAGCGGCAACGACTTCGTGGTCATCGACAACCGCCGGGCCGGGCTGGCTCCGGAAATTCTGCCGCTCTTGGCCAGGGGGGCGTGCGCCCGCGGGCTTTCGGTGGGAGCAGACGGACTGATTGTCCTGGAGCCCAGCGACCGGGTAGACTCAAAGCTGGGGAGGGTGGACTTCCGTTGGCACTTCTTCAACGCCGATGGATCATCGGCAGAGATGTGCGGCAACGGCGGCCGTTGCGCGGCCCGCTTCGCCCATGACCATGGCCTGGCCGGACCGGTCATGCTCTTCGACACCCTGGCCGGCCCCATCCGGGCCCAGGTGCAGGGGCAGGTGGTCAAGCTGGAGATGGTTCCCCCGCGCGGGGCCTATCGTGGCCTGAACCTCCCCGAGCTGCCCCGGGGCCTGACCATCGACGGCATAAACACCGGCGTGCCTCACGCCGTCATCCTGTTCGAGGACCTGCAATCAGCTCCGGTGAGGGAGATGGGCCGCCTGGTACGTTTTCACCAGCATTTCGCACCCGCAGGCACCAACGTGAATTTCGCCGCCCTGCGGGAGGGCGAGCTTTGGGTGAGGACCTATGAGCGCGGCGTGGAGGATGAGACCTTGGCCTGCGGAACCGGCGCCGTCGCCTCCGCCCTCATGGCGGGGGAGGGGCTGGGCCTGGTTTCGCCGGTCCCGGTCCGGGTGAAAAGCGGGGAGCGCCTGAAGGTCCACTTCACGGCCCAGCCCGGCGGCTTCGCGAATGTCTTCCTGGAAGGGAGCGCCGCCTACGTCTATGAGGGAAGCCTGCACCGGGAGGCCTTTGATTGGTTGCGGCGCCAGGGCTGATAAAATCGGCCCGGCTCAAGGCAATAAAGCGTCTACGCGAGGAAGGAGCTATCGATGTTGAAGGGAGCCCTGGTGGCCCTGGTCACGCCTTTCAGGAATGGCCAGGTTGACGAAGAGACGCTTAGAAGGTTGATCGAGTTCCACGTCGAGAACGGCACCAGCGGTATCGTGCCCTGCGGCACCACCGGCGAGTCGGCCACGCTCAGCCATGAGGAGCACAAGCGGGTGGTGGAAATCACGGTCCAGGCCGTGAACAAGCGGATCGCGGTGGTGGCTGGCGCCGGTTCCAACAATACCAAGGAGGCCATCGAGCTTACCCTGCACGCCAAGCGGGCGGGGGCCGACGCGGCCCTCCACATAACGCCATACTACAACAAGCCCACCCAGGAGGGTATCTTCCGGCACTTCGAGGCCATCGCCCAGGCCGCCGGCGGCTTCCCCCTGGTGCCCTACAACATCATGGGCCGCACCGCAGTCAATATCCTGCCGGCCACCATGGCCCGCATCGCCAAGCTGCCCGGGGTGGTGGCGGTCAAGGAAGCCAGCGGCGATATCAGCCAGATGGCCGAGATCATCCACCTTTGCGGCGACGGCCTGTCGGTGCTTTCCGGCGACGACGGCATGGTTCTGCCTTTGCTGGCCATCGGCGGCAGGGGTGTGATCAGTGTGGTCAACAACATCGTGCCCAAGGACGTGTCCGACCTTTGCGCGGCCTGGGAGCGGGGCGAGGTGGCAAAGGCCCAAGCGCTTTACTACCGCCTGCTGCCGCTGTGCAAGGCCATGTTCGTGGAGACCAACCCCGTCCCGGTCAAGACCGCCATGGCCTGGCTGGGCCTCATCCCCAGCGGCGAGCTGAGGCTGCCCATGTGCGAGATGCTGCCGGCCAGCCAGGAGAGGCTTCGGGCAGCGCTCATCGCCTACGGGCTTATGAAGTAGGGAGGCGCGATCATGGTGGGAATCGCGGTGGCCGGCGTGGCCGGCCGCATGGGAGGGGCTATCGTCCGGGCCGTGGACTTGAACCCCGGCGCGGCCCTGGTGGGCGGTTTCGAGGGCCCGGGGCACCCGGCCGTGGGCAGGCGCATGAGTGAAGTGACCGGCTGCGCCCAGGCGGCCGGCCTGGTCAGCGAAGGTCCGGCGGAGGTGCTGGCCAAGGCCGACGTGCTGGTGGAGTTCACCACGCCGGCGGCCTCCCTGGCCAATCTTCAGGGCTGCGCCAAGTTCAAGAAGGCGGCGGTCATCGGCACCACCGGCCTCGACGCCGCCCAGAAAAAAGAGATGGTCAAGCTGGCCAAGAAGGTGCCGGTGGTTTTCGCCCCCAACATGAGCGTGGGCATGAACCTCATGTTCAAGCTGGCCGGCATGATCACCAAGGTGCTGGGGCCGGAATACGCCCTGGAGCTGGTGGAGGCGCACCACGACCAGAAGAAGGACGCCCCCAGCGGCAGCGCCGTGCGCCTGCTGGAGGAGATGGCGATCGCGCGCGGGCTGAAGCTGGACAAGGCCCTGCGCCATGGCCGCCAGGGCCTGGTGGGCGCGCGCACCAAGGACGAAATCGGGGTCAGCGTCATCCGCGGCGGCGACATCGTGGGCGACCACACCGTCTACTTTATCGGCCAGGGCGAGCGCATCGAGCTTACCCACCGCGCCCATTCCCGCGAGACCTTCGCCCAGGGGGCGGTGCGCGCGGCGCTGTGGGTGGTCAAGCAAAAGCCAGGCCTCTACGACATGCAGGACGTGCTGGGGCTGAAAGGGTAGGGTTCAACATGGCCTTGGATCCGGCTGACATTTTCGCGCAACGGGCCATAGTACGCCTCGGCGGCAGGGGCCGCGTCGTCTACGGACTCTATGAAAAGGGCAGGGTGCGCCTCTTCGAGGGCTCGCCCTTCGCCGGCGGCAAACCCGGCAAACAGACCGTGAAGCTGGGCGAGGTGCGGGTGCTCGCCCCCTGCCGTCCCTCCAAGGTGGTGGCCGTGGGGCTCAACTACAAGGCCCACGCCAGGGAGATGAAGAAGGCCCTGCCCGAGGAGCCCATGCTCTTTTTGAAGCCGAGCACCGCCGTCATCGGCCCGGGCGCGCCCATCGTGCGACCCCTGCACATGAGCCGGCGGGTGGACTACGAGGCCGAACTGGGAGTGGTGATCGGAAGACCATGCCAGGACGTCGGCGCCGGCGAAGCGCCGGACTACATCCTGGGCTACACCTGCGTCAACGACGTCACCGCCCGCGACCTCCAGGCCACCGACATCCAGTACACCCGGGCCAAGGGCTTCGACACCTTCTGCCCCCTGGGCCCGGCCATCGCCCTGGATCTGGACCCCGGAACCCTGCGCGTGCGCAGCCTGGTCGACGGCCAGACCCGCCAGGACAGCACCACCGCCGACCTGATCTTCACACCGGCCGAGTTGGTCTCCTTCATCAGCCGGGTGATGACCCTCAAGGCCGGCGACGTGATCGCCACCGGCACGCCGGCCGGGGTGGGGCCGCTCGCCGACGGACAAACCGTGACTATCGAGGTGGAGGGCATCGGCCGCCTGGCCAACCCCGTTACCTCCCGACAGAAGCTCTAACCAACAGAGGTTTTTCATGACCCACGAGCGCGCCCAGCGCCTGCAACTGCTGCCGCCCTACCTCTTCAAGGAGATCGACCGTCTGCG
Source organism: Deltaproteobacteria bacterium (assembly GCA_021811275.1). Lineage (GTDB taxonomy): Bacteria > Desulfobacterota > Desulfarculia > Desulfarculales > Desulfarculaceae > JACRDC01. The sequence continues at coordinate 17,270 of JAJZPI010000062.1, forward strand.
CGACCAAGTTCGTCAGCGCGGGGTGGACATTATCGACCTCGGCGTGGGCGACCCTGATCAGCCCACCCCGGCCCACGTGATCGAGGCCCTCTGCCGCTCGGCCCAGGACCCCGCCACTCACAAGTACCCGGCCTACTCCGGCCTCAGCCGCTTCCGCGAGGTGGCCGCCGATTGGTACGGCCGCCGCTTCGGCGTCAAACTCGACGCGGCCAAGGAGGTCATCACCCTCATCGGCTCCAAGGAGGGCCTGGCCCATTTCCCACTGGCCTTCATCGACCCCGGCGACGTTGTGCTCTGCCCCAGCCCGGCCTATCCGGTCTACCACTCCTCCACGCTGATGGCCGGAGGGCGACCGGTACCCATGCCGCTATTGAAGCAGAACGGCTTCCTGCCCGACTTGGAGGCCATTCCCAAGGAGGCCTTGAGCCGGGCCAAGGTCATCATCATCAATTACCCCAACAACCCCACCGCGGCGGTGGCCGACCTTGCTTTCTACCGTACGGTGGTGGACTTCGCTCACCGCCACAAGCTCATCGTGGTCTCCGACGCCGCCTACACCGAGATGGCCTATGACGGTTTCAAGCCTCCCAGCTTCCTGGAGGTGCCTGGGGCCAAGGAGGTGGGCATCGAGTTCCACAGCCTGTCCAAGACCTACAACATGACTGGCTGGCGCCTGGGGTTCGCCGTGGGCAACGCCGAACTGGTGGCCGGCCTGGGCCAGGTCAAGAGCCAGATCGACTCCGGGGCCTTCGACGCCGTGCAGCTGGCGGGCATAGCCGCGCTCACCTTCGACCAGAAATGCGTGGCGGACATGACCGCCCTGTACCGGGAACGGCGCGACGTGCTGGTTCAGGGCCTCAAGGGCCTGGGACTGGCAGTGGATGCCCCCAAGGCCACTTTCTACGTCTGGTGCCCTTGCCCCACGGGCTTAACCAGCGCCGAGTTCACCACGAGGCTGCTCAACGAGTGCGGCATCGTCTCCACTCCGGGCAACGGCTTCGGCGCGGCGGGCGAGGGCTATGTGCGCTTCGCGCTCACCGTGGATAAGGGCCGCCTGGCCGAGGCGGTGGGGCGCCTGGCCCAGCTGGGACTGTAGTGAGCCGGGGGAAGGACGGGGCTGAGCAGGCTCAGGGGGGCGGCACCGAGACATACCTGGGCCTGGGCTCCAACCTGGGCTCCGGCCTGGGCCAGCCCAAGGCCAACCTTCTGGCAGGCCTGGAGGCCTTGGAAAGGGGAGGGTCCTGGCGGCGCTTGGCACTCTCATCCTGCTACCTTACCGCCCCGGTGGGTAAAACCGATCAGCCGCCCTTTGTCAACGCGGTGGCTCATGGTATTTATAGAGGGTCGGCTGGCGCGCTGTTGGCCGAGCTTTTGGCCGTGGAGGCGGCCTTGGGCCGCCGGCGGCTGGAGCGTTGGGGACCGCGCACCCTGGACATGGACCTCCTGCTTTTTGGTCGCGAGCTGATCGACGAGCCGGGACTCCAGGCGCCGCACCCCCGCCTGCACCTTCGGGCCTTCGTGCTGGTGCCGCTGATGGAGATTGCCCCGAGCCTGGTCGTGCCCGGCCTGGGCAAGACGGCCGGGGAATTGCTGGCGTTGCTCACGCCGGCCGAGCGGGAGAGCCAAAAAGTGGAGAGGACGCCATGGGCCTGATCGGGACCTTGGCCCGCTACCTGCTCATAGCTCTGGCGGTGTGGGCGCTCTACCGCCTGCTCAGGCGTTTGATGACCGGAACGGGCGGGGGACAAGCCGGCCGCGCCGCCGGTCCCAAGGACCGGGCCGCCCGTGAAATCATGGACGTGATGGTGCAGGATCCCCAGTGCGGAGTCTATTTCCCTCGGCACGAGGCCCTGCGCATCCAAACGGCCGCCGGGGAGCGCTTCTTTTGCAGCGAGGTCTGCCGGGACGCCTACCTGGCCGCCCAAAACAAAAGCCAGGGCAAGGCCGGTGAACCGAATCCAAACCAGGACCAACCCGGGGATTAGGGCCGGGGCTTGGTCATCCTGAATCTTTCTGGGGAGCAAGACCAATGAAGATTTTCATCGACACCGCCGACATCAACGAGATCAAGGAGGCCTTGAGCCTGGGCGTGTTGGACGGCGTGACCACCAACCCCAGCCTGGTGGCCAAGACCGGCAAGGCCTTCGAGCCCTGCATCAAGGAGATCCTGGAGGCGGTGCCTGGCCCGGTGAGCGTGGAGGTGCTGGCAGTGGAGCACGAGGCCATGGTGGCCGAGGCCCGCAAGTACGCCGCATGGGGCGATAACGTGGTGGTCAAGGTGCCCATCATCCGCGAGGGCCTCAAGGCCATCAAGACCCTCTCCGGCGAGGGCATCAAGGTCAACGTGACCCTGTGCTTCTCGCCCATGCAGGCGCTTCTGGCCGCCAAGGCCGGCGCGGCCTATATCAGTCCCTTCGTGGGCCGGCTTGACGACATCTCCCATGACGGCATGGAGCTGATTCAACAGGTGGTGGACATCTACTCCAACTACGCCTTCGAAACCGAAGTGCTGGTGGCCAGCGTGCGCCACCCCATGCACGTGGTGCAGGCCGCGCTTATGGGCGCGGACGTGGCCACCATCCCCCTGAAGGTCATCGACGCCCTGCTCAAGCACCCCCTGACCGACTCGGGGCTCAAGCAGTTCCTGGCCGATTGGGAAAAGCGCAAGGCCTGATGGACCGGCCCCGCGTGACAAGTACTATCGGGAAGGCAAGATGAACCCCCCGCGCCGCGAGCAAGTGCTGAACCTGCCCAACCTGCTGACTCTGGTCAGGGTGGGCAGCATACCGGTGCTGGTGCTGCTGCTGCACCTGCCAGGCAAGGCATGGTCCCTGGTGGCGGGGGTGATGTTCTTCGTGGCGGGTATCACCGACCTCCTGGATGGCTGGTTGGCCCGGCGCATGAAGTCGGTCACTCTCCTGGGCCAATACCTGGACCCGGTGGCGGACAAGCTCCTGATCTCCTCCATGCTGGTCATCCTCACCGCGATGGGGCGCGTGTCGGCCTGGATGACTATCCTGATCATATGCCGCGAGATCGCGGTGACCGGCATGCGGGCCCTGGCCGCCAACCACAATTTCCAGGTGCCCAGCGACCTTTGGGGCAAGTGGAAGACCGCCCTGCAGATGTTGGGGGTCTTTCTGCTCCTGCTGCATTACCCCTTGGCGGGCTTCGACCCCCAGTTCTGGGGCGGCTGGGCCATGTGGCTGGCGGTGTTTATCACGGCCTGGTCGGGACTGGGCTACGCCTTTCGCTTCCAGCGCCTTCTGGTTCAAAACCGGAGCAGTTAGGGGTTATGTTTAGGCTTGACAAAACGCGGGCTTCTGTTAGTATTGCCCCTCGTGACGCGGGAGTAACTCAGAGGTAGAGTGCAACCTTGCCAAGGTTGAAGTCGCGGGTTCAAATCCCGTCTCCCGCTCCAAAATAAAAATACAACCAGACCAAGGCTCAAGGCCGGCTCCCCCCAAGGGGCCGGCCTTTTTTATTAGGTGAGATGGGCGTTATGCTCCAAGGCCAAGGAAACATGAGTGAACACGGTAACCATGCGTTAGCACGCACCGATCCCATGCCTTATTACACCCTGCGAGGATTCCTTGATGCCGAATACGGTGTCATAATCACCCTGGCCTTTGTTAAGTTCGTTGAATTGGCGGCAGGAATTTTAACAACCATAATCTCCCAAAGGACCCTGGATAAGCTAACAAATTGGAAGCTTGCCGAGGCTGCCACTGTATTCAAGGCAACTGTAACATATGGACCGTTCGGTGAAATGGGGGTCAGTTTCCTTCAATCAATCGGCTCGTTCATTTTTATGTTCATTTGCTTCATAATGCTGGTGGATGATTATTATCAGGCCAGAGTACTATCGTTTTGGGCCCCTTGCCGTACCATAAGAAGATTCGCCATGGATGTAGCCATAGGGTTCACCTTCGGCGCAACCTTATTGGCGGCTTATAACCAAAGCTATCTTGCAGGGCTTTTCCTATGCGTTTCGTATTTGATAGGCGCGAAATGGGGAAGGCAGGTCTGTATTGAAGCCATAGAGTGGGAGCAGGAACAAAATTCAAACGGCCTTGGCGCTTATGGACAGTTTGGGGCCAAGACCACAAACTGGAGACTGTTTAGAAGCAGATTGGGTTTTATAAATAATTAGCATGAGATAATCGTATCGGCATTGATATTCGTCAGTGTTGTTTTCTATTATATTAAAAGTGTGAGCCTATAC
>JAJZPI010000063.1 GCA_021811275.1 Deltaproteobacteria bacterium
TCTTTTGGCCACAGACAGCCTGCCCGCCGCCCAGTGGCTGCGCGAGCGGGTCAACCGCCGCCTGGCCTTTGATCCGGGCGAATTCCGTTCGCCGGCCGGGGCGGTATCTCCCCTGGGCCTGGTTCAGGAGGGCGAAGCGGACCCATCTTCCCCCCTGGCCCAGGAGGCCTTCCGCCTGGCGCTGCCCGACCTGGGCGGCTTGGGGGAAACGGAGGTGCTGGCCCTGCGCGAAAGGCTCGAGGCCGGTGGGGCCCTGGAGAAAATTCGCCAGGCCCTGGCCGGGCTTGTAGCGCGGCTGGGCCGGGAGCCCTGGTCGCCCGCGCTGAAGGAGGAGCTTTCCCGCCAGGGCCAGGCCTTGGCCGAGGAACTTGGCGGGCTGATCGTGGAGGCCGCGTTCGGGGCCTTGGATAGGGCGGCGACCTCCGGCAGCGCCCTGAGCGTGCTGGCCCTGCCGGGGCTGACCCGCGCGGACCTGTTGACCCTGATGGCCGGCGGCACCGACGAGGGCCTGCCCCGGTTGGCGGACTGGCCTGCCGGCTGGCCCGCGGGTTCCCTGGCCCTGGCCGTGATTTGGCCCTGAAGCAGGAGGCGGTGATGGCTTTCGAGGAGATAACCCTAAGCTTCGGCGACGGCCTGGCCCGTCTGACCTTGAACCGCCCGCAAAAGGTGAACGCCCTGAGTGAACGCATGGTGGACGAGCTGGGCCGAGCTTGCGGGATGATCGCCGCCGAGCCCCGGGCGCGGGTGGTGCTCTTGGCGGCGGCGGGTAAGCATTTTTGCGCCGGACATTTGCTGGACGAGATGGTTGACCGCTCGCCCGCCGACTACCGCCGCATCTTCGAAAACTGCACGGCCATGATGACCAGGCTGCGGGAGCTGCCACAGCCGCTGGTGGGCCAGGTCCAGGGCGTGGCCACCGCCGCCGGTTGCCAGCTGGTGGCGGCCTGCGACCTGGCCGTGGCCAGCCAGAGCGCCCGCTTCGCCACGCCGGGCGTGCGCATCGGCCTGTTTTGCAGCACCCCAGCCGTGCCCTTGGTCAGGGCGGTGGGGCGCAAGCGGGCCCTGGAGATGCTGCTAACCGGCCGCTGGGTGAGCGCGGCCGAGGCCTGCGATTGGGGCCTGGTGAACAAGGTGGTGGCCACCGAGGACCTGGTGGCCGAGGCGGAAAAGCTGGCCCTGCAAATCGCCGCGGCCAGCCCCCTTACCTTGGCCCTGGGCAAGAAAACCTTCTACGACCAAGTGGGGCGGCCTGAGCCCGAAGCCTTCAAGCTGGCCACGGGCAACATGGCCCTGAATCTTTGTATGGATGACGCCCAGGATGGGATCAAGGCCTTCCTGGGGAAACGGGAACCGGTCTGGAATGGCAAATAAAACACCCGGCCCCCATGGCGAACCAGGAGGGCCGGGCGGTGTTTCGGACCCCTCTCACCGTGGCGGCGGACCCGGCGGCGGCACCCAGGGGCCTGGCCGGGGCACGCGGGGTGGAGGATACCAATAAACCGGAGGCGGCCAACCATACACCGGCGGGGGTGTGACGATCACCGCTGCTCCGGGCGGGGCGCCGTAGGCCGCGGGGGGCGGGTTCACGGGCCCGGCACGATGAAGATTGTTGTCCGGGTCGGCATCCAGGGCGGGGTCCGGGGGCAGGGGATAGACAACGCAGCCGCCCAGAACCAGCAAGAGGGAAAGAACCAATACCATTTTGCCCCTCATATGCTCCTCCTTAACGTTGGCGTCGCCCAGGCTTTTCCGTCAACTGCTATGGCTGTGCCAGTTCTTTGAAAAACAAGGATGTCAGCTCCTTGCTGCGGTCCCTGATATAGTGGCTCAGGATTTCCAGGTTGGCGGGGCTGATCTCCTCTATCATGCAGCGCACCAGTCCTTCCTCGGAGTTTCCCACCACCACCACCTTGACCTCCATGGGAAGGTCTTCTTGGGGAAGCCGCAGGCAGCCCAGGAGTTGCCAGCCGTTGTCCAGGGGGACTTGGTTTACGAAGGAAAAACCTCCACGGCTGATATCCATGATCCGGTAGTCGCGGCCATCCCATTCAAAGACCACCGGAGTCAGAAACGAAGGGCGCACTCTCAGGTGCTCGCGGCGGTCCAATTCATGCTCAGCCAGCATCCGGTCGATGTTCAGGCGTCGGAAATTATCGTCGTATTCCAATTAAGACCCTTCCCTGCCGGCATCTCCCCGAGGACGTAACCAACCTATTTTAACATAGTATCCACGAGTGGAGAATATTTGGAGGTCCAACACGAATCGGTGGCCGGTTTTTCAGCCCCGCGGCGGCCTTCAGGGCCTGAGAATGGTCCGAGCCTAAGTATATGCCCCGCATGCTACGGACAACCATAAGAAAGAATGACAAAATTTCGGAAACACGGACCAGGAAACCACCAGTCGCGTGGAACGAGCGCCGGCCGAGCGGCTAAGGCATCATTCCGGAGCAACCACTGAGCGACTTAGCGCTTGTCGCCAGCTTCCCCTTGCCTCGCGCAGGCCGTTGGAGCTAGACTTGACTCCGGCCAAGCTCTCATCACTGACCAACATCACCCATCTCTACTTCACCTCTTTTTCGCCGGGAGGTGTTTGATGAAGGCGCTTCTGGTCAGCCCCAGCTATCCCGACACGTTTTGGAGCTTCCGCTACGCCCTGCGCTTCGTGCGTTCCAAGGCGGCTTTCCCGCCCCTGGGGCTGCTCACGGTGGCGGCCATGCTACCTGGGACCTGGGCCAAGAAGGTGGTGGACCTCAACGTGGAGCCGCTGCAGGATGATCACTTGGCCTGGGCGGACCTGGTCTTCATCAGCGCCATGGTGGTGCAGAGGGCCTCGGTGGAGGATGTGGTGGCGCGCGCGCGAGCCCAGGGCTGTAAAGTGGTGGGCGGCGGTCCTCTCTTCACTCATCTGCACCGGGAATTGGACGGGGTCGATCATGTCATCGCCGGCGAAGCCGAGGACCTGCTTCCGGAATTCCTTGCGGACTTGGATGCTGGACGAGCCCGGCCCCTCTACGAGGCGCAGGTCCACCCCAGCCTGGCGCGCACCCCGCCGCCCAGCTGGGAGCTGATCGACCTGGACAACTACCGCAGCATGTCCGTGCAGTTCTCGCGCGGGTGCCCCTTTGACTGCGATTTCTGCGACGTGGTGTCGCTTTTCGGCCGCAAGCCCCGGCTGAAAACCCCGGCCCAGGTCCTGGCCGAACTGGACCACCTGCACCGTTTGGGCTGGCGAGGCACGGTCATGCTGGTGGATGACAACTTCATCGGCCACCAGGCCCGCACCAAGGAACTGCTGGCGGCCATGGTGGACTGGCAGAAGGCCCGCCGGGTGCCCTTTTCCTTTCTCACCCAGGCCAGCGTCAATTTGGCCGACGATCCCGAGATGCTGCTGCTCATGGCCACCGCCAACTTCACCGAGGTCTTTCTGGGCATAGAGACGCCTTCGCTCTCCTCGCTCAAGGAGTGCAACAAGCGCCAGAACCAGGGCCGCGACCTTTTGGAGGCTGTGCGCACCATCCAGAGCTACGGCCTGGAGGTAATGGGCGGCTTCATCGTGGGCTTCGACGCCGATCCGCCCTCCATCTTCCGGGACCAAGTGCGCTTCATCCGCCAGGCCGCCATACCCACGGCCATGGTGGGCCTGCTCTCGCTCATGCCGGGCACCAGGCTCTACGAGCGCATGCGCGGCCAGAACCGGCTGCTGGGGCTGCCTTCCGGCGACAACGCCATGGACGCCCGTGCCCTGAACTTCCAGCCCAAGATGGGGGCGGGCGCCCTGCTGGAGGGGTACCGTTACGTTCTTAGCCGCCTCTATGAACCGAAGGCCTATTACCGCCGGGCTCTGGTCTATCTGCAACGCAGCGGGGGGGCTCTCAAGCGCCGGGCCGCCGCTCCCCATAGGGTGCTGTCGCGCAAGGATCTGGCCGCCGCCATCCGCGTCATCTGGCGGCTGGGCTTCCTGGAGCGGCACCGGCTCAACTTCTGGGCCTTTCTGGCCCGGGTAGGCTTGATCCGGCCGGGCAAGATAACCATGGCCGTGGGCTTCGCGGCCACGGGCTATCACCTGCGCATGGTCACCCGGCGTTTCCTGACCGACCTGGGCAAGGCCCTGGATACGGAGGACCCTAGAACCGGCGTCCCTCACACCACCTTATCGGCCAAATGATCGCCTCGAATTGACGGCCGGGGCCTTGTTGGCCCGGCCAGGCTGGAATGGAGGCTGGACGGCGCTGACCCGTAAAGGGGAGCGCCGTCCTGTTTCATGCCCAATTAGCGTTCAAAGGGTGTCTTTGAACACAAATTGGGTATGCGGGTCAAATCTCACCCCAGCCAACAAGTTGGCTGGGGACCCTGGGGATGGCCTACCAAATTGCGCGCGAAGCAAGGTGAGCAATTTTAGAGGCTTGGCAAAATCACACTTTTGCCAAGCCGACATTGCACGGGGCATGACGCCCCGTGCAATGGTCTCGCTTTGGCCTGACCGACAAGCATTCAAGGCCATGGACGTCTTTGAATGCAACCTGGTATCACGAGACCGCCGGGTGCGCGCGTTTGCTCCGCGCGCGCCGGGCCGCCCAGCGCGCCTGGAACGACTCCATGTAGGTGTAGAAGACTGGAGTCACGAAGAGGGTGAGCATTTGGGAAAACATGAGTCCACCCACCACGGCCAGCCCCAGAGGCCGGCGGCTCTCGGCCCCGGCGCCCAGGCCCAAGGCGATGGGCAGGGTGCCCATGAGCGCGGCCATGGTGGTCATCATGATTGGACGGAAACGGATCAGGCAGCCCTCGTAGATGGCGTCCTTGGGCGACTTATTGGGGTCCTTGCGCTGGGCCTCGATGGCGAAGTCGATCATCATGATGGCGTTCTTTTTCATGATGCCCACCAGCATGATAATGCCCACGAAGGCGTAGAGGTTCAGGTCGTGGCCGAACAGGTGCAGGGTGATCAACGCTCCGAAGGCCGCCGTGGGAAGGCCGGAGAGAATGGTCAGGGGGTGGATGAAGCTCTCGTAGAGAATCCCCAGCACCAGATAGATGACCATGATGGCCATTATCAAGAGGACCAGCATGCCCTTAAGGGACGACTGGAAGGCCTGCGCGGCGCCTTCGAAGTTGGTGCTGATGGTGGCGGGCAGAACGTTTCTGGCCAGGCGGTTGACCGATTCCACCGCGTCGCTCATGGAGACGCCGGGAATAAGGTTGAAGGCGATGGTTACCGAGGGCAGCTGGCCGGAGTGGTTGACGAGCATGGGCCCCACCCCGATCCGCGATTTGGTCACCTCCTCCAGGGGCACCATCTGGTTGCCGTTGGAGCGAACGTAGAGCAGCTGCATGAGCGAAGGCGTGCGCTGGTACTCGGGCAGCAGCTCCAGGATGACCTGATATTGGTTGGTTGGCGCGTAGATGGTCGAAATCTGCCGTGAGCCGTAGGCGTAGTAGAGGGTGTCCTCGATCCTTTGAGCCGAGACCCCCAGGGTGGAGGCCTTGTCGCGGTCGATGGTGAGGTCCACCTCCGGGCTCATGATCTGGAGGTCGGAGTTGACGTCGATGAAACCGGGCACATCGCGCAGCTTGGCCTCCAGGATGGGCGCGTACTTGTACAGCTCCTCGGTGTTGGGGCTTTGCAGGGTGAACAGATATTGGCTCTTGGCGATGGTGCCGCCGATCATTATCGGCGGCGGGTTCTGGAGATAGACCTGGATGCCGGGAACCTGCGCCAGCTTGCCCCTCAGCCTGGTGATCACGTCGTCCACCCGCGGCCGCTCGTCGCGGGGCTTCAGGTGCATGAACACGCGTCCGGAGTTGGAGGCGAGGTTCACGCCGCTGGGGCCGATGGCGCTCATGAAATCGACGACCGCTGGTTCCTGGGCCACGATGCGGGCCACGGCCTGCTGGTGCTCGCTCATGGAGTCGTAGCTGATGCCCTGGCTGGCCTCGGTGAAGCCGAATATCTGGCTTTGGTCCTCGCTGGGGATGAAGCCCTTGGGCATGATGTCGAACATGTAGAGGGTGCCCGCGGTCATGGCCAACAATACCAGCATGGTGATTCGCCGGTGGTTGAGCACATGGCGCAGGCACCACTCGTATGCCTGGAGCATGCCGTCGAAAAAGGCCTCCGAGACGCGGTAGAGCCGGCCCTCCTCCTCTTCCTTGGGCGGGTGAAGGAAACGGCTGCAAAGCATGGGGGTCAGCGTCAGCGAAACCGCGCCCGAGACCAGGATGGCCACGCCGATGGTCACGGCGAACTCGTTCAACAGCCGGCCCAGTATGCCGCCCATGAACAGCACCGGCAGAAAGACCGCCACCAGGGAGATGGTCATGGAAAGGACGGTGAAGCCGATCTCCCGGGCGCCTTCCAGGGCCGCCTGCATGTGGCTTTTGCCCTGCTCCATGTGGCGGACGATGTTTTCGAGCATGACTATGGCGTCGTCGACCACGAATCCCACCGAGAGGGTGAGCGCCATGAGCGAGAGGTTATCCAGGCTGAAGCCCAGCTGCTTCATGGCCGCGAAGGTGCCCATGATGGAGCAGGGCAGGGCCAACGAGGTGATGAGGGTGGCGGAGATGTTGCGCAGGAAGAGGAAGACCACCATGACCACCAGGGCCACGGCCAAGGCCAGGGTGAACTTGACGTCCTCCACCGATTCGCGGATGGTGGCCGACCTGTCGTAGAGAACGTTGATGTTGAGCGAGGCGGGCAGCTGGTCCTGGAGGCTGGACATGACATTTTTTATGGCGTCAACCACCTCGATGGTGTTGGTGCCCGGCTGGCGCTGGATGGCCAGCACCAGGGAGCGGGTTTCTCGATACCAGGCCGCCACCTTGTCCTGCTCCACCCCGTCGATCACCCGGCCCACCTCGTGCAGGTATACGGGGTTTCCGCCCCGGTAGGCCACGATTGCCTGCCGGTAGGAGGCGGCGTCGAGGAGTTGGCCGGTGGGCTGGATGTTGAAGGCCTGGTGCGCGCCCTGGAGAGTGCCGCTGGGCAGGTTGACGTTGGCGCCCTGCACGGCCTGGGCCACCTCGTCCAGGCCCAGCCCGCGGCTGGCCAGTGCCTGAGGATCGACCTGGACCCGCACCGCGTATTTTTGCGGCCCGAAAATGAGCACCTGGGCCACGCCGGAGATCATGGAGATGCGCTGGGCCAGGTAGGTATCGCCGTATTCGTGGACAGTGGACATGGGGAGGAGCGACGAGTTGAGCGCCAGGTAGAGCACCGGCATGTCGGCGGGGTTGACCTTGCGCAGGGTAGGAGGAGAGGGCATGTTGGAAGGCAACCGGTTGGCGGCGGTTGAAATCGCCGACTGCACGTCCTGGGCCGCGGCGTCCAGGTTGCGGTCCAGGGCGAACTGCAGGGTGATGCGGGTGTTGCCCTGGGCGCTGCTGGAACTCATGGAGTCCAGTCCGGCGATGGTGGTGAACTCCCGTTCCAAGGGCGTGGCCACCGAGGAGGCCATGGTTTCCGGGCTGGCCCCGGGCAGGCTGGCCGTCACGGAGATGGTGGGGAAATCCACATTGGGCAGGGCGCTGACCGGCAGATTGAAGTAGGCAAGCACGCCGAAGATGGCCACCCCCAGCCAGATCAGGGCGGTGGCGACTGGGCGCCGGATGAACAGTTCGGAGATGCTCATGATTTGTCGCCCTGGGGGGCGGAGACGGCGGGCTTGATCTCGACCTTGGCTCCGCCCACCAGGCGCAGATGGCCGTCGATTACCACTTTTTCGCCAGGTGCCAGGCCGTCGCTGATGACAGCCTCGTTGTCCCGGCGTGGTCCCAGCGCGACCTTGCGGGCATCGACGGTCAGATCGTCCTTGACCACGAAGACGAAGTCGCCGATCTGGCCGTTTTGCAGGGCCTGGGCCGGCACCACCACCGCCCCGGTCAGGGTGTTCAAAGTCAGCACCACGTTGACGAACTGGGCTGGCCATAGCCTGTGGTCGCGGTTGGCGAAGGATGCCTTGACCCGGATGGTGCCGGTGGCCGCGTCCACCGCGTTGTCCACGAAGATCAGCTCGCCCGTGAGCGGTTTGTCGTCCTGGCCAGGCAGGGTGGCACGCGCCTCCAGGCGGCCCTGGCCCATGCGTGCGCGGATCTCGGGCAGGTAGCGCTCGCCCACCGCGAAGGATACGTAGGACGGCTCGATGCGTTGGATGACCACCAAGGACTTGTTGTCGTCGTTGGCCTTGATCATGTTGCCCTGGTGGACCAGGATGCTGCCGGTGGGTCCGCTGAAGGGTGCGGTGATGTGACAGTAGGCCAGGTTGAGCTTGGCGTTTTCCAGCTCGGCCTGGCTCGCGGCGGCGGCGGCCTGCTTGGTCTTATCGTCGGTCTGGTACTGCTCCAGCTGGGAGGCGCTCACCACTCCCCTGGAGCGCAGCTCCAGGTAACGCTTGAGGTCGGCGGCGGCCTTGCTGGCCAGGGCCTGGTCCCGGGCCAGCTTGGCCTGGGCCTCCTTCAGCGCCACCTCGTAGGGCCGGGGATCTATGGTGAACAGCAGGTCCCCTTGGCGCACCAGGGAGCCTTCCTTGAAATGGACGGAAAGCAGCTGGCCGGTGATGCGCGATTTCACGGACACCGTGGCCGAGGGCTCAACCTTGCCGATGGCTCTCACCTGCACCGGCATGTCCTTGCGCTCGGCCGCGGCCACCACCACCGGGACCGGACCCCGCCCCCGGGCGGCCTTGCCGCCGCCACGCGAGCAACCGGACAGGGCCAGCGCCGTCGCAAGGACGATCAACCAGGAAACCGATAGCTTCCCAAGGAAAAGGCCAGGTTGGTCCTTGGTTTTGCTAATGCGCGATGGGCCCATGGTCGCTCCAGTAGTCGGAAGATCCGTTCCGCTCCGCGCCCGCCCGCCATGGGAATCCCGGGCCCGAGGCGCCATTAGAACGATTTAATTACCATATAGAGGGAAAGAACTGAAAGCAATATGACCAAGGACCAACTGAAGTAGTTGCTCACGGGTCCGGCGGCGTGTTCGCCCATGACCTTGCGATCACGGTTCAAGATTACCATGAAGACCAGGATGACCGGCAGCACCAGGCCATTGGCGACCTGGGAAAAATACATTATGCCGATCAAGGGGATGTTGGGCAGAAGCACCACGCCGGCCCCCAAGGCGATCATGAGCGAATAGAGCACGTAGAATTGCGGCGCTTCCTCGAATTTGCGGTCGACCGACGACTCCCAGCCGAAGGCCTCGCAGACCGTGTAGGCGGTGGAAAGCGGCAGGATGGAGGCCGCGAAGAGCGAGGCGTTCAACAGCCCGAAGGTGAACAGGTGGGCGGCGTAGCGCCCGGCCAGGGGCGCCAAGGCCAGGGCCGCCTCCTGGGCGGATTCGATTTTGATGCCCTCCTTGTTCAGGGTGGCGGCGCAGACCAGGATGATGAAGAAAGCCACCACCGACACCACCACGGAGCCGGTGATTACGTCCCAGCGCACGATCCGGTAGTCCTTCACGGACAGCCCTTTGTCAACCACCGCCGCCTGCAGGTAGAACTGCATCCAAGGAGCGATGGTGGTGCCCACCAAACCCACCACCATGGTCGCCTGCCCCGGCGACCAATCCAAATTGGGCCGCGCGACGGCGGTCCAGACTTGATTCCAGTCTGGATCCGCCATGAAACCGGAGATGAGGTAGGCCACATAGAACACGCAGGCCACCAGGAAGACCCGCTCGATCATCTTGTAGGGGGCCTTGAGCACCAACAGCCACACCGTCAGCGCGGCGATGGGCACCGAGACCAGGCGGCTGACCCCGAATATCTCCAGCGCGGCGGCTACGCCGGCGAACTCGGCCACGGTGTTGCCCAAATTGGTCAGGACCAGGCCGATCATCAGGTAGAAGGTGATCGCCGCGCCGAAGCGTTCGCGGATCAGGGCGGCCAGACCCTTGCCCGTGACCACCCCCATGCGGGCGCTCATGTCTTGAATGACGACTAGAACCACGGTGATGGGCGCCAGGGTCCACAGCAAGGTCATGCCGTAGTCGGCCCCGGCCAGGGAATAGGTGGTTATGCCACCGGCGTCGTTATCGACGTTGGAGGTGATGATCCCCGGGCCCACCACGGCCAGGATCAGCAGCAGCCTCCGCCAAAGACGGGGGCTTTCGGCGGAGTCGGCGGCGGCTGGCGCGCGGTCGGACACTGGCGGGGTCCTCCATGTCGCTATCTACCTTCCCAGGTGGGGAGCCACTGCTTCAAGCAGGGCCTTGAAGCGCAGGACACCGTGCAGGCGGCCCTGCTTGTCCAGGACAGGGATGGCCCGCAGGCCGTATTTGGCGAACAACTCGGCTACGTCGTCCTGCTCGTCTTCGAGCTGCACCGCCACCAGGCGGGTGAACATGATGGAGCCCAGGGTTGCCTTGGGGTTGCTGTTGAAGAGCTCGCGCAGGCTCACAACCCCCAGCAGGTGTCCATCGGCGTCCTCCACATAGACATAGTAGATGACGTCCAGGTCCTCGCTCTTCTGGCGCAGCAGATCCAGCGCCCGTTCCACGGTCTGATCCGGGGGCAGGCTAAGAAATTCGGTGGTCATCAGGCCGCCGGCGGTCTCTTCGTCGTGATCGAGGAGGCAGGCCACGTGGGCGGCCTGTTCGTGCTCCATGTCCTGCAGAATAGTCCGCGCCCGCTTGGCGTCCATGTTTTGCAGGATGTCGGCGGCCTCGTCCGGGGACATCTGCTCCAAGATGTCAGAGGCCTGCTCGTCGGGCATGTTGCGGATGAGCGCGACCTGGACCTTGGGGTCGGTTTCCTCCAACACCTCGGCCACCAAATCCACGGCCAAGGCCTTGAAGACCCGCTCGCGGGCCGGGCCGTCAAGGTCTTCGATGATATCGGCCAGGTCTGCCGGATGCAGGCGGGAGAGGCGGTTCTGGGAAATCTTGAGCTGGAGGATGTCGTTGGAACCCACGGGTTGCACCAGGTTCCAGTTTATGAGGTTGTCGCCCAGGTTGTAACTGAAGATAAACCTCAGCATGGCCTCGGTAACGCCCTGCAAGCCCACCCGACGCAGGAGGCCCCGCAGCCCCACGTCGACTTTGGAGAGGATCAGCCCCTTGCCCCGCCGGCGCAGGAGCAGATCGTTGACCCGCACCACCTTGGCTCCCCCGGTGTCGACGATCTGCCGGTCGAAGATGTGCTCACCGAGCAGCATTTGACCGTGCCTCTCGTCCAGAGGGATGAGTTGGGCGGCCGCCCCTGGAATGGCCCGGACGAACTTGGGCTCCAGGCTTTCCACCGCGCTCCAGGGGAGGAATTGGCGCGCCTTGTATCCGTTGGCTACCACCAGGCCGGTCACGGGCGGGGCGAAGCCGCGGGCGTCGACCACCAGGTCGGCCACCCTCCCCAGGATGCCCCCTTGGGGCTCCACCACCCGCAACTTGAGCAATTCACTCAAGAACCAGGTTTGTTCCTCTTGCGCCTTAGCCTGTTGCAAGTCTCTCTTCCTCCGAATCAGAGCCATATTACCTCTATCCGGGCCACTTACCAAGCGACGTTTGGGCATCGCCGCCGTCGGGCCCATAAGCCGGGCGAAAAAACCTGTTGAGCGCCCCCCCGCAGGTAGGCAAAATTAAAATTGTAGCCGCCATCGAGCAGTTCCGAGCCATGAGCGCCTTGTGTTTCGTAACTATCTCGGGACGCGATTGGGGAAAACGACCATGAGTGAAAACATCTGGCAAAGATGGAACGACGCCCTGGCGGAGCGTTTGGCCAACAGCGGCCTGGATGTCCAAGACCAGGCCGAAAAGCTGGCCAGGGCGGTGGAAATGGCCAGGGGCCGGGATGACCGCCAAGCCCTGTGGGCGGCCCTAAACGCCCTGTGCAAGATGCAACTGGCGGGACGGCGGGTGACCGAGGCCAAGGCCTTGGGCGAGGAGGCCCTGTATCTGGCCGGCCAACTGTTTGGGGAAATATCGCCGGAGGCTGGCACGGTTATCAGCGACCTTATCTTCGTGGAGGCCCTGTTGGGCAACCTGGAGTCGGCCCAACCTCTTGTAAAGCGCTTGATCAGCATCGTCATGTATCAGGCCGGGCAGAGCTTTGATCAAGCGTTTTCTTATAATATAAGTTCGTTGGCGACGTTCTTCGCCGTGCAGGGGGAAGACGACAAGGCCGAGAAGCTGCTGTTGAGGGTGATTCAGCGCGGCGAGGAGGACGCCAGCGCCGACCCAGACCTGCTGTTGTTCGTCTACGACAACCTGGCCAATTTCTACCTGGCCAAGGAAGAGGTGGCCAAGGCCCAGGAGGCCCGGCAAATGGCCCTGAAGGTCATGTCCAAGGCTGGCTATCCCCAGACCGGCCAACCCGCCCAGGCCCAGTTGGGCAGGCCGGGAAAGGCAACCGTGCACTAGGGCATTACCCGAGTCCGAGCAGAATCGCCGCCGAGCCGAGGCGCCCAACCTCGCATCATAGCAATGGCTTGGCAGGCTCATACCTCGCCGTCGCCTGAGCGGCGCTCAGGCCCCACCCGACATAGAAAATAAATTCACATAGTTTATTAGCCATTGACGCCGGGAATCCCAGTTTCATATGAATAATATTCAGAATGTGAACGTGATTTATTTGGAGGGACGCGCTTGGCCTTATGGGTGTAACCGAGAGAAAAGCAAGGGAAAAGCGTCTGCGTCGCCTACAGATCATGGATGCGGCCAAGCAAGTATTTTCCAGCCAGGGTTTCAACGGCGCCACCATGGAGGAGATCGCCCGCCGCGCCGAGTTGAGCCCCGCCACCCTCTACCTTTATTTCAAGAACAAGAATGAGCTTTACGCTTCGCTCAACCTGCGCATGCTGGAGTTCCTATGTGAGCGGGTGGAGAAGGTGGCCCAGGAGGACACGCCTGACCCGGTGAGCAAAGTGCGCAAACTGGCCCAGGCCATGTACGACGTCTACCGCTTCGATCCCCTGATCCTCACCAATGTGTTCCACATGCAATCCAGCGAGGCCCTGCAGGGGCTTTCCCATGACATGGTGGCCGAGATCAACGCCATGTCCGGCAGGGCCCTGCGCACCATCGCCGCCATCTTCAGCGCGGGCATGGACCAGGGCCTTTTCCGGCGGCACCACCCCATCGCCCTGGCCGACCTGGTCTGGGCCATGTTCTCCGGCCTGGTGCTGTGGGAGGAGAGCAAGCGGCTCTTCGATCCGCGCAAGGACCACCTGAAACCAACCCTGGATCTGGCCCTGGACCTTCTGGCCAGGGGCCTCTGCGTGCAGACGCCGGCCGATGCCAGCCCCGGAGGCTCGAGCGCATGACCCTCTTGGCCGTGGACAACCTCACCCTGGCCTTCGGCGGGCTCAACGTGCTCTCCCAGGTGAGCTTTACGGTTGAGCCGGGCCAGATCTTTGCCATCATCGGTCCCAACGGCGCCGGCAAGACCTCCATCCTAAACTGCATAGGCGGCTTCTACCGGGCCCAGCAGGGCCGGATATTCTTCGATGACCAGGATATCACGAACATCTCCCCGGACCGCCGGGCCGCCATGGGGCTGGCCCGCACCTTCCAGAATATCGCCCTGTTCCGCGGCATGACCGTTCTGGACAATATCAAGCTGGGCCGCCACGCCCACCTGAAGACCGGCCTGCTTTCGTCGCTGCTCTATTGGGGCGCGGCCCAGCGCGAGGAGATGGAACTCAGGCGCGAGGTGGAGGAGTCGATCATCGACTTCCTGGAGATCGAGCACATACGCAACCAGCCCGTGGCATCCCTGGCCTACGGCCTGCAAAAGCGGGTGGAGCTGGCCCGGGCCCTGGCCATGCGGCCCAAGGTTCTGCTCATGGATGAGCCGGTGGCGGGAATGAACGCCGAGGAGACCGAGGACATGGCGCGTTTCATCCTGGACATCAAGGAGGAGCGCGATGTGACCATAGTCATGATCGAGCACGACATGAATATGATCATGGACATCAGCGACCAAGTTGTGGTGGTGAACTTCGGGCAGAAGATCGCCGAGGGCAACCCACGGCAGGTGCAGAGCCACCCCGAAGTCGTCAAGGCCTACCTGGGCGAAAAGCGGGAGCGCTAGGGGCCATGGATATTTTCCTCCAACTCCTGGTCAGCGGCGTCGCCACCGGCGGGGTCTACGCCCTCATCGCCCTGGGCTTCGTGCTCATCTACAAGGCAACCCACATCATCAACTTCGCCACCGGCGAGTTCATGATGATCGGGGCCTACCTCTGCTATACCTTCCTGGCGCTTTCGGGCATACCGATCATCCCAACCTTCATCCTGGTCATGCTCTGCGCCGCCGTCCTGGGCTTTTTGGTGGAGCGCACCATCCTGCGCCACATGCTTGGCCAGCCGGTAATCAGCATCATCATGGTCACCATCGGCCTCAGCTCCATCCTGGTGGGGCTCACCGAGATCATCTGGAGCAGCCAATTCGAGAGCTTCCCGCCGCTTTTCCCGCGCGCTCCCCTGGACTTGGGTTTCGTCTTGGTGCGCTCGACCCTGGCCTACGGTTTCGCCATATCCATGGCCGCCGTGGCCGTGTTCGCGCTCATCTTCAAGTACGCCAAGGCCGGCGTGGCCATGCGCGCCACGGCCGGCGACCAGATGGCCGCCTTTTCCATGGGCATCAACGTCAAGACCATGTTCACCTTCGCCTGGGCCCTGGGGGCCATAGCCGCGGCGCTGGGCGGGGTGATCGTGGGCAATATTGGCGGCATCTCCCCGGTGTTGGGCGCGGTGGGGCTCAAAATATTCCCGGTGGTCATCCTGGGCGGCCTGGACTCCATCGGAGGGGCGGTGGTGGGGGGGTTCATCATCGGGGTGCTCGAGAATCTGGCCGGCGGCTACCTGGACCCCCACTTCGGCGGCGGGGTCAAGGAGGTCGCCCCCTTCGTGATCATGGTCCTCATCTTGCTGGTCAAGCCCCATGGGCTCTTCGGCAAGGAAGACATAGAGAGGCTTTAGGGAGTCATGCGCATCGGAGACTTCAAGGAGACCTACGCGGCCGACGAGGCGGTCTTCCGAACCGGCACCGTGCGCCTCTGGCTGGGCCTGCTGGGCCTGGCCCTGGCGGTTTTCCCCTTCGTGGCCGGTGAGTACCTGATTTACATGGCCAACATCACCGGGGTGGCGGTGGTGGGGGCGGTGGGCTTGAACGTGCTCACCGGCTTCACCGGCCAGATATCCCTGGGCCATGCCGCCTTCATGGGCGTGGGGGCCTACACCTCCGCCATTCTCACCACCAGGCTGGGCCTGCCCTTCCTGCTCACCTTGCCGTTGTCGGGCGTGGTGGCGGCCTTGTGCGGGCTGATCGTGGGCGCGCCCTCCATGCGCATGAAGGGCCTCTACCTTTGCATCGCCACCCTGGCCGCCCAGGTGATCCTGGACTTCACCTTCGTGCACTGGGAGTCCATGACCCACGGCATCCGGGGCATCAACCTGCCGCCGCCCAGCATCTTCGGGCTGTCCCTGGCCGGCGGTCAGGCCTTCTATTTCGTGATCGTGACGCTGGCCGCGCTGGCGGTGACCGCCTGCCGCAACATCTTCCGCACCCGGGTGGGCAGGGCCTTCATCGCCATTCGCGACCGCGACATCAGCGCCGAGCTTATGGGCATCAACCTCTTCCGCTACAAGCTCTACGCCTTCGGGGTCAGCTCCTTCCTGGCCGGAATGGCCGGCTGCCTTTTGGCCAATCTGCTCAAGGTGGTCACGCCCGAGCATTTCCCTCTGCAGCTGTCCATCCAGTATTTGGCCATGATCATCGTGGGCGGCCTGGGCAGCATCCTGGGCTCCATCTTCGGGGCCATCTTCATGACCGTGGTGCCAGAGATCCTGCGCAGCTCCCTGGGGCTGCTGCAGGGCCTGGACCCCCAGATCATGCGCTACCTGTTCCCCCTGCAGACCGTGATCTTCGGCCTCTTGATCGTAGTGTTCCTGGTTTTCGAGCCCCACGGTCTGGCCGAGATGTGGCGGCGCCTAAAGGCCTACTTCCGGCTTTGGCCCTTCGAGTATTGATGCAAGGCCCGGCGCGGCCGGCCGCCCGGGACGATTCCTGAAACCAGAGGGGAGGACAAGAGGGATGAGAGCACATCGCGCATTGCTGACGGGGCTGGCCCTGCTGTTGGGGCTGGCCATGGTTTCGCCCTTGGCCCAGGCCCAGGACAAGATCGTCGTGGGCGCGGGCCAGCCCATCACCGGCCGCTTCGCCTTCGCCGGCAAACACATCAACGACGGCCTGGCCGACTGCCTGGCCCTGGCCAACGAGCGGGGAGGCATCGCGGGCAAGAAGATCGAATATATCTTCGAGGACACCGGCTACGACACCAACCGGGCGGTGGCCTCATTCAAGAAGCTCATGGCCCAGTACAAGCCGGTCATCATGTACGGCGAAAGCACCGGCGTGGGCAAGGCCATGGCCCCGGAGATCAACACCGTCTACAAGGTGCTCTACGGCTCCACCTCCTTCAGCGAGGAGCTGGCCGACCGCAAGGCCAACCCCTACATAATCGTCAGCGGCCCCACCTACTCCCAGCAGTTCGGCATCCTGCTCAAATACATCGCCGCCAACCCCAAGAAGAAGGGCGTGGCCCCCAAGGTGGCCTTCTTCTACAGCGACACCGAGTTCGGGCGCGACCCCATCCCCTTCGCCCGCGAGATGGCCAAGAAACTGGGCGTGGAGGTGGTGGCCGAGGAGGTGACCCCGGTGGGGGCGGTGGACGTGACCAGCCAGGTGCTGGACTTGAAGCGCAATCAGCCCGACTATTGCATCTTCCAGGGCTACGTGGTCCCGCCCATCCCCGACGTGATCCGGGCCGCCAAGGACTACGGCCTTCAGACCACCTTCATGGGCACCTTCTGGGCCATGGACAAGATGCTCATCGACAAGCTGGGGGCGGACGCCGAGGGTTACATGGGCGTCAACCCCTACGCCTATTGGTGGGAAACCGATGTGCCCGAGATACAGGTCATCCGCGACTTCAACAAGCGCCATCACCCGGAGATCGAGTACCGGCCCAATTCCTACATGCAGGGCTGGTTCACGGGCATGATCTTCGTCAAGGCCATGCAGATGTGCGCCGAGAAGAAGCTCCCCATCACCGGCGAAAATCTCAAGAACATGATCCCCCTGATCAAGGACTGGGATCCCAACGGCCTGACCGGCAAGGTGAACTTCAAGGACACCAACTCGGCCAGCGTGGGCAGGGTCTACAAGGCTGACGCCAAGAAGGGCATCCTGGTGCCCGCGTCCCAATGGATATACCTGGACTGACACCGCTGGGACCCGGGCCTCGAGCCCGGGTCCCGGACATGAAGACATGAACGAGCCCATTCTCAAGGTCAACAACATCGAGGTGGTCTACCATCACGTGGTGCTGGTGCTCAAGGGCATGTCGCTGATGGTGCCCGAGGGCGCCATCGTGGCGCTCCTGGGCAGCAACGGCGCGGGCAAGACCACCACCCTGAAGGCCATCAGCGGGCTTCTGCCCCTGGAGGACGGCGAGATCACCGACGGGGGGGTGGAGTTCCAGGGCCGGTCCCTGAAGGGTTTGGCCCCGCAACAGATCGTGCGCGCGGGCTTGTTCCAGGTGCTGGAGGGCAGGCGGGTCTTCGAGGACCTGACCGTGGAGGAAAACCTGTCCTGCGGGGCCTACACCCGCCACGACCGGGCGGGGATCAAGGCCGACCTGGACAAGTGTTTCCACTACTTTCCGCCGCTCAAAAAGCGTTTCAAAAACCTGGCCGGCTATCTCTCCGGCGGCGAGCAGCAGATGTTGGCCATCAGCCGGGGGCTTTTGGCCCGGCCCCGGCTCATGCTCCTGGACGAGCCCTCGTTGGGCTTGGCCCCGCTTCTGGTCGAGGAGATATTCGGCATCATCGCCGAGATCAACCGCCAGGAGGGCACCACCATCCTGCTGGTGGAGCAGAACGCCCAGATGGCGCTGTCGGTGAGCTCCTACGGCTACATCATGGAAAGCGGACGGGTGGTCATGGATGGCCCCACCGAGCGGCTGCTGGCCGACAAGGACGTGCAGGAATTCTATCTGGGCCTGGGCACGGGCGGGGGGCGCAGAAGCTACCGCGAGGTCAAGCACTATAAACGGAGGAAGCGGTGGCTGAGCTGAGCGGCAAGACCCTGGGCCAGTTCTTTCTCGACCGGGTTGCCGAGCGCGGCGATGCCGTGGCTCTGCGCGAGAAGGATTTCGGCATCTGGCAGAGCGTGACCTGGAACCAGTATCTGGAGCACGTGCGCCGCTTCGCCCTGGGGCTCAAGGCCCTGGGGTTAAAGCGCGGCGATCATCTGGCAATCATCAGCGAGAACTGCCGCGAGTGGCTTTACGCCGACATCGCCACCATATGCTTGGGCGGGGTGACGGTAGGGGTCTATCCCACCAGCCCCTACCCGGAAGTCCACTACGTGGTCAAGCACTCCGACAGCCGCTTCGTGGTCTGCGAGGACCAGGAGCAGACCGACAAGATACTGGAGGTCATCGACGACCTGCCCGAGGTGGTCAAGATCATCGTCATGGACATGAAGGGCCTGAGGCGCTACGGCCGCGAGCGCATCATGTCCTTCGCGGAGGTCGAGGCCTTGGGCGCGGAGCTGGAGCGGAAAGAGCCCGAGCTGTTTCAGCGCGAACTTGACCAGGGCAAGCCCGAGGATGTGGGCATCATGGTCTACACCTCCGGCACCACCGGCCCGCCCAAGGGCGCCATGATCAGCCACACCAACGTGGAGGCCATGACCGCCGCCACCGCCCAGGCCATCGGGGCCAGCTCCGGCGACACCGTGGTCTCCTATCTGCCTCTCTGCCATGTGGCCGAGCGGATATTTTCGCTGTTTTTGCCGCTATATCTGGGTAGCACGGTCAACTTCGCCGAGAACGTGGGCACCATCCAGGCCGACCTGCGCGAGATTGGCCCCACGGTATTCCTGGGCGTGCCCCGCATCTGGGAGAAGCTGCAAAGCTCCATCCTTATCAAGATCAAGGACTCCACTCCCCTCAAGCGCCGGATCTTCAAGCGCTGCCTGGCCATCGGCCACCAGGCGGCCGAGCGCCGGTTGAACCGCCTGCCCCTGGGCCCGGCCCTGACCCTGGCCTGGTGGGCCGCTTACTGGGCCATGCTGCGGGCTCTGCAAAACTACGTGGGGTTAAGACGCGTGCGTTTCTGCTTTTCGGCCGCGGCCACCATCAGCCCCGACGTGCTGCGCTTTTTCCATGACCTGGGCATCAGGGTCAAGGAGGGCTACGGCATGACCGAGTCCACCGGGCTATCCTTCATCCATATGGGCGAGGACATACGCATGGGAACGGTGGGCAAGCCCATTCCGGGCGTGGAATTCAAGCTGGCCCCCGACGGCGAGTTGCTCAAGCGCGGCCAGAGCGTCTTTGTGGGCTACTACAAGAACCCCGAGGCCACGGCCAACACCATCATCGACGGCTGGCTGCACACCGGCGACGTGGCCGAGCTGACCCCCGAGGGCCACCTGCGCATCGTCGACCGCAAGAAGGACCTCATCATCACCAGCGGTGGCAAGAATATCAGCCCCTCCGAGATCGAGAACGCCTTGAAGGTCAGCCCCTATATCAACGAGGCCATCGTGGTGGGCGATGGTCGCAACTACCTGGCCGCCCTGATCCAGATCGACTTCGAAAACGTGGGCAAGTGGGCCACCGACAACCGCATTCCCTACACCAATTTCAAGAATCTGGCCCAGCATCCGCGGGTTCAGGCCCTCATCAAGGAAGAGGTGGAGCAGGTCAACGCCCGCTTCGCCCGAGTGGAGAACATCCGCAAATTCAAGCTGCTGGACAAGGCCTTGGACCACGACGACGACGAGCTGACCGCCACCATGAAGGTGCGCCGGGCCAATATCAACAAAAAATTCTCCGCCGAGATCGAGGAAATATACGGGGGAAGGGGGTAGGGTGGCCGCGATCGGCCTAAATCCCGCCTGGGTGGAGGCGGTCAAGGCCAGGGTCAACCCCTGCCCCTACTTCGACCTGCAATCCATGCGCATCGTGGAACTGGCCCCTGATGTCTCCCGCCTGGAGATAGCCCTGGCCAGGAAGCATCTCCAGCCCTTCGGCATCGTTCACGGCGGGGTCTTCGCCTCGCTCGTTGATGCCGCCGGCTTCTGGGCCGCCTTCACCCGGACGCCGCCCAACCTGGGCCTGACCACGGTGGAGATGAAGCTCAACTATCTGGCCCCGGTCGTGGACGGCGCTCTGGTGGGCCTGGGCAAGTGCCTGAAGCACGGCAAAACCCTCGCCCTGGCCGAGGCCCGGGTGGAGAACCCCGAGGGCAAACTGCTCGCCCACGGTATCGTGACCCTGATGGTCATGCCCAGCCTGCGCCTGTCCGGCCAGGCCGACCTGCCGCAGAAATTCCAGAAATAGGGCCGGGGCGCCGGGCGCATCGGTGCGATGCAACAGAGTTGAACGGGAGCGGGGAACGCCCGCTCGGGCACAGCGCCCCCGACCCGCCATGGCAACCGGGGCGCCCGGCCCCTCACTCTTGCAGGGTGAACCGCCAGGAGCAGTACCACTCGGGGGGGTGCTTGTCCGGGGGGCAGCCTAGGCATTCGGTATGGATGCGCCGGTCCAGGGCGCGGGCGAAGAACTGGTGCTCCACCTTGCCAGCCGACTTGCAGGGATAGTCTGGCAGACCACGCCGGGCGCGGGCCTTTTGCACCCGGCAGGAAGGGACCTTGAGCAGCAAGGCGCCTTCCTGGTCCCACTCGTAGACGAAGCTGTTGAGCAGCGCCGAGGTCCGCAAGGGCAAGGCGGCCCTCAGCCCTTGCAGTCCGCAGGCGGGCGGCAGGCCCAGACGCAGGCGGATCTGCTCGGCCTCGTAGGGGGAGAAGCGGGCCCAGACCGAATCATTGGCCCGCTTGGCCGTGTCCATGTCATAGAGGCCCTCAAGGCCCTGGAACCAGACGCCGTCGCTGCCGTACCAGTTGGCGGCCAGGGCCTTGACCGCCTGCGTCAACTCGGTCTTTTCCATGGCCTTGGCGCGCAGGGGAAGGCCTCTGCCATCCACGGCGAAGCCGAAGACCTTGCCCAGGCGCTTCATGGTCAGGGCGAAGCTGTCGCGGAAAACTCGGCGTTCGGCCTCGGCGAAGCGGTCAGGCTCCATCTGGGCCTGGGCGGCGTGGAACCACAGGCCATAGTGCATCCAGCAGCGGTGGAACATCTCCATCAGGAAATCGGCGAGTTCCTCCTGGCTGAGGTCCTCTATGCGGTCAATGCGCTGTGGGCCCATGGCGTGCTCTCTCGTCGCTCCGCACCCGAAAATTCCTTTTAGGGAAAAGTGATGAGCACCCTGAACAGGTCAGGGTTCAGCGAGGTCTGGAAGGCTTCCTGGGCCTGTTCCGCGCTGAAGGTGCGGCTTATCAGGGGGGACAGGTCCAGGGAGCCGCCGGCCAGAAGGTCTCCAGCGCGCCGAACG
>JAJZPI010000229.1 GCA_021811275.1 Deltaproteobacteria bacterium
CCCGCCAGCACATCGGCCCCGTGGACTAGCACCCCGCCCAGGACCCCCTGCTCGGCGGGCAGGTCCTGGGGAGGCAGGCGACGATGGCCAGCGCCGGGCTCGGCCAATGGGCTACTCCTCGGCCGAAGCCTCCTCGGCCTGGGGCGCGGCGGCCTCCGCCGCCGGGGCTTCCCCGGCCTGCGGCTCCACCACCACCTTGACGTTGACCACCACCTGGGGGTGCAGCTTCACCTGCACATCGTAGGCGCCCAGGCGCTTGATGGGCGCCTCAAGCAGGATACGCCGGCGGTCGATGTCCTGGCCGGCCGCGACCAGGGCCTGTGCCACGTCCATGTTGGTCACTGAGCCGTAGAGCTTGCCGCCCTCGCCGGAACGGGCCGCGATAGTCACGGTCAGCCCGTCCAGGCCCTCGGCCTCGCCCTTGATCCGCTGGGCCTCGCGGGCCTGCTGGGCGGCGATGCGCTTCTGCTCGGCCTGGACAGCGGTCATGTTCTTCTTGGTGGCCACGATGGCCATGCGCTGGGGAACCAGGTAGTTGCGGCCGTAGCCGTCCTTGACGACCACCACCTCGCCCGGGTCGCCCAGGCCCAGCACTTCCTTGGTAAGGATGACCTTCATCGGCTTCGCCTCCGTGATCAGGCCGGGGGAGTCTTCTCCAACCGCCTGAAATTGAACCAGATATCGAACAATCCCGCCAGGGCCACCAGCACGGCCAGGAACACCTCGACCGCCAGCAGTATGTATACCCCCAGACGCAGCAGCCGGGGGGCGTTCTTTTTCTCCAGCCAGTAGGCCAGCACGGCCAGCCCCTGGAAGAAGTAGGCCACTCCCAGCACCAGCAGGGCGTTCACCCCTGCCCAGTAGGCCCAACCCTCGCCCACCCAGGTCACCGCCCCGGCCAGGATCACCAGCCAGACCAACTGCTCGGGCAGCTTGAACAGGCAGAGCCGCTGCTGCTCCGGCTTGGCCTGGCCACCCGGGGCCGAGGCGCGGCGGGCTAGAAGCAGGTTGGCCCAGGCCAGGAGCAGTGATCCCACCGTCAGCAGCCCCGGGGCCAGGTTCAGGATCACCTGGCCGGCCTCGACCATCCCCCGCCGGGCAAGCTGGACCTGTTCCTGGTCCAGGCCCATTCCCTCATAGCTCCCCATCAAGCCGTCC
Source organism: Deltaproteobacteria bacterium (assembly GCA_021811275.1). Lineage (GTDB taxonomy): Bacteria > Desulfobacterota > Desulfarculia > Desulfarculales > Desulfarculaceae > JACRDC01. Next base: position 1,159 of record JAJZPI010000229.1, read on the forward strand.
AGCTCGCGCTGCCACTGGGCCTCCCAGGCGGCGCCCAGGTCATGTCCGGCCATGAGCGAGCCGCCCAGCAGCAGCCCGCCCACCACGCCCGCAGCCACCAAACCGGCCAAAGTCACGGCCCTGGCCTCGCTCAGGCCGTGGGCCGGGGCTTCCCCCAGCACCAGGGCCACGGCGGCGTAGTAGAAATAGTACATCCCGCCCGTGGCCGTGGAAAGGACCGCGCCCAGCGCCAGGGCCCCGGCCAGCCCCGCCAGCAGCCCCCGCCGTCCGGCCTCGGGGCCTTGGCGGCGGTAAAGCGCCAGCAAGGGCGCGGGAGTCCAGAGGCTGAACAGCGACCCCACCACCGGAATCAGCCAGGGTCCGAAGAACATCAGCAGGGAAACCCCGGCGGCCAAGGCCGGCAAGGTCCATCGGCCGGTGTTCCCTGGGCTATCCATGCTCGCCCCGGACGGCCCCTCCCCCTTACGAGGAGGAGGTGGCCGCGAAGGGCAGCAGCGCGATGTGGCGCGCGCGCTTGATGGCCTCGGTCAGATCGCGCTGGTGCCTGGCGCAGCATCCGCTGATGCGGCGCGGTATGATCTTGCCCCGCTCGGTGGTGAAATAGCGCAGGGTGCGGGGATCCTTGTAGTCGATAACCAGCGAGGAGTCGGCACAGAAGCGGCAGACCTTGCGACGACCGTAACCACGCTTTTTCTTGATGGGTGCCATGCCGACCTCCTAGCTCTCGTCCTCTTCCTCGTAATCGCCCTCGTCTTCGTCGTCCCGGCTGGAGCCGCCGCGCTCGTCATCCTCGGCGGCTGCAGCCGCCGCCCGCGCCGCCGCCTTGGCCGCGGCCTCGGCCTCGGCCCGGGCGATGGCCTCGGGATCGTAGAGCTCCGACTTCTTGACCGTAAGGAAGCGGATCACCCGATCGTCGATCTTGAAGTTGCGTTCCATTTCGGCCACGGCCCCAGGGTCCGCGCCGTAATCGAAAAGGACGAAGAAGCCCTTGCTGAACTTCTTGACCTCATAGGCCATGCGGCGGCGGCCCCAAAGGTCCACCTTGCCCATGGCCGCCCCGCCGCCGGTGAGAATTCCGGAGAACTTCTCCACCGTGGCCGCGGTGTCTTCCTCGTTGAGGTCTGGGTTGATGATGAAAAGAGTCTCGTAATGTCGCATGAGGCCTCCTCGTGGTCTATGCGTCCCCAGCCTTGAACAATTTCACCAGAGGGCCGGAGAAAGGAGTGTATGGTTGAGGCACAATGGTTACCATCCGGGGCCGGACTTGTCAAGTCGGCTCGAAGAGTTGGGAAAACCGGACCTGCCCGGGGCCGCCGCCGCAAATTTCTTGCCCCGGCCGGCCCAGCTGGTACATATAACATCAACCTGCAACCCACGCTTAGACTCACGCTTGGACTTGAGAGGGCGCAAGGCATGAACAACGCGGTTTTGGTCTTTGTCATAAGGGCGGCCCTGGGCTTGACGGGCGGCTGGCTGCTTTCCAACGTTTTCTTCACTCCCAAGGGTGGCAAGGTCGACTGGTTCATTGCCCTGCTCTTGGCCGCCCTGGTGGTGTCGGCCGCCTACCTTTCCGAGGCCTGGAGGGCCCGCAAGAACGAAAAAAAATAGCTGGGAGGGTAGGTTATCGCCCACGCTCCACGGCCCTGAGTTCTGGCGATGCCTCTTCGGCCTGACCAGCCATGGCTGAGATGGGCTGCCGGGGCAGATCCAGTTCCAGACGGGTAAAGGCTTGGGTTTGCACCTGGGCCCGCCCCAGCCGCAGGTCCAGCACGTGCCCTCCCCGCAGGCGCTTGTCATCGATGAAGTGAAAATGATACCCTGGCACATTCACTCCCTTGACCAGGCCGGGGCTGCGCAGGCCCACCAAGGTGCCCTTGACTTCATCCAGTTCAAAGACCTTCTGGCCGTTCTTGACCACTTCGGTCAGGGGGGGATAGGGCTTGTCCTGGACCGGCACGCTACGTGTCTTGACCCGGGTGAATGTCCCGTCCAGGCGCACGGCGTAGAACAGGTTGGGATCGCTCAGACGCTTATCCAGCCAGGCCTGCAGGCCGTCAAGGTCCAAGGGCTGGTCCAGGGTTGTCTCCTGCCAGGGCCCAGAGGCGGGCTTGAACCTGAAGACCGCGGCGAAGGGGGTGGTCGCCTCCGGGCCTGGGCGATAGACCCGACCGTCGCTCTTGATCTGGTAGATAGCTCCGTCTACCATGATCATCTCGCCGTCCAAGGCGTTGAAGGTGCCCAGGCCATGGTCACCATGGGTAGCCAACTCGCCCAGACTGAGCTGGCCCTCGTAGCCCCCAGCCATGAGCAGGTCGATGGTCGATATCTGGTATACCGCCTCGCCTTCGAAGTCGGCCTGACCGTGGGCGCAGCCCCCTAGGCCGGCGGCCAGGACGAGGGCCAGGACGAGGGCTGAAAGCCCCCGCATGACGGCCTTGGTCAATCCATGCGGCATGAGTCGCCCCTCCCAATTCGGATTAAAGACGCGCGATCACCGCTCCGGCGGCCGCCGTGGTTCTGAGTGAGCCCCCCAGGTCGCCGGTGACCTCGCCCGCGGCCAGGGCCGCCTCCAGGGCCTTCTCCACCCTTAGCGCCGCCGCCTCCTCGCCCAGGTGCCTGAGCAGCATGGCCCCGCAAAGAATG
>JAJZPI010000064.1 GCA_021811275.1 Deltaproteobacteria bacterium
CATCATCCCCGAGGAGGACGTGGCCGGACTCAAGAACGCCGGCATCGCCGACGTCTTCGGACCCGGAACCGCCACCACCGCCATCGTCGACTACATCAAAAACAACATCAAAAGAAAACTCTAGGGCGGGTATGAAGGTTGGAAGGCCGCGAAGGAGGCGCGCTTCGGAAATAAAAAGCCGGGGGTCTGGGCAACCCACGGCGTGCTATGCTTGGGGTGGCTGATGGGATTTGAACCCACGGCCTCCAGGGCCACAACCTGGCGCTCTAACCAGCTGAGCTACAGCCACCATCATAGGCAGGAGTTGATTTATAACAGAGGCCATGGCGGCTGGCAAGTACGATCACCGGTGGTCACCTGGCAAAAGGCAGGGGAGGGCGACTCCTGCCGGCCGTGCGACCTTGACACCCCTAACCGCGCGTGGTAGTAGTTCAAATTCGTCAAGGGGGGCCGTTAACTCAGTAGGTAGAGTATCTGCCTTTTAAGCAGAGAGTCGCGTGTTCGAATCACGCACGGCCCACCAACGCCGCTAGCGTCCCCATCGTCTAGCCAGGTCCAGGACACCGGCCTTTCACGCCGGCGACACGGGTTCGAATCCCGTTGGGGACGCCAAATAAATGCAAGGTGTTGGGCCCTTCGGCCCAACCCGTTTTTGCTTGAAGCAGTACATAGGCAGTAGTCGCGCCGTAGTCCTCATCAGCCTTGCCGGTAAAAATACGCCTCCATGCTGTCTACCCGATCGACTTCAGCGGCGCGATTGCCGATGAGCGACCTCAGCTGCGTCATGGCCGCCGTGCCATCTTCGTTATCGAGATGGTGTAACGTAGAAATATAACCAAGGTCTTGTGCCCCGTAAGCTTCATGATCTTTTCCCGATCAACTCCCGCCTTCCGCATGTTTGCGTTGAACGTGCGCCGCAGAATTGCTTGATTGTTTTTTCGTCCAAACCGACTGTGCTCACACAGTATCACCTGGCCCAAAAGCGCAGGCCGGTCAGCCGGCGCTCGCCCAGCAGGCTACAGTGGCTGCGCACGGCACTCTTTCCCTTCAAGAAGCCGATCACCTGCCAGGCGCCGCACTTCGGAATGTTCAGACAAGCGTGGGTATGGTCGGGCATGACATGTCCCTCCACGACCTCCACACCTTTCTGCTTACATAGGCCCTGCAAAATCGAACCGATATCCCGTCGAAGCTTCCTGTACAGCGCCTTCTTCCGGTCCTTGGGGACAAACACCACATGGTATTTACAGTCCCACCTGACAGGCGATAAGCTTTCTCAGTCATGCGCGGGCTCTTCCTCCAAGTGCTCCCGTCGGAGCCCTCCCATGAGGAGGAGCCTACCCTTTTCTGGTCAAGCCCGGATCGGTAGAACCTTTTCGCGTCAACGGCCAGAGGCCGTGGTTTACTGAAGTAATTAGGCCTCGGTCGGCCCAATCTCTGAGCGGGCGCCCTGGGATCGGGCTGGCTTGTTGACCTCCCGGCACCGCATAATTAATTCATGCTTCCCCTGAGCGCCTGAGTATTTTTTTTGCACCGCGCCTCCTGCCCCTCTCGGATATTGATATTTAATACGTCGTGTAATCAGCTGGTTCCAATAGAGCCGTATTCTGGCCGGGTTATTGCTAAGCCCAACTGCCTGAAAACCCAAACCATAATTCGGAGCGACAGCCCATGGACCTGGTTAGCTTGGAACACGTAGGTAAGACCTACCGTCTGGGCGAGGTGGAGATCAGCGCCCTCACGGAGGTCAGCCTGACGGTGAAGGAGGGGGCCTTCGCTTGCCTGGTCGGCCCCTCGGGCAGCGGCAAGACCACCATCCTGAACCTCATCGGCTGCCTGGACCAGCCCAGCAGCGGCAAGGTGCTGGTCACCGGCCAGGACACCAGCGCCCTGGGCCGCCGGGAGGCCGCCGTGTTTCGCGGCCAGCACCTGGGCTTCGTGTTCCAGGGCTTCAACCTGCTGCCCGTGCTCACGGTCTATGAGAACGTGGAGTACCCGCTGCTCATGATCCGGCATCTGCCCAAAGCCGAGCGCGGCGCGGCGGTGACCAGGGTCCTGGAGGCGGTGGGCATCGGCGACCAGCGCGACAAATACCCCGATCAGCTCTCCGGCGGCCAGCGCCAGCGAGTGGCCGTGGCCCGGGCTTTGGTGGGCAAGCCGGCCCTGGTCCTGGCCGACGAGCCCACCGCCAATCTGGATCACGCCACCGCCGGCATGGTCATCGGCCTGATGAAACAAATGCGCGACCAGTTCGGCACCACCTTCATTTTCAGCACCCACGACCCGCGCATCGTCAGCCAGGCCGAGACCCTCTACACCCTGAGCGACGGCCGCCTGGTGGACGTACGCGCCGGCCAAGCCGGGGTCAAGGAGGCGGACCATGATTAACATCCTGCGCCTGGCCTTCAAGAACCTCACCCGCTACAAGCGCCGCAGCATCCTTACCGGTCTTTTGATCGTATTGGGCGTGGGCGCGGTCATCGTCTTCACCGGGCTGTCTGATTCCTTCAAACGTCTGATGATCGGCCAGATCACCGACTCCATGCTGAGCCACCTGCAAGTCCACAAAAAGGGCTACGTGGCCAGCATCGACAACCTTCCCTTGAACCTGAACCTCTCGCCCACGGCCTACCAGCGCCTGGCCGGCATGCTCAAGGCCGAGCCCGCCCTGGCCGGCTTCGCCCCCCGGCTCAAGCTGGGGGCCATGCTCAGCAACTTTGAAACCACCACCGCCGTGCGCATCAACGGCATCGACCCCGAGGCCGAGAACCTGGTGGCCCCGGACCTGAAGGACCGCGTGAGCGGCCGCGAGCCCGGCCAGCCCCTGGTGGGGCGGGGCGAGATCCTGCTGCCCGAAGTCCTGGCCCGGGGACTGGACTTGAAGCCCGGCTCCGAGGTGGTGGTGGTGGCCACCAACCAGGAGGGCTCGGTCAACGGCCTGCCGCTCAAGGTCGGCGGGGTGGTGGCCAGCGTCATGGGCCCTGGCGGCCGCGACGGCTACATGCACATCGACGACGCCGCCGCCCTCTTGCGCATGAACGCCCCGGAGATAAGTGAGGTGGCCGTGCGCCTGACGGACTTCGACCAACTCGACCAGGTGGCCGCCCGCCTTAAGGCCGCCCTGGGCGAGTTCAAGAACCCCAAGGGCATGCCCATGTTCGAGCTGCACACCTGGGCCGACCTGGCCCCCTTCGCCCACATCGCCCGGCTCATCGACCTCATGACCGTCTTCATCAAGGCCATCCTGGTGGCGGTGGTGCTCATCAGCATCTTGAACGTCATGATGATGAGCGTCTTCGAGCGGGTGCGCGAGATCGGCACCCTCATGGCCATCGGCACCACCCCGGCCAAGGTCGCCCAACTTTTCCTGGCCGAGGGCTTCATCCTGGGGCTTATAAGCTCCCTGGCCGGGGCGGCGGTGGGCGTGGGTACAATCGCCGCCCTGAACGCCACCAAGGTCAGCTTTCTCTTCGGCATGGGCCAGCAGATCGTCCTTGCCCCCACCATCGGGGCCGGCACGGTGCTGGCGGTCTGCCTGATCGTCATCGCCGTCGCGGCCCTGGCCAGCCTGCATCCGGCAATGAAGGCCAGCCGCCTGGAGCCCGTGGAGGCATTGAGGCATGTTTAGGAGAATCAGCATGAAAAAGATGTTCACCACCCTGGCGATGCTGGCACTGGCACTGGTGGCGGCCTCTCAAGCCTTCGCCTTGACCGGCGAGGAAATACTAAAGGCCGTCGACGCCAAGCTCCAGCCCGGCGACCTGGAGATGTACCGCAAGCTCATCAACATCGAGCCCAACGGCAACAAGAAGGAGTACACCTACTGGTTCCTGCGCCAGGACAAGGACAAGATCATCACCCTCTTCCTGGCCCCGGCCAGCGACAACGGCCGCGCCACCCTGCGCCTGGGCGAGAACATGTGGCTGTTCATCCCCAACGTGGGCAAGCCCATCCGCATCACCAGCCTCCAGTCCGTCGTGGGCGGGGTCTTCAACAACGCCGACATCATGCGCCTGGACTACCATGTCGAATACGACGTAGCCGATCTGGCCGAGGACGAGGGCCAACACCTGCTCACCCTCAAGGCCAAGACCGGTCAGGTGGCCTACGACAAGCTCAGGATGTGGGTGGAGAAGAAAAACAACATGCCGGTCAAGGTCGAGTGCTACTCCGCCACCGGCATCCTGATCAAGACGCTCTACTTCAAGGACGTCAAGGACATGGGCGACGGGGTGGTGGGCCCCACGGTCATCGAGACCGACAGCCCGCTCTACAAGGGTTACAAGTCCATCATGGTCTCGGCCAAGCTCAAGAAGCGCACCTTCCCCGAAGAGGTCTTCACCCTGAATTACCTGCCCCGGGTGAAGGAGCTGCGGTGATAAGACTCGCCCCCTTGGGCCTGGTCGCCCGCCTGGCCGTCCTGCTGGCTGCGCTGGGCCTGGCCCTGGCCGTCGGCCTCGTCCGACCGGTTTTGGCCGAGGAGATAGACTTGAACATCCCCGAGGCGGAGAAAAGCCCCCTGGAGCTGGGGGGGGTGGTGGAGATGCGCTACATCAACCACATCCTGAACCAGGACTCGGCCCTCTACCGTCTGCGCTACTACAACCAGAAGCCGGGCTCCTACACCGAGGAGTGGCGCCCCCAACTGGAACTCAAGGCCGACTACAAGGAGGGCATCGCCCAATTCCACCTCTACACCCACCACGAGTACCACGAGTTCTACTCCGACTACGAAACGGTCAACAAGGTGTACGAGGGTTACGTCTCCCTGAAACCCAGCGCCGGAGTGACCATCGAGGCGGGCAAGAAGGCCTTCTCCTGGGGCAAGGGCTACGCCTTCAACCCCGCCGGCTTCGTCAACCGGCCCAAGGACCCCGACGACCCCGAGCTCAACCTGGAGGGCTACACAGCCCTGGGCGCGGACTTCATCAAGAGCCTGGGCAGTCAAGGCTTGCAGACCGTCGCCTTCACCCCCCTAATCCTGCCCGTGTTCAACAACGAGAACACCGAGCTGGGCCAGACCGGCGACGTCAACTACGCCGGCAAGCTCTATATGCTGCTCTACGACACCGACGTAGACTTCATGTACATGGGCGGGCCCAACCAGCCAGACAGCTACGGCATGGACTTTTCCCGCAACATCTGGGAGAACCTGGAAATTCACGGCGAGTTCGCCTACGTCAAGGACGCGCGCAAGCAGAGCGTGGGCTCAAGCGGCGGTGTGAACATCGAGCACGAAAACCAGGTGAGCTATCTGCTGGGCCTGCGCTACCTCACGGAGAGGGACACCACCTATATCCTGGAGTATTTCCACAACGGCGCGGGCTACGGCGGAGACCAGGTCGACGGCTTCTTCGCCTATCAGGAGATGGCCTGGCGGCAGTGGCTCAGTACCCAGAACGCCGCCTACATGCAGCGGGCAGACATGCTCACCCGCTCCTACTACCGCTCGAAAAACTTCGGCCAGGACTACCTCTATCTGAAAATCTCCCAGAAGGAGCCCTTCGACATCCTTTACTTCACCCCCTATCTGAGCTTTCTGGTCAACCTGGAAGATTTGTCCTTCAACGTTGCCCCGGGCCTCACCTACTCCCCCGTCACCAACCTGGAGTTCAACCTGCGGGTCATCGCCCCCATTGGCAACATGGGGACAGAGTTCGGTGAGAAACTCGACGACCTGCGCAGCGAAATCTGGCTGCGCTGGTACTTTTAGGCGGCGTGCCGTCCCGGCCGTAGCGGGTCGGCGGCGTGCCGCCGCGGCCATAGCGGGTCGGGCGGCGCCCTCGCCCACCCGGGCCTCGCATGCTCCCCTCGAGGTCTCGCGGCGTAAAGGATGTTATTCGCAGGAAGGGGCGGGGTTTATCCCCGCCCTCTTGTTTTCCTTCCCTCGCCCCCTGGGGGGAGAGCGGGGATGAGGGGATCAAAAGACCAGAGCGAAGCGGGTGATTGCTTCGCTTCGCTCGCAATGACGGCCAGTTCCGTATAAGCCGGCATGGGTCCGCAACGGGAGCCGGCAAGGCCCGGGCAGACCAAGACCTCACCCCCCACGCCTTGGCCGGCGCGGCCCACGGCCCAAAATATTGAAGGCCGACCCACGGGGGTCGGCCTAAGGGAGGCTGGTTAAAAGCTTTTTTCTCCGGGTCCAGGCCACCGGCACTCACCCGTTACATGCCCGGCAGCCACCTTGACACGTCCAAACGCTATACGACTCGATTACTCCGTTAAAGGACCTCGACTCGCCCGCCTCCCTGTACTTTCATGATGCCGCCGCGTAGACCGCCCTGTCCAGAGGAAAAAACGGCCCCCGAAAAAAATAAGCCCCGCCTGAGCCTAGAACCTGATCAGGGCCGCGCCCCAGGTCAGGCCGCCGCCGAAGACCGTGATGCACACCAGATCGCCGGGCTTGATGCGCCCCGAGCGCACCGCCTCGTCCAGGGCGATTGCCGAGCTGGCCGAGCTGATATTGGCGTACTTGTCTATGGTGATTACGAACTTGTCGAAGTTGACGTTCAGACGCTTGGCCAGCGATTGCAGCATGCGGATGTTAGCCTGGTGGGGGATGAAGTGGTCCACGGCCTCGATGGGAATGCCTTGGCGGCCCAGCACGGTCTCCACGGCCAGGGCGAAATGGTGCACCGCCACCCGCACCGAGGCCGACGCCTCGATGAGCTTCAGGGTATGGAGCTTCTTGTCTACCGATTCGTAGCTGATGGGGGTGGTCTTGGAGCCGCCGCCGGGCATCAAAAGGTTCTGGCCGTTGGCCCCGTCGGTGCCCACGTAGATGTCCAGGAGCCGCGGGGCGCCCTCCTCGGCCTTGAGCACCGCCGCCCCGGCCCCGTCGCCCCATAGGATGCAATTGGCGCGGTCGGTCCAGTCCTGCACCCTGGTCATGACCTCGCTGGCCACCACCAGAATGGTCTTGCCGGCCCCGGCCCGCAGATACTTCATGGCGGTGTCCAGCACGAAGACGAAACCCGAGCAGGCGGCGGTGACGTCGAAGGAGATGGCCTGGGGGGCGTCGAGCTTGGCCTGGAGCCAGTTGGCCCCGGAGGGGCAGCAGGTGTCGGGAGTCACCGTGGCCATGATGATGTAGTCAAGGTCGCGGTCAGTGACCCCGGCCGCCTCCATGGCCGCCCGGGCCGCCGGCAGGGCCAGGTCGCTGGCGGCCTGATCCGGGGCGGCAACCCGGCGTTCGCGGATGCCGGTGCGCCGGACGATCCACTCGTCGGTGGTGTCCAGGGTCTTTTCCAGGTCGAAGTTGGTGAGGACCTTCTCGGGCAGGTACGAACCGGTGCCCGCCAGTTTGATGGGGATCATGGGCTTCTCCGCCGCCTTCCAACGAAACCCGCGCCCTCCCGGGGGGAAGGGCGCGGTATGTGGAGACATTGCTTACTTTTTCTTGGTTTGGGCAGCCTTGGCCCTGCTCGCCTTCCTGGCCTGTTGGGCCTGAAGGTCGGCGATTGCCGCCCTAGCGGCGGCCAGCCGGGCTATGGGCACCCGGTACGGAGAGCAGCTGACGTAGTTCAAACCTATGCGGTGGCAGAATTCCACCGAGGCGGGGTCGCCGCCGTGCTCGCCGCAGATGCCGACCTTGAGGTCGGGGCGCACCGAGCGGCCCTTGGCCACGCCCATCTGGACCAGCTGTCCCACGCCCTCCACATCCAAGGAGACGAAGGGATCGCTGGGCAGAATCTTTTGTTCCACGTACATGGGCAGGAACCGCCCGGCGTCGTCGCGGGAAAGCCCGAAGGTGGTCTGAGTCAGGTCGTTGGTGCCGAAGGAGAAGAACTGGGCCTCGGTGGCGATCTGATCGGCGGTGAGCGCCGCGCGCGGCAGCTCGATCATGGTGCCAACCAGGTAGTTGATCTTAACCCCCTGCTTCTTCATGACCTCCTCGGCGGTGGCGATGACGATCTGCTTCTGCATTTTGAGCTCGTTGACGTGGCCCACCAGGGGGATCATCACCTCGGGATAGACGCGCTTGCCCTGTTTGGTGACGATGCAGGCGGCCTCGAAGATGGCCCGGGCCTGCATCTCGGTGATCTCGGGATAGGCTATGCCCAGACGGCAGCCGCGGTGGCCCAGCATGGGGTTGGCCTCGGCCAGGGCGTTAACCTTGGCCTCGATCTCCGCCGGCTTGACCCCCAGATCCTTGGCCAGTTCTTTCACCTCGGCGGGGGTGTGGGGCAGGAACTCGTGCAGGGGCGGGTCCAGTGTGCGGATGGTCACAGGCAGCCCGGCCATGGCCCTGAAGATGCCCACGAAGTCCTCGCGCTGCATGGGCAGGATCTTGGACAGGGCCCGGCGGCGGCCCTCGACGTCGCTGGCCAGGATCATCTCGCGCACCGCCACGATGCGCCTGCCCTCGAAGAACATGTGCTCGGTGCGGGTGAGCCCGATGCCCTCGGCCCCGAAGGCCCGGGCCACCCCGGCGTCATGGGGGGTGTCGGCGTTGGTGCGCACGCCCATCTTCCGGAACTCGTCGACCCAGTTCATGAAGGTCTTGAATTCGCCGGTTAGCTGGGGCTCGACCTTGGACACCTGGCCCAGATAGACCTCGCCCTTGCTGCCGTCCAGGGAGATGTAGTCCCCCTGTTTGATCACCACCCCGCCGCCTGCGCTGAACTGGTTCTTATTGTAGTTGACCGTGATGCCCGAGCAGCCGGCCACGCAGCACTTGCCCATGCCCCGGGCCACCACCGCGGCGTGGCTGGTCATGCCGCCCCGGCTGGTCAGGATGCCCTGTGCCACGTTCATGCCGCGGATGTCGTCGGGGCTGGTCTCCACCCTTACCAGGATCACCTTTTTGCCGGCCTTGGCCCAGACCTCGGCCTCGGCGGCCGAGAACACCACCTGGCCCACCGCCGCGCCGGGGCTGGCCGGCAGGCCTTTGGCGATCAGCTGCTTGGCCGCCTTGGGGTCGAGCATGGGGTGCAGGAGTTGGTCGATCTGCTCCGGCTGCACCCGGGTGATGGCCTCCTGTTTGGAGATGAGCTTTTCCTTTACCATCTCCACGGCGATCTTGATGGCCGCTGCGGCGGTGCGCTTGCCGGTGCGGGTCTGCAGCATCCACAGCCGGCCTTGCTGGATGGTGAACTCTATATCTTGCATTTCCCGGTAATGTTTCTCCAGCTTGTTGCGTATGCCGACCAGCTGGTTGTAGAGCTTGGGCATCTCCTCCTCGAGGGTGGGCATGCCCTTGGGCACCTTCTTGGCACGATTGATGGGCTGGGGGGTGCGGATGCCGGCCACCACGTCCTCGCCCTGGGCATTGGTGAGGTATTCGCCGTAGAAGTAGTTCTCGCCGGTGGCGGGGTCGCGGGTGAAGGCCACGCCGGTGGCCGAGTCGTTGCCCATGTTGCCGAAGACCATGGCCTGCACGTTGGTGGCGGTGCCCCAGTCCTCGGGATAGCCGTGTATCTGGCGGTAGGAGACGGCCCGGGGGATATTCCAGGAACCGAATACGGCGTCGATGCCGCCCCAGAGCTGCTCCAGGGGATCCTCGGGAAAGGACCGGCCCAGGCGCTGCCTGATCATCTCCTTGTATTCGACCACCAGCTCCTTCAAGTCCTCGGTGGTCAGATCGGTGTCCAGCACCACCCGGCGTTTTCGCTTCTTGGCCTCGATTATTTCCTCGAAGGGGTCGTGTTCCTTGTCGTTGCGGGGCTTGACCCCCATGACCACGTCGCCGTACATGTTCACGAAACGGCGGTAGGCGTCGTAGGCGAAGCGCTCGTTGCCGGTTTTTTCGATCAGGCCCTTGATGGTGGTGTCGTTCAAACCGATGTTCAGCACGGTGTCCATCATGCCCGGCATGGAAACCCGGGCCCCGGAGCGGACCGACAGGAGCAGCGGATTCTTGGCGTCGCCGAACTTGGACCCCATGCTTTTTTCGATCTTGCGCAGGGCGGTCTCAGCCTCCTTTTTGAGGCCCGGAGGATATTTCTTGCCGTGCTGGTAATAGTAGTTGCAAACCTCGGTGGTGATGGTGAAGCCCGCCGGCACCGGAATGCCGATGTTGACCATTTCGGCGATGTTGGCGCCCTTGCCGCCCAGGAGTTCCTTCATCTTGGCTCCGCCGTCGGCCTTGCCATCTCCGAAGTAGTAAACGAACTTCTTCACGCCCACTGCTATTTCCTCCTTGGCCTGGGGGAATCCGGGAACCCCGTGGTCAATATACTGCCGATCAGCGACTATTTAGCACGGCGCATCACAATTCCGCAACCGTCAAACGCAATTTATTCCCTTTTATCCCCGCTAGGATGAAGGGCATGGCGCGGTGGGGGCCGGGGCCGAATGGGCAAAGGGCTCCCCCCCAGGCCACCTTGGCGAGGGCACGCCCCGAGCCAGGGCTTACCGGGACAACACCTTGTTTTTAATTCTCTATTGCCAAGATTCGGCGGAAGGCAGGTAGAGGGCCAGCACCTGTCCCACCCAGGCCGGCAAGGGGCGCACCCGCCCGGCCTGGTCCACGCAGCCGTGCACTGTGTGGCCGCTGACCAGCTCTTGGCCCCGATCTGGGCCTTCGCCACGCAACAGCTTGTAATCAAAGCGCATAGAGGCTTTGCGCAGCCAGGCCACCGTGGTTTGCACCACCACCGGCTCGTCGTAGCGCGCTGGCCGGCGGTAGCGCAGGGCGGCCTCGGTCACCGGCAATTCCAGCCCCTCGGCCCGCAAGCGGACATAGGGCCCGCCGGCCTCGCGCATGAGCTCGGCCCGGCCCACCTCGAAAAAGTCCAAGTATTTGCCGTAGTAGACCACGCCCATGGCGTCAACGTCGGCCATCAGGGGGCGGAGGATGGTCTGGTGCGTCATCTGCGTTCCACCAAGCGCTCCAAGAGGGTATGGGCCTGGGGCACCAAAAGGCCGGCGCGGGCCGCGGCCGGCTCGTTGTAGCCTTCACCCCCGGTCCCTTTAACCTCCGAGTCCCAAAGCACAAAAGGCACAGGTTCCCGGGTGTGGGTGCGGGCGCTCAGGGGGGTGTAGTGGTCGGCGGCCAGGAGCACCCGGTGCGGACCCAGGGCCTTCAGGCCTTCGAGCAAAGGACCCACCACCTTGGCGTCGAAATCCTCGATGGCCTGCATCTTGGGCTCCAGCTTGCCGCCGTGGCCGGCCTCGTCCGGGGCCTCCACGTGCACGAAGGCGAAGTCGCCGGTTTTCAGCCCCTCCAGGGCGGCGGCCACCTTGCCGGCGTAGTTGGTGTCCAGATAGCCCGTGGCTCCGGAAACATCCACCGGGTCCAGGCCGGCCAGACGGCCCAGGCCCCTGACCAGGTCCACCGCGCTGATGGCCACTCCGCCCAGGCCGTAGCGCTCCTTGAGGGTGGGGAAGCTGGGCTTGGTGCCCTGGCCCCAGAGCCAGATGGAGTTGACCGGGCCCAGCCCCCGGGCGGCGCGCTCCTGGTTGTGGGGGTGGGCCGAGAGAACCGGCCAGGAGGCGCGGGTCAGCGCGGTCACCCGGGACAGGTCCCCGGAATCGCTGAGCACATCGTCAACGGCTTGGCCGGTGCGGTCATGGGGCGGCACGGTGGCGGCGGCCAGCGGGCCGTCCTTCCAGACCAGCAGGTGGCGGTAGCTCACCCCGGGCATGAAGCGCAGGTCATCGCCGCCCAGGGCGGCATCCAGGGCCCGGATCAGGGGCGCGGCCTCCTCGCTTTTGATGTGCGCGGCGGCGTAGTCGGCCATGACCACCCGGCCGGGCTGGTGGTCCAGGGTCACCAGGTTGCAGCGGAAGGCCACCTCGCCGGGCTTCAGGTCCACCCCCATGGCCGCCGCCTCGATGGGCGAGCGCCCGGTGTGGTACTTGGCCGGGTCGTAGCCCATGATGGACATGTTGGCAACGTCCGAGCCGGGATCCTTGTCGGCCGGGATGGTCTGGGCCAGGCCCAGCAGGCCCTCCTTGGCCAGGCGGTCCATGTTGGGGGTCTTGGCGGCCTCGAGCAGGGTGCGCCCGCCCAGCTCCTCGCGGGGGTAGTCGCCCATGCCGTCGCCGACCAGGATGATGTACTTCATTGGCGTTATCCTCGAAATGTTAAGGGAACCGCAAGGAATCCCTTTGCAAAAAGGGTTTCCCGCCGGCCCCCAAAAACCTTCAGCGCGAAACCGCTTGGGCCGCTTCGCCTTTGCTCAAACCACCCTTATCAAGAGAGTGGGCTGGGCGATGACCGGCAGGGCGTTGATGACCGCCAAGGCCGCCTGCACGTCGGCCTCCCTGGCCTCGTGGGTGAGCATGACGATGGGCACCGGGCCCAGGTCTTGCCGGCCCTTTTGCAGCACCGCCTCGATGGAGATATGGTGCTCGCCCAGGACCCGGCTAATGGCCGCCAGCACCCCCGGCTTGTCCTGGGCGGTGAAGCGGAAATAATACTGGCAGCGCACCTCGGCCAGGGGGGCCAGCTCCAGGGGGCCGCGGCCGTCCTCGGCCTCGCCCAGGCCGGGCACCCGGGCCGGGCAGCCGGCCAGGATGTCGCGGGCCAGGTCGAGGATGTCGCCCACCACCGCGCTGGTGGTGGGCCGCCTGCCCGCGCCCTGGCCGTAGAGCAGCACCGGGCCCACCCAGTCGCCGGTCAAGTGCAGGGCGTTCATGGGCCCCTCCACCGCGGCCAGCAGGTGCCCCTGGGGCACCAGGGCGGGGTGCACGCGGGCCTCCGCCCTCCCCTCGCCGGCGGCCAGGCAGGCCAAGAGCTTAACCTTGAAGCCGAACTCGCCGGCGAAGCGGATGTCCAGGGGGGTGATGTCGCAGATGCCCTCGGTGTGGATCTCGGCCAGGCGGGGCCAGGCCCCGGTGGCCAGGGCCGCCACGATGGCCAGCTTGTGGGCGGTGTCGGTGCCCTGCACGTCGAAGCTGGGGTCGGCCTCGGCGAAGCCCAGGGCTTGGGCCTGGGCCAGCACCTCGTTGAAAGGCGCGCCCTCGCTGCTCATGCGGCTCAGGATGTAGTTGCAGGTGCCGTTCAATATGCCCAGGGCCCGGGTGATCTGGTTGGCGGCCAGGCCCTCCTTGAGGCTCTTGATAAGGGGGATGCCGCCGCCCACCGCGGCCTCGAAGGCCACGCTGACGCCCCGGGCCTTGGCCGCGGCCATGATCTCGGCGCCGTGGTGGGCCAAGAGCGCCTTGTTGGCGGTGGCCACGTGCTTGCCGGCCGCGATGGCCCCCAGCACCAGGGTGCGCGCCGGCTCCAGCCCGCCGATAAGCTCAGCCACGATGTCTATGTCGGGATCGGCCAGCATGGCCCGGGCGTCGCTGGCGTAGACGCCGGGGTCCAGGCCCAGCCCGGCGGCCAGCTTGGGGTCTAGGTCCACGGCGGTCTTGAGGACCAGATCGGCCCCCAGCCGCCGCCGGAAGCGCGGGCCCTCGCCGGCCAGCAACTGGGCCACTCCGCCGCCCACCGTGCCCAGGCCCAACAGACCAACCTTCACCGCCTTGCCGGCCATGGCTCACACCCCCGAGATTTTTTATGACGAGCGGGGGACGGCCCCCGCCCTTCCGACTCCCGCCGACGCAGCCTTCAACGGTAGCCGCTCCCGCCCGGACGAAGACCAGCGCCCCCGGACCCGTATCGGCCGGCGCGGCACGCGCCCGACCCGTTGTGGTTGCCGGGGAGCCCGGCTCAAGCCTGGAAAAAGCGCCGCAGGCCGCGGATGGCCTGGTTGATGCGCTGGTCGTTTTCGACCAGGGCGAAGCGCACGTACTCGTCGCCGTACTCGCCGAAGCCCAGGCCGGGACTGACCGCGACCTTGGCCTCGTTGATAAGGAGCTTAGAGAACTCCACCGAGCCCATGGACCGCCACTTTTCCGGTATGCGGGCCCAGAGGAACATGGTGGCCTTGGGGTTGTCCA
Source organism: Deltaproteobacteria bacterium (assembly GCA_021811275.1). Classification (GTDB taxonomy): domain Bacteria; phylum Desulfobacterota; class Desulfarculia; order Desulfarculales; family Desulfarculaceae; genus JACRDC01. The sequence continues at coordinate 13,837 of JAJZPI010000064.1, forward strand.
CCTCCCAGCCCACCCGGTTCAGGCCGCTGACCAGGGTGTCGCGGCGGTGCTTGTAGACGTCGACGATCTCCTTGACGCAGGACTGGTCCTCGTTCAAGGCGATGATGCCCGCGATCTGGATGGGCTGGAAGACGCCGTAGTCCAGGTAGCTCTTGATGCGGGTCAGGGCGTTGATCAGTTCGGGGTTGCCCACGCAGAAGCCCAGGCGCCAGCCGGCCATGGAGTAGGACTTGCTCATGGAGAAGAACTCCACGCAAATGTCCTTGGCGCCGGGGACCTGGAGGATGCTGGGGGCCTCGTAGTCGTCGAAGCAGAGGTCGGCGTAGGCGAAGTCGTGGACCACCCAAATTTCGTGCTTGCGGCAGAAATCCACGATCTTCTTCATGAAGTCCAAGTCAACCACCGTGCAGGTGGGGTTATGGGGGAAGCTGATGATCAGCATCTTGGGCTGGGGCCAGGTCTGGCGGAAGGCCGTGAGCAAGTCCTCGAAGAAGTCGCGGCCGGGCAATAGCGGCACGCTACGCAGGTCGCCGCCGGCGATGACCACGCTGTAGGGATGTATGGGGTAGGTGGGGCTGGGCACCAGCACCACGTCGCCGGGGCTGATGGTGGCCAAGACCAGGTGGGAGAGCCCCTCCTTGGCCCCGATGGTGGCCACGGCCTCGGTGTCGGGGTCGATGTCGACGTCGTAGCGGCGCTTGTACCAGGAACTGATGGCGTGGCGCAGCTTGGTGATGCCCTTGCTGGCCGAATAGCGGTGGTTGCTGGCCTTGCCCGCCGCCTCCATGAGCTTGTCAACGATGTGCTGGGGGGTGCCCAGGTCGGGGTTGCCCATACCCAGGTCAATGATGTCCTCGCCGCGCCGCCTGGCCTCCATCTTGAGCTGGTTGACCACGGCGAACACATAGGGAGGCAGCCGCTTCATGCGCCGGAATTCTTGCATGGCCCGTTTCTCTCGGTGATGGTGGGAAACTTCCCCATTTCGGCCCCGCCGGCCCGCCGGGCCGCCACGGGGGGATTTCTCCTCAATAACCCGTAAAGATTAGGAAGCTATCCCAGGCGGGGCGGCATGTCAAGACGGGGCCGGCACTCGGCGCGTCCGGGGCCGCTATCAGGGTTCCGCCCGGGCGCCGATGGCCTGTTGGGCCTGGATGGTGCGGTCGCCGCCGGCTCTTTTGGCCTCGTACATGGCCAAGTCGGCGCGCTTGATCAGGCTGTCGGACTTTTCGCCGGGGGTAAGCTGGGCCACGCCCAGGCTGATGGAGACGGGCTTCAGGTGCCTGGCTTCCTCGGACATGGCCAGGGGCCAGCTGTCGTTGAAGTGTCTGCGGAAGCGTTCGGCGGCCAGGGCCGCGCTTTCCAGATTGGTCTCGACCATTACCAGGGCGAACTCGTCGCCGCCCAGACGGAAGGCGCGGTCCTGCTCGCGCAGGACGGCGCGCGCGCAGGCTGTTACCTGGCGCAGTATGTTGTCGCCCTCCTGGTGGCCGAAGGTGTCGTTGAAGGGCTTGAAGTGGTCAAGGTCGAAGGTGATGAGGGTAAGCGGCCGGCCATAACGTTGGCTGCGCAGCACCTCGTCGGAAAGCAGGGTGTGGAAGTGGCGGCGGTTGAACAGGCCGGTGAGGCTGTCCGTGACCGACAGCCGCCGCAGCTCGTCCTCCAGCTGCTTCTGCTGGGTCAGGTCGTGGAAAAAGCCCACGCTGCCCACCTCCACCCCGTCCTCCATTATCAAGGCGGCCGAGAGCCGTATGGGCACCAGGTGCCCCTCGCGGGTATTGATATCCACCCTGGCCCCCACCAGCCGGCCGTTGCCGCCATGGTCGGGGCTGTGCAGCATCTTTTTTATCTGACGCGAGAGGCTGGGCGGATCGTAGATCTTGTCGATGTGGGCCTTGCCGATCACGTCTCCGGCGCGCCAGCCGGTTAGATTTTCAGCGGCCTCGTTGAAGATGACGATGGTGCCCTGGCGATCAACCCCGATGATTCCATCTGGACAAAGAGACACCAGGCTTTGCAGGAACTCCCTGTTGTCCATGGCTTTCCTCATTGTCGACTGGGTGGGCTGGGCGGGCAATGGTTCGACTCCCTTATGAAGTTGCTCCATCTTAATGCCCGGCCTTCCGGGGTGTCAATCAATGGGTCCGGCGTCATGCCACGTTGCATTCAAAGCCATCCATGGCTTTGCGTGCTTGCCGGTCGGGCCAAATAGTGGTTTCGCCCGACCTCCGGGATGCCTGCGCATCCGGCGGGCCATCCCCGGGGTCCCCAGCCAACCTGTTGGCTGGGGTGAGCCGGGGTCCCCAGCCAACCTGTTGGCTGGGGTGAGCCTTGGCCCGCATGCCAATAAGCGTTCAAAGTTATCCTTTTAACGCTTATTTGGTATCAATGGGTTCGTCCCGGCGGGGGAAAAGGCTGGAGAGCGCGCTCATGGGAAATAGCCGAGGGCCCCCCGGCTGGTCCGGCGGGCCCTCGTATTGCCTCGGGTGGGGGCGGGTGTCCATGCGCCCCTGGCGCGCCAGGCTACTTGATCGGGACGAAACCCTCCGCCTTGACCATGGCCTGGCCCTCGGGGCCCAACACGAATTCCAGGAAGGCCTTGACCTCGCCCTTGGGCTTCTGGCCGGTGAACATGAAGAGGTCGCGGGCCACGGGGTAGGTATTGTCGCGGGCGGTATCGGCGCTGGCGGTCACGCCGCCCACGGTCAGAGCCTTGAGCTTGCTGTTCAGGTAGCCGATGCCCACGTAGCCGATGGCGAACTTGTTGCCGGCCACGGCCTGGGCCACGGCGCCGTTGCTGGCCTGGAGCTGGGCGTCGGGGCGCACGCGCTGCTCATGCATGACCTTCTCGCTCCAGACCTCGAAGGTGCCTGAACTCGAATCGCGGGAGATGACCACGATGGTCTTGTTCTCGCCGCCTACGTCCTTCCAGTTTTTGATCTTGCCGGTATAGATGTCGGAGAGCTGGGCGGTGGTCAAGTCCTTCAATGGATTGGAGGGATGGACCACGGGCACTATGCAGTCCTTGGCCACCACGGTCTTGACCGGGTTTTCGCCTTTCTGCTTGGCCAGGGCCACTTCCTTTCCCTTCATGTCGCGGCTGGCGTCGCCGATGTCGGCGGTGCCGTCGATGATGGCCTTGATGCCGTCGCCGCTGCCGGTCCCGGCCACGGAGATGCGCACCTCGGGGTCCTTCTTCATGAACAGCTCGGCCGCCTTCTGCGCGATGGGCAGAACGGTGGTGGAACCGGTGATCTTGATCTCCCGCGCGGCCAGAGCCGCCGGGGCCATGACCATCAATGCCGCCGCCGAGAGCAGCATTCCAGTCAGGATTCTCTTGGCCTTCATCTCATGCACCTCCCTTTAAGGTGTCGGGTCGCTTTGTTGCCGATGCGGGCGGCCTCGTCGCCGGCCTTGACTGGTCCCAAAGCTAACCCAGGCATGTGACAGGCATGTGTCGGCTCCGCAAAAATTGCGCGCCGGCGCGCACCCTCGGGGCGGTCGCGGCTTCATTGTAACCGAATTGTCACACGCGGTTAACCTGGCTGAAATGGGCCGGCATCACCATGGCTGTGGGGGCAAGGGCGTTTGGTACGTCCCGAAAGGCGAAAAGAACGTGGATGTTCTGACAGAGACGGCATTGGACATGGCCAGGCGCAAGGAAGCCCCGGAGGCCTCGCGCTTGAAATGCGGGGCCGGGGCCCGCAGTCACGCCCGCGAGGCCCGGGTTCGGGCGATATTCATCGTCAGCGGCTGCTTCTCCCTGGTGGTGATGGCCCTGATCGTGCTCTTTCTGTTCCGGGAGGGCATCGGCCTGTTCGGCGAGGTGCGGCCCTGGGACTTCATCTTCGGCAAGCTGTGGTATCCCACCTACGACCCGCCCGACTTCGGCATCCTGCCGCTGATAACCGGCTCGCTCCTGGTCACCCTGGTCTCCTCGCTGATCGCCGTGCCCCTGGGCGTGGGCGCGGCGCTCTACCTGGCCGAGGTGGCCAGCCCCCGTGTGCGGGAGTGGGTCAAGCCGGCGGTGGAGCTGCTGGCCAGCCTGCCTTCGGTGGTGCTGGGCTTCGTGGGCATGGTGGTGATCGCCCCCCTGATGCAGGAGTGGCTGGACCTGCCCACGGGCCTGAACATCATCAACGCCTCCATGATGCTGGCGCTGATGGCCATACCCACCATCGCCAGCATCAGCGAGGACGCGCTCTACGCCGTGCCCCGCGACTTGCCCGAGGCCTCCCTGGCCTTGGGCGCCACCCCCTGGGAAACCTTGGTCAAGGTGACCATCCCCGGCGCCTTGAGCGGCATCAGCACCGGGGTGATACTGGGCATGAGCCGGGCCATGGGCGAAACCATGGTGGTGCTCATGGTCGCCGGCGGCGCGGCCCAGATACCCGATCTCCTGGGCTCCTTCCCCGGGTTCCTGTTCGAGTCGGTGCGGCCCCTGCCGGCCACCATCGCCGCCGAGATGGGCGAAACCCCCTACGGCGGCACCCATTACCATGCCTTGTTCGCCATCGGCATGGTGCTGTTCTTCATCACCCTGGGCTTCAACCTGCTGGCCACCTGGCTGAGCAAGCGCTTCCAGCAGAAAGGCGCGGCCACCCTGTGAACACCCGGACGCTGGCCAGCCGCAAGGCCCGCCAGAGCCTGGCCTTCGGCATCATCCGCCTGGCCATGCTGATGGTGGTGGGGGCGCTGGGGGGCATCATCCTGCTGCTGGTGGTGCAGGGCATCGGAGCCATAAACTGGACCTTCCTGACCGACGTGCCCCGCGACTCCATGACCAAGGGGGGAATCTTCCCCGCCATCGTGGGCACAATCTACCTGACCCTCGGCGCGCTGCTGACCGCGCTGCCCCTCGGGTTGGCCTCGGCGGTTTATCTGAGCGAATACGCCACCCAAGGCCGCCTGCTCGGTCTGGTGCGTCTGGGCATCCAGAATCTGGCCGGGGTGCCCAGCGTGGTCTTCGGCCTTTTCGGCCTGGCCCTGTTCGTGGTCCACTTCCATATGGGGGTCAGCCTGGCCGCCGGTTCGCTCACCTTGGGCCTGTTGATCCTGCCCACGGTGATCGGGGCCTCCGAGGAGGCCCTGCGCGCGGTGCCGGCCATGTTCCGCGAGGCCTCCCTGAGCCTGGGCGCCACCCGTTGGCAGACCATCCGCAAGGTGGTGCTGCCGGCGGCCATGCCCGGCATCTTGACCGGCAGCATTTTGGGCATCGGCCGCGCCGCCGGCGAGACCGCGCCCATCATGTTCACCGCTGCCACCTTTTACACCCTGCAATTGCCCAGCTCGCCCTGGCAGGAGGTGATGGCCCTGCCCTATCACATCTACGTGCTGGCCACCGCCGGCACCCACATCGATCAGACCCGGCCACTGCAGTTCGGCACGGTGCTGGTGCTCATCACCCTGGTTTTGGGCATGAGTCTGACCGCCATTCTGATCCGCTCCCGGCTGAGAAAGAGCAAGAAATGGTAGAGTCCCCGGCCCGCGTCGCGGCGCCTTCCCCTCCCACGGCCTCCCCCCAGGAAAACGAGGAGACCGTGCTGGAGGTACGCCGTCTCAATTTCTATTACGACGGCGACGCGCTGGCGCTTTCCGACATCAACATGAAGATCCTTCGCCACCGGGTGACGGCCCTCATAGGCCCCTCCGGCTGCGGCAAGTCCACCTTCCTGCGGCTGTTCAACCGCATGAACGACCTTATCCCCGGCACCAGGGTGGAAGGCCAGGTACTCTTCGAGGGGGTGGACATATACGGTTCGGACCTGGACCCGGTGGATCTGCGGCGGCGGGTGGGCATGGTTTTCCAGAAACCCAACCCCTTCCCCAAGTCCATCTACAACAACGTGGCCTACGGGCCCCGGCTTTTGGGCCTGTGCGACCAGACCGCCCTGGACGGCCTGGTGGAGCGCTCGCTCAAGCAGGCCGCGCTCTGGAACGAGGTCAAGGACATCCTGCACCATTCGGCCCTGGGGCTCTCCGGCGGCCAGCAGCAGCGCCTTTGCATCGCGCGCGCCCTGGCCAATCAGCCGGAGGTGCTCCTGATGGACGAGCCCACCAGCGCCCTGGACCCCATCGCCACCGCCCACATCGAGGAGCTGGTCGGGGAGCTGAGGCGCGACTACACCGTGGTCATCGTCACCCACAACATGCAGCAGGCGGCACGCGTCTCAGACGAAACCGCCTTCTTCTACATGGGCAAGCTGGTGGAGATGGACAAGACCTCCCTGATTTTCACCCGCCCCCGCCACGCCCAGACCGAGCACTACATAACCGGCCGCTTCGGCTAGGCCGCCCAAGCCCTTGGGGAAAGGAAAAACATGAGCACCCTGCACAAGCAGCTCCAGGCCGTCAAGGAGGAGCTGGCCCGCATGGCGGGGCTGGTCGAGAAGGCCATCCACGAGGCCAGCCAGGCCCTGGCCAGCCGCAACGTGGAACTGGCCCGGGCCATAATCCGCGGCGACCGACCGATCGATCTGATCCAAAACGAGGTGGAGAACCGCTGTCTGACGCTCATGGCCACCCAGCAGCCGGTGGCGGTTGACCTGCGCTTCCTCTACGCCAGCATGCTCATCTGCGGCTACCTGGAGCGCATGGGCGACCAGGCCAAGAACGTGGCCCGCAGGGTGCTGGCCCTGGCCAAGCTGGCCCCGGACCAGACCCCCCTGGCGCTTCTGACCATGGCCGAGGTGGCCAAGGAGATGGCCAGGGACTGCCTGGACGCCATCGCCCGCGGCGACGTCAAGCTGGCCCAGCAGGTGGTGGACCGCGACGACGAACTGGACGACCTGGACGGCCAGTTTCTGGAAGACATGATCCAGTGGATGACCGACGAGCGCCGGGTGGTGCGGCGGGGGGTGGAATACATCCTCGTCGCCCGGGCCCTGGAGCGCATCGGCGACGAGGCCACCAACATCGGCGAGCAGGTGGTCTTCCTGGTCAGCGGCCAGGTCCTGCGTCACATCGAGCACACCGCGGAGGGCCCGCCTCCCTCCCAGGAGCAATAGCGCGAGACCGCCCCCGGCCTTGCCAAGGCCCCCCGCCATGGACTAGCCTTGGCCAAGGGAGACAAACAGCCCGCCCGCGCCCATGCGAGGCCCGTTGATGAACAAGCCCACTGTGCTGGTCGTAGAGGATGAGAACGACATTCTGGAGCTGGTGGCCTTCAACCTGGAGGCTGCCGGCTTCAAGGTGGTCAAGGCCCGGGACGGCCAGCAGGGACTGGCCCAGGCCCGCAGCCTGCGCCCAGACCTGGTGGTGCTGGATCTGCTCCTGCCCGGCCTGGACGGCCGGGAGGTCTGCCGCCAGATCAAGCGCGGGGCCGACACCGACCAGATCCCGGTGCTGATCCTCTCGGCCCTGGCCGAGGAGACCGACCGGGTGGTGGGCTTCG
>JAJZPI010000230.1 GCA_021811275.1 Deltaproteobacteria bacterium
TTTCAATCCACGCCCCCGCGCGGGGGGCGACAGGAAAGCGGGGGCAACCCATACGCCATCCGGGTGGTTTCAATCCACGCCCCCGCGCGGGGGGCGACTGGGAGGTGACAACCCCCCAAGACTAAAAAGAAAAGATGACCTTTACCGCCAAGGGTATGCTATCGCATCTCAATTGCATTCCACGCTCGCCTCCTCGCTACGATATCAGGTTGATATTAAAAGCATTGGCCACCATCGCCAACCTCCCTGGGAATTCCCGTTTGCTCGTGGTCGGCGCGTATGCTTATCATGGCCTCTCTACACCACCAAGGGCCCTTCCGGATCATAAGTCGGCTTGGCTCCCAGGTGCTCCACCCGCCGTTTCCAGTTGGCGCCCAGGAAGTAGAAACGCAGGCTGTCATTGTCCAGGTCGGATATTGCCAGCAAGCTATGCCGCAGGTTCGTCCATTGGGCCGGCTCCAGCAGGCACTCGAAAACGCTGTTCTGTACGCGCTGGCCGTAGTTCTCGCAAGCCTTGGCCACTCGGCGCAACCGCCGGCGGCCTTCTGGGGTCTGGGTGTTCACGTCATAGGTGACCAGCACCATCATTTCTCACCTCCTGCCTAGCGCCAGACAAAGGGTGGATAGGCGTCCAGATCGCCGCGCAGGTGACGGGCCAGGAGCAAGGCCTGCACATGGGGGATCAGGCCCAGCGCCAGCTTCTCGCCCAAAAAGGGATGAGTCAGCTCCTCTCGCTTGCGTTCCTGATAAGCCACCAACACCGTCTTGCGCGTGGCGTCGTCCATGCTCACTCCGCCGCTGGCGGCGATGGTGAACCCGCTGGGCTTGACCTGCTGGCGGTTGACCAAGGAGAGCACCAGGCGGTCGGCCAGGAAGGGACGCAGCTCCTCCATCATGTCCAGGGCCAGGCTTTTGCGGCCGGGGCGGTCGCGATGCAGATAGCCCACGGCCGGATCCAGGCCCACGCCTTCCAGGGCCGCGGCCACGTCATGGACCAGCAGGGTGTAGACGAACGAGAGCAGGGCGTTGAGGTTGTCCAGGGGTGGCCGGCGCGAACGCGTGCGAAAGAAAAAGCCGTCCTTCTGAGTCCTGACGAGGTGATCGAACACGCCGAAGTAGTTGCGGGCAGCCTCGCCTTCGATGCCGCGCAGTCGCTCCAGGCTCTCTGCCCGGGGCAGCTCGCGCAAGCACCCGGCCAGCTCCCTCCCCGCCGCGGACAGGGCGGTCTCCGTGGCACCCTGCTCGCCTTGGCGGGCGGCGCGCTGGAGCACGGTGCGGGCGTTCATCAGCTTGCCGGCCAGCGCGGCGCGGGCCAGGGCGGTGGCGGCGGCCTCGTTGTCAGCCCGCCGGTACTGCTCGCGCCGCAGGAGCACGTTGCCGGCTACCGCGCCCTGCACCCTGGCCAGGAAGCGGCCGTTCTCGGCGAGAAACGAGAGACTCACCCCGCGTTCGCCGCACAGGCCCATGAGGGCCGGGCTGGCCCCCACCTGGCCGAAGCAGACCACCCCGCCCAGGGTGTGGATGGGCACCCGCAGGCGTTCCTGGCCTTCCAGCCTCACCACCACAGTCTCGCCCTCGCGGGCCAGGTAGGCACCCTGACTGGTGACGTACAGGGTGTTGAGTAAGTGTTTCATAAGGCGTCCTCCTCAACCAGGGCGCGCGCCAGCTCCCGCTCCAGGTAGCCGACGGCGCTTAAGCCGGCGGCGGCCTTGGGCAGGCAGGTCCCCTGGAGAGAGCAGCTTTTGCAGTGCGGCCCCGGGCGGGGCGGCGGGGTGCGGCCCTGCCGGACCAGATCGTGCAGGCGCGCGGCCAGGTCCTCGGTCTGCCGGCGTAGCTCCTGGTCGATGCTAACCGCCTGGCGGCGGCGGGGCCGGCCATAAAAGATGGCCCCGGCCGGCACGGCCACCCCCAGCATCTCCTCCAGGCACAGGGCCTGGGCGCAGAGCTGCACCTGGTCCCAGGGGCCGACCTTAGGCGCGCCTCGTTTGTACTCCACCGGGAAGGGACGCCAGCGCCCAGGCGCCCCGGGCAGGCTGGCCCCGGCGGGGTCTTCGCCTTCCAGCAAATGAAACTCCACCACGTCGGCCAGGCCGGCCAGGCCCAGGCGCCGGCTGTGCAGGTGCAGCCGATGAGCCAGGCGCAACCCCGGGCGGTTCTCGTCGCGGGGGGTGTCGGCGCGGCGGTGCAAAATATTTCCCTCGGCGGTGAGCCGGTTGTCGGCCCACTGCCCCTCCAGGTGGATGAGCCCCCATTGGCGCTCGCAAAAGGCCAGGTGCTGCAGGGCCGAGATGGGTTGCCAGTCCTCCTCCTCGTACATGTCCCCCCTCCCGTGAGGGGCACGACCGGCCGGGAGCCGGCCGTGCCCATTGCCTGGTCTAGGCCAGCTTCATTGCCTCCACTCCGGCCGGAAGCTGTTCCGGCGTCGGCGCGGTGATGCTGAAGTCGCCGAAGCCGCGGGCCGGTCCCTCGGAGCCCGGCGCGCGCTCGGCCTTGACCAGGTCGAACAGGGCGTGGGCCGGGGCGTTGCCCAGGCTACCCTGGTGCTTGAAGGCAATGAGCGCCCGGGTGGCCATCTGGCCGCGGGCGGCGGAGCGGTCGTGCTCGAACATGTTGATCAGCGCCTGCCAGAGCAGGTTCAGGTCAGCCTGACTGAAGCCGGTCTGGGCGGCCAGGGGCGCGCTGACAAAGCCGTGGGCGCGGTAGAGTCCGTAGGGCACGGTGTACTTGCGCCCCATGGTGCGGTTGTCGCCGGATTGGGCCTCGGCCTCGCGCTCGGTGGCCACGGCCATGCGGGTGATGCTGTGCTCCAGGGGCACCACCGGCGCCACGCTGCGGGCGAAGGTGAGCTGCACCGGCCCGCGCACCTGGCCGCAGTTGACGCCGGTGCTCATCACCGCGCCGAAGGTGCGCACGTCGTAGAAGTTCTGGCACATCCAGGCCCGGGCCTGGTCCACCTGCTCGCCGCCCTTGCGCTTGCCCTCCTCCTTGCTCAAATCCACGCCCAGGGCCTGGTAGGCTCGCTCGTGCTGGCGGTTGAGCACAGCCTTCTCCTTCACATAAATCTCAAAGGGCGGCTGCTCCTGCTTGAGCAGGCCCACGTAGTTGCGCACCTTGCGCTTCAGGCAGACGTCGGTGACCAGGCCGTGGCCGGTCTCGGGGTCCACCCGCGGCAGGTTGCCCGCGTCCGGGTCGCCGTTGGGGTTACCGTCGGCCACGTCGAAGAAAAGCACGAAGTCATAGCGGTTGCTGATGGGCTGATCCATTGTTCCCCCTCCCAAGTTACTCCGCCGTCTCGGCGGAAGGTTGTTGCGCGTCGCCTGCCGCTTCGGCCTGGGCGCGTTTCTTGAAGAAGTCCTGGCGCTGGTGGTAGTAGCCGATGGCGAAGCGGCCCTGGTCGGCCAGGCTCAGGTGGGCCGGGAAGCCCAGTCCGCCTTCCACGCCTACCATGATCTCACCAAGGAGTTTCTCCAGATTGATCACCGCGCCGGGGTTTTCAATCTTGCCCAGGTGGTGGTTCTTGAGCTTCATCAGACGCGGGAAGGCCACCAGGGGCGTGGCCGAGGCCGCGCCGTAGAAGCGGTCACGGATGGTGGCGTTGATGCCGGGCTGGGCCATCTCCTGCGTCCGCTCCAGCGCGGCGAACAGGCGGCCCAGACGGTAGCCGATGTTTTGGTTGTCAGTATCCAGGGCCACGGTCAGCTCCTTTTCCGGAAGGTCATAGAAACGGGCGCGGCAGTTGAGCAGGGCCTTGATCAGCGCCGCG
>JAJZPI010000231.1 GCA_021811275.1 Deltaproteobacteria bacterium
GCCGCCGAGGGCCTGGAGGCCGCCGCCGACGAAGTGGCCGCGCGCCTTGGCCCGACCACGGTGCCCAACCTGGCCAAGCCGCCGGCGGCGCTCAAGCCCTACGCCACCGCCCACCGCCGGCTGGGGGCGCGCAAGGTGGAGATCGCGCGCCTGCAGGCCCTCATAACCGCCGCCGCCAACTGGCAGCACCTGTTGAGCGAGCCGGTGGCCCAGGCCATACGCCAGCCCGTGCAGGAAGTGGCCATGCGCCTTTCCGGCAGCCTGGCGCTCCTGGCCGCCGAACGGGCCCGCCTGGCCCGGGGCCGGGGCCGCGCCGCCGCCCGCCTCATGGACATGCGCCGGCAGCTCAACGAGCACCGCCACAGCCTGGGCCAGACCAGGAACCGTTTGCGCCGGACCCTCATGATCGGCCAGGACCAGAGGCAGCGCCTGAAGGACTTGGCCCTGGAGCTGGAGCAGACCCGCGACAAGCGCCGCCAGGAGCAGACCCTGGCCCGCACCCGCATCGCCGACTTGAAGCACGACCTGGCCCGCCAGCGCCTCATGCTGGGCCAGGCCCGCGACGACCTGCTGAGCCTGGGCCGCCAAAGCGCCCGCCAGGTGGAGCGCATCAAGGCCCTGGGCAGCTCCCTGGAGCAGACCAAGCGCCGCTTGGCCGAGCAGAAGGCCCACGCCGAGGAGCAGATCAACTCCCTGAGCGAAAGCCTGGCCACGGTCAACCAGGTGCTCGACACCGCCCGCGGGCACCTGCGCCTGGCCGCCCGCCGCCACGCCCGCCAGAAGGAGCGCCTGCGCCTGATGGACGACCAGCTTTCGCTGGCCCGCCAGGGACAGGCCGCCGCCGGCGAGCTGTCCGAACGCCTCAAGTCCATGGGCCTGGACGTCACCTTCCTGGAGCAGCGCCTGGGCCAGAGCCAGCGCCTGGCCAGCGCCCTGAAGCTGAAGGCTCTGGAGCGCCACCGCCTCTACCGCCAGGCCCAGTCCGCCTTGGTGCCCCTGTCGCACTGGCGCGAGGAGGCCCTGCGCCAGGAGCGCGAGGCCGCGGGCTTGCGCGCCGAGTTGGCCGAGGCCCGTCGCGAGATCGAACGCACCCAGCAGCGCATGAACGCCGCCCGGGTGGCCAAGGACCAGCTCGGGGCCCGCCTGGCCCAGGAGCAGGAGGCCCGCGCCCGCGAGGCCCTGGACCTTTTGCAGGGCCAGACCCTGGCCGTGGAGCTGGCCGCCACCCAGACCGAGGCCGGCCGTTGGGCCACCCTGGCCCTGGGCCTTTCCCAGGCCATGGCCGCCATGGGCCAGGAGCACCAGGGGCAGGCTGCCGCACTCACCGCCCAGGTGGAGAGCCTTGGCGCCCAGGTCGCCGATCTGCAGCGCCAGCTTAAGGGCATCAGCATGCTGGTGGCCCTGCATGCCGCCGGCCCCCAGGGCGGCCCGGCCCAGGACCGCCCCTTGGGCGTGCGCGTCACCATGCTCACGCCCAACCAGATGGACAAGGTGCTCGACCGCCTGAGCGGGCTGCGCTCGCGGCTGCGCGAGGCCGGCCGCTCCACCCTGGGCCACTGGGCGGTCATCGCCGCGCTCACCGCCGGACTCTCGCTGCTGGCCCCCCAGAGCCCCAGCGTGGCCACCCGTCGCGAATCCCCGCTCATGCCCCCGCGCGAGGTGGTGCGTCAGGTCAGCCACAGTCTCAATTTCGCCCCCACCATCACCGTGCCGGCCCAGGTCGGCCGCGCCGCCGACGCCGGGGGGCAGGCCGAGCTGGAGCTGAATCTGCTGCCCTTGCGCAAGCGCAACGCCCCCCTGCCCGCGGCGGTCAAACACCAGGTGGAGACTCTGGCCCGCCAGGCCGGGCTTTCGCCCCAGGTGCTCATGACCAGCGCCCGCGCCGCCCTGGGCGACCAAGAGGTGGCCGATCCCTCCGCCCTGCAGGCCTTGGCCGAGACCGCCCGCAGCCTCTCCAAGCGCCACCCCCTGATCTTCAAGGAACTGGCCAAGGAGGGCCTGCCGGCCAACGCGGTGGGTCTCACCAGCCTGGTGGCCACCCCGGAAAAGGGCCAGCAGCTGTTCATGGACCGGCTCTACCGTGAATACCGCGCCCTGGGCTTTTCCGCCGAGGAGGCCCTCGGCGCGCTGACCGCCAACGAGCGCGCCGCCGCCGACATGCGCGATGCCTGGGCCCCGCCCAGCCGGTTCACCGGCCAGGTGCGGCCCGTGGCCTCGGTGGAGGCCATGAGCCTGGAAATCTTCATGGCCCGCATCACCCCCTACATCGAATCCAAGGTCGCCGGGTGGGTGCGCTCCGGCGGCTCCTTCAGCGGCGACGTGGGGCAATACGCCCGCGGCCTGGCCTTCGACATCTACTGCGCGGCCAAGAAATTCGAGGTCCCGGTCTCGCTCATGCTGGTAATCGCCCACCAGGAAAGCTCCTACGCCAACGTGCTGGGCGACTCCAACCGCTCATCGAGCCCCTTCCAGATATTCGAGCCCACCCGCCGGCTAATTGCCGCCTCCATGGACAAGATGCGCTTCATGGCTCCGCCCAAGGACTTGAAGCTCGAGCATCACCTGACCATGGCCACCTACATGGCCGCTTTCCATGTGCGCGAGCTTCTGCAAGGCTCGGTGATAAACCACGGCGGGCAGTGGATGGTGGACACCGACCAGGTCATGAAGCGCTACAACGGCTCGAGCGCCTACGCCGGGCAGGTGGCCGCCCGCCGCGTGCAGCTCACCAAGTACCTGGGCGAGGGCTAGCCGCCCGCCAGAGGCCGCCCAAGTCTGCCTGCTTCCGTTCCCGCCCCAACCGTAGTAAGGTCTGAGCCAGGCCCCACCGGCTGTCACGCCCCTTGCTTCTCCGGCGGCCGCCCCCGCCGGGCAAGGGCCGCGCCAGCCCCGCCAACCAACGTCATCGGGGGGTGACGCATGAACGAGCACGCCCAAGAAAATTCCCATAGCGAAAAGCCCGTCATCGCCAAATGGGCGCCCCTGCCCATGGAGCAGTGGAGCCCGCAAGAGCGCTGGGTGTGGGGGAGGGTCAGCACGGGAAAGATCGCTGACTTTAACGATAACAGTTTGGAGTTTAATCGAGGCGGGCGGGAACTGGACCCCAGGAATTAAGAGGACTGGAAGGGGGGAGAGGGGCAAAGGCGGCTGCTCAGGACGGCGTTCCTGGAGACGATTCTGTTGCATGAGCCCTGGCGGGAGGCGATACCAAGACAGGGCGTGCGTATAAGCGCGGCGCTGTTCCGAGAGGCGGTAGACCTATGCAACGCTGAACTAGCCAATGAACTTTTGATGATTAAAAGCTTTTTAGCGGAAGGATTAGTAATGAGCGGGGCTAGGTTGTCTTATTGCCTTGCCCTAAATGATTAGCTGATAAAAAAAATTGATTTAGAGAGAGTTAACATAGCTGGAGATCTATTTTTTAAGGCCAGGGTAGTTCCCGGGTGCGCAACTTAATGACGCGAAATTAGGGGCTGATCTCAATATGGAATTTACTACGATCGTAGGCGATCTTTCCATGGAGGGAGGCAAGATTGACGACTGTTTGCTTTTCAGCGAAGGGCACGTTGCCAGTTTAAATCTGAAGAGGTTTAATATCTTCTGACTGATTGATATGACCCTGGCTCAATCAACATGAGGACTGGAACTATCTGTAGATTTTGTTAAAGAAGCCTTGTATTACGTCAAGGGCAATTTGGGAAAATTACGTTGCTTGGCATGAAGTCAGGCAGCGACTTAGACAT
>JAJZPI010000232.1 GCA_021811275.1 Deltaproteobacteria bacterium
TCCGATCAGGGCGGGGATAAACCCCGCCCCTGCGAAGAAAAGACCAAGGGACAATTTTCCGCATTCACTGACTACTAAATGACCGACATAAACTTGATATCAGCCCTTCAGCACGTTCCCGGCCACCTCGGGGTAGTGTTTGCGCAAACAATCCGGGCAGATGCCGTGGGAAAACTCGGCCTCGCTGTGGCTGGAGATATAGGTTTCGATGGGTTGCCAGCCTCCCCCCTCGTCCCTGATGCGCTTGCAGCCGGCGCAGATGGGCAACAGGCCGCTGAGCATCGTGACCTCGCCCTGGGCGGCGGTCAGCTCCTGCTCCAGGCGCTGGACGTTGAGCATGACCAGGCCGTTGACAACCAGGACGCTCATGCCGAGGGAGAAGACCAGGGTCAGGGCCACCAAGGGGCTGGGAGCCAAAAGGTCGCTGGGGGTGGGCGCGCCGGACAGCGTGAGCAAGGCTCGCAGGGCGTGGAAGATGGCTAGCCCGGCCATGCAGGCCAGGAGCAGCCAATTGCGCGAACCCAGCAGCCTGGCCACCGGCCCGGCTGCGACCTGGACCGACCAGAGCAGGTAGCAGGCGAAGCTGAAGGAGAGCATGATCACCCGCGCGGTGATGTCGGGCTGGACGTAGGTGAACCAGCAGATGAACACGGTGTAGAAGACCAGGAAGGCGGCGTCGGGCCAGGGGCGGGATACCCGGCCCGCGAAGTCGGCCAACCCTCGGCGAATGAGCACCAAGTCCATGACGATCAGGGCGTTGGCGACCACGATGGAGAATAGATCCGGGGCCAGCCCGCGCAAGGCCACCAGGATCATCCCCGCGCCCATGGACAGGGAGCCCAGGGTCCAGAGATGGAAACCGGGGTAGGTCCGGCGGGTGGCCTGGAAATAAAGCATGTAGCAGCAAAGAACCAGGGACGCCGCCGCCGCGGCGAGGCTCAGGGTGCGGATATCCAGCGAGGCCATCATGCGATATCCCGGCGATTGAAGGGGGCAGGCGCCCCTTCAGGAGTTATCATGCTACTATAGCGCAATAATTTGCAAATCATAAAGAGGGATCACGGTCGCCCAACAGGGTGCGCCGGGCCTCCTCCAGGATGGGCAGGTTCAGTCCCTTGCGGCTGGCCAATTCGGCGGCCAGGCGCAAATCCTCCAGGGCGGTGGTCCTGGCCGCCCCCTTGGGCTCCTGCTGCTTGAAGAATTTGTGGGCGATGGCCGATAGGTCGCGGCTCTTGCTGGCCTCGCGGCCCAGGCGGCGTCCCAGGTCCAGGGCCGCGCCGGCCAGACCCAGGGCGGCGAAGGTGGCGGTCCAGGCCGGACTGGCGGCGCTGAAGGTCTTTTCCGAGCCGCCCAGGGCCAGGGCCAGGGCCAGGGCCTCGGCGCTGGCCTCGGCCAGGTAGTGGCCCACCTGGGCCGGGGCGGTCACCCGACCGGCGCGCTGGAGGAAACCGCCCCAAAGCGCGTAGACCTGGGCCAGGATGCCGGCCAGCTGCACGCCCAGGGGGTCGGTGCTGGTGACGGCCTCCACCGGGGGCCAGCGGAAGAGGTCCGCCATTTCCCGCACTCCGCCGGCCGGACCGGCCAGCACGCCCTTGGCCGGCTTCAAGAGCACCAGATCCTCCGGGCTGACCGGCCCCACCAGGGCGTAGGCCTCCACGTCCTGGCGTCCCCGGCGGCGGGCCTCCTCGGCCACCACCTGGCAGGGCAGCAGCGCGCTCCCCGGCTCGAAGCCGCAGGTGGCCACGATGACCCGCAAGGGCTGCTCGGCGTGGTCGAGCATCTGGGCCACCTGCCGGGCCAGGCGGTCCGGGGGCACGGCCAGGATGACCTCCGAGGCCTTCTTGAAGGCGCTCGGGGGGTCGCTGGTGACGAAGACATTCTTGGGCAGACGGTGCTTGGCGAAGCGGCCGGGGGGAAAGCGCATCACGCCCATCTGCTCGGCCACCTCGGGCCGGGAGTCGAAGAGGGTCAGGCTGTGGTGCAGGTAGTGCTTGTCCTCCAGGATGCGGCTGCCCACCAGATGGGCCAGGGCGAAGCCCCAGTCGCCGCCGCCGGCCACCACGATGTTCTGCTTGGCCTGGGGCGAATAGAGCCGGCGGTCGCCGTGGGTGGCGTAGAAGGACAGGCCCTTCTCGCTGAGCACCTTGGGCAGGCCGGCCAGGTCCCTGGCCCGGCGGGCGGTGACCCGGCGGCGGGCCAGGGTGCCCAGGCCGTCCTTGATCACCTCGCTCTCCGGGCGCTCGGCGATCAAGTCCTCCAGGTCGGGCTCGTGGCCGAAGGCGTTTTGGTGATACTCCTCCAGGTCCTTGAGTTCGCCGGCCATGGCCGCGCCCAGGTCGGAGAGCCCCTCCCGCCGGGCGCGCATGAGCGCGCGGGCGGTGAGCTGGCTGGCCATGACCTTCTTGGCGCCGGCGATGTCCTTGATGGCGATCAGGGCCACGAATTCGTCCAGGCTGAGGTCGCCCCGGGCCTGGGCGTGTTCGGCCTTGAGCTCGCTCAGGAGCCGGGGGCGGGGCATGGTCAGATAGGCCCGGCCGTAAAGACCCTTGCAGGCTCTCCAGAATCCGCTCTTGGGGTGGGCCAGGAGCTGGCCCAGGGTGCGGGCCAGGCCCATGCCGGACACCCAGCAGCGGGCCCCGGCGCGGGCGGCCAGGGAAAGGTCCTCGGGCACCGCCGCGTAGGAAATGGCCACCGGCTGCACTACCATCTCGCCATCGAGATCGATGGCCCCGCGCAGGGTAACCAGCCGGCGGGGATAGCGCAGGCTGCCGTCGCGGCTGCGCGCGCCGCCGGCCCAGGCCTCCAGGAAGATGCCCTGCTGCCCGCCGGTCATGCTGATGGCCCGGCAGTAGTTGTAGAGGGTGGCCAGGTAGGCCCGGCTGGCCCCCTTGCGCTGCACGGTGTAGGAGCCGATCATGAGCAGCCGGGCCAGGCTCTTGATGGCCATCATGTTGGTGCCGGCGGCGAACAAGGGCAGGCCCAGGCCCAGGTCGTGGAAGACGCAGCTGGCTATGAACTCGTCGACGTGGGAGGAATGGTTGATCAGGTAGGCCACGCCCAGGCCCTGATCGCGGTATCGCTTGAGCAGGTCCAGGTGCTCGAGTTCGCGGCCGTCGGCGGAAGTAAAGGGCCGCATGGGGTCGTGGTGGTCGAAAAGCTGGGTCATCAGCGCGTTGACCCCGGCTGCCCCCACCTTGTGAATGGCCGGGTCGTACTGGCAGGAGACGGCGGCGGCGAAGGCGCGCACCTCGGCGGGATCGGCCCGGTGGCCCTCCCGGGCCAGCTGGGCCAGGGTCAGTTCGACCGCCTTTTCCAGGAACAGGGCCTGGTCGGGGGGGGCGGGCGGGTTCTGGTCGAAACGCTCCAGCCAGGGGCGGCCCCCGGGGGTGTGGGCCAGCATACCCATTACCTTGATGAAATCCACCTCTTCGGCCAGGTTCATGAGCCCGCGTTTGAAGCGCTTGGCCAGCCCGCCGCCTTTCTTGGCCTTGCCGGGGTGATGGTTGTTTTGCTCGGCGGGAGGCATCCTGGGTCACCTGGCCCCTTGAGGGTCTGCAAATATCAAGATCGCTCACCGCCCTTGGGCTCTGGCCGAGAGTCCCCCCCCAAGGCGATGATCATGAGCCGGGGTCAATGGTACGGCCTGTGTTTTTTTTGTGCAAGGGGGCGGCGCTCCGGGGCCGGCCCCACGCGGCGATGGGCCCAGCCAGTGCTTGCCGCCCGGGC
>JAJZPI010000001.1 GCA_021811275.1 Deltaproteobacteria bacterium
CTGATCTCAGACCTTTTCCAATATGTCATCAGGCGCGTGGTGAACATGGCGGCCGTCACCTACAAGGAAATCAGCCAGGGATCAAAGGCAACCACGGCCTTACATGGCGCGTGCGTATAGGCTCATGCATCCAACTGTGCCAATGGCTACATCAGTCCGTTGGCCTTCGAGTCCCAACAGGTCGCTTAACAATCTGTCCGCTGTTCGTGGGCAAGATCATAATGCTTTAGGCTTAAAAAGCGGGACGACCACTCTGCAAGGAGTGGCCGTCCCGTTGATTTCGGAGGCGGTGAGGGGCTAGCGCGTGGAGCGGGCCCGGGCGCGGGCGATCTGGCGGCGGAGCCGGCGGCGGGCCTGGCGCTGCTTGCGCCGGCGGGCGTCGCTGGGCTTCTCGTGCCAGCGCTTTTCCTTCAGCTGGCGGAAGATGCCTTCCTTGGTCAGCTTGCGCTTGAGGAGCTTGATCGCCTTCTCGACGTTGTTGTCCACGACTTGGACTTGCACTAGAATCACCTTCTTTGCTGTAGAATGTAGTCGCCCTCCGGGAATGGTCCGCCGGGGGACGACGAAGGCTAAATATAGCCAAGGGTTGGACCGGTGTAAAGTAAAAACATCCGTCAAACGTCGGAAATTGGGGGCGGGGTTGCGCTCGGCAAAGGCACATGGCCTTAGCTTGGCCCTGGGCGGGGGAGGGGCGAGAGGGTTCGCCCATGTGGGCGTTCTGGAGGTGCTGCACCGCGAGGGCATCCAGGTGGAGGCCATCGTGGGCACCAGTTCCGGGGCGGTGGCCGGCGCGGGATACGCCCTGGGCTACCATCCCCAGGAGATGCGCCAGCGGGTGCTGGACTTTTCACGCAGTCCTCTGGGCCAGGACGCCAAGCTACGGGCCATGCTCAAGGAATCGGAGGACAACGTCTGCCGCAGCCTGGGCGACAGGGTGGGGCGGGTTTTCTGCAAGGGCAAGCTGGTCAAGGACCTTTTCATGGCCCCCTCGGTGATTAGCGGCGACTACTTCCAGCGCATGATCAGTTTTTTCCTGCCCGACGTCCTGATCGAGTCCATGCCCATTCCCTTTGCCGCGGTGGCCACCGATATCATGACCGGCGAGAGCGTGGTCTTCGACAAGGGCCCCCTACGCCAAGCCGTGCTGGCCAGCATTTCGGTGCCGGGGGTGGCTCCGCCGGTGAGGGTGAACGGCCGGCTGCTCGTGGACGGCGGGGTAGCCTCCCTGGTGCCCACCACCGAGGCCAGAGCCCGGGGCGCGCGGCGTCTGGTGGCTGTGAGCGTGGACCGCGATCTGGGCGTGGAGGACTCTCCCGACCAAGCACTGGAAGTCTATATGCGCGCCGGAGACATCCAGGCCGCGCACCTGAACGAGCTGCAACTGGGCCTGGCCGACTTGGTTCTGCGGCCGGCAGTGGGGTGCGTCCACTGGGTGGACTTCAGCAAGGCACAGCTGATCATGGATAGCGGCCGCGAAAGCGCCTTGGAGGCCTGGCCCCAACTGGAGAGCCTGTTGCGGGAAAGCTGGCGCGAGCGCCTGGCCCTGGCCTGGCAGGCTGGGGTGCGATCCTTCCGGGGCCGGCACGGGGACAGGTGAGCCATGGAGCTATTTGACCAGCCCCCGGCCGGGGAAGCCCCCCTGGCCCCGGACGCGCCCTTGGCCGAAAGGATCAGGCCGCGAGGCCTCGACCAGTACATGGGCCAGTCCCACCTTCTGGGGCCGGACAAACCCCTGACCAGGCTGCTGGCCGCCGGCCGGCCCGCCTCGCTGATTTTCTGGGGACCGCCGGGCACGGGCAAAACCACCTTGGCCCGGCTATTGGCCCGCTTCTGGAAGGCGGCCTTTGTAGAATTCTCGGCCGTGCTCTCGGGCGTGGCCGACATCCGCCGGGTGGTGGCCGAGGCCCGCGTCCGCCTCAAGCAGGGCCAGGGTACGGTGCTCTTCGTCGATGAGATACACCGCTTCAACAAGGCCCAACAGGATGCCTTCCTGCCCCATGTAGAGTCCGGGATCATTACCCTGCTGGGCGCCACCACCGAAAACCCCAGCTTCGAGATCATTCCGGCGCTGCTTTCGCGCTGTCGGGTCATGGTGCTCAATCCCCTGGGCGAGTCCGAGCTGGGGGCCATCCTGGACCGGGCGCTCGGCGACCGGGACCGGGGCCTGGGCGGTCTGGAGGCCGAGCTGACCCCCGAGGCCAAGGAGCATTTGGTCGCCGCGGCCTTCGGCGATGCCCGCCGGTTGCTCACCTCCCTGGAGGTGGCGGTGAACACCGCGCCCCTGGGCCGGGGCGGACGGCGCCTGGTGGACCTCACCCTGGCCGAGCAGGCGGTCGGCAAGAAGGCCCTGCGCTATGACAAGGCCGGCGAGGAGCACTACAACCTCATCAGCGCCCTGCACAAATGCCTGCGCGGATCCGACCCCGACGCGGCTCTCTACTGGCTGGCGCGCATGCTGGAGGCCGGCGAGGACCCCCACTACCTGCTGCGGCGTATGATGAGATTCGCTAGTGAGGACATTGGGTTGGCCGATCCCTACGCCTTGAATCAGGTGGTAGCGGCCCTGAGCGCCTTCGATCTCTTGGGCATGCCCGAAGGGGCCCTGGCCCTGGCTCAGGCCGCGGTCTATCTGGCCATGGCCCCCAAGTCCAATGCCCTCTACACGGGCTTCGGCCAGGCCCAGGCCGACGCCCGCGAACTGGGTCCGCTGGCGGTTCCCCTGCACATTCGCAACGCCCCCACCAAGCTAATGAAGGGCCTGGGCTACGGCCGGGGATACGAGTATCCCCACGACCATCAGGGCGCGGTGGTGGGCCAGGAATACCTGCCCGACAGCCTGCGCGGACGCCGGTATTATCAGCCCACCGATCGGGGCAGGGAGAAGTTCCTGCGCGAGCGTCTGCGCGAGATCATGCAGGCCAAAGCCAGGCTGCGACTGAAGCCGGCGAGCGATGGTGGTGACAATGCCGACGGCGGGCCGGAAAAATCGGGCGGAGAGGGGGGGGCTATTTGACCACTGTCAGCCGCGGCGAAGCCTGATCAACGGTCCGGGCCGGACGCTGACCGCGCTGATGCAGATGGTCGCGGAAGGTCTGGGCGTTGATGATGAAGAAGGAAACCACGGCCCGGGCCCAGTCACCGCTGTCGTCTGGGGTGGCCATACGGGACTGGGTTTCCGCCAGGAGGCCTTTAAGTTCATCGGGGTCGAGCTGAAGGATTTGGTCGGCCAGCCCGTCCAGAATTTCTTTCACCGTCGGCCTCGCGCCCATAGCGGAATCACTCCTCGTCAAACACCCATTTTTTAATTATGGCCTGGAACCCTTAAGATGTCAATTTTCTCCGCCTTGTGTGGCCGACCGGCCCAATGTATACTGGAAACCGATAGTTAACTACCAAAGGGGAGAGCGGGCATGTCCGAGGGCCAGGTTCGGCTGGACTACGCGTTTTGCATGGAGCAGGTTTTGGGCCAGGGCAGGGGGATTTCCGCCCGGGCCTGGGGCGAAGACCTGGCCGGGCTGGGTCCTGTGCACGGCCTCATGGAAGAACAGCGCAAGGCCGGCAAGCTGGGCTTCTGGGATCTGCCCAGAATGCCCGAGGATGAGGTGCAGACCATCCTGGACCATGCCGATCGCCTGCGCGGGTTCGCCGACGACTTGGTGGTGCTGGGCATCGGGGGCAGCGCCCTGGGAACCACCGCCGTGGACATGGCGCTCTCCGGGGGGCTTCGCCAGGTCTGGCCCCGCCGTCAGGGGGCCATGCGTCTGTTCGTGGCCGACAACCCCGACCCGCGCGCCTTCGGGGGGCTGCTGGAGAGGCTGAACCTCAAGCGCACCGCCTTTAACGTGGTGAGCAAGAGCGGCTCGACCGCCGAAACCATGGCCCAGTTCATGGTGGTGAGGCAGCGACTGGAAGATGCCCTGGGGGAGCAGGAGGCGGTGCGCCGGCTAGTGTTCACCACCGACCCCGAAGCAGGCAACCTGCGTGCTTTGGCCCGCCGCACGCCCTATGTCTGCCTGCCCGTGCCTTCCAACGTGGGTGGCCGCTACTCGGTGCTGTCCGCGGTGGGGCTCCTGCCGTTGGCCTGCGCGGGCTACGACGTCCGCGCCCTCCTGGCCGGGGCGGGGGAGATGGCCCGGCGCTGCCTGGAGAAGAAGCCCCAGGCCAACCCAGCCTATGCCTTCGCGGCCCTGGCCGTGGCCTTCGCGCGCCAAGGGCGCAACATTCTGGTCATGATGCCCTATGCCAGCGACCTCTTCGGCCTGGCCCAATGGTTCGCCCAACTCTGGGCCGAATCCCTGGGCAAGGCCCAGGACCTGGGCGGGGCCATGGTGAATGTTGGCCAAACTCCGGTGGCGGCGGTGGGGGCCACGGACCAGCATAGCCAGCTCCAGCTCTACATGGAAGGCCCTCAGGACAAGCTGGTCTGCTTCGTCACCTTGGGCAATTACGGCGTCGACCTGGAGGTGCCGCCCCTGTTCGGCGACATCGAGGCCCTGACCTACTTGGGCGGGCGCACCCTGGCCGAATTGATCGAGGCCGAGGCCAAGGCCACCGCCGCGGCCTTGGCGCAGCAGGGGCGGCCGTCCTTAAACCTGCGCCTGCCGGAGATCAGCGAGCGCTCCCTGGGCCAGGTGTTGTTCCTGCTGGAGGCGGCCACCGTGGCCGCCGGCGGCCTGCTCAAGGTCAATCCCTTGGACCAGCCTGGGGTGGAGCTGGGCAAGAAGCTCACCTACGGCCTCATGGGCCGCAAGGGTTTCGAAGACTACCGCCAGCGCATTCAGGAGATGGCCGGCGGCGAAGACTTCGTGGTCTAGGCGGGATCGGCCTTGGAGCAGGCGGCGGCCATGCAAATGGGGGGGGGACAGGCCGGGGGCGATCCCACCGCCCAAAGGCCCTTCCAGCTGGTCAAGCACTTCTCGGTGACCAGCCTGGTCATCATCCTTCTGTTCACCTTGGCCATATCATCCGTGGTGAGCGTGCGCGCCAGCGACCTGGTGTTGCACAAACGCGAACAGTACGCCCTGCTTCTGGCCGAGAACCTGAACCATCAGGTGATGGTGCAGTTCGTCATGCCCGCCTTGCGCGACTACGGCGGCATCAACGTAGGGCAGCCGGCCCAGTTCAGCCTGCTCGACCTGGTGGTGAGAAACACCATCCAGTCCTTCCAGGTGAGCCAGGTCAACATCCTGGACCTTGACGGCAACATCATTTACAGCACCCAACCAGACTACATCGGCCGTTTGGGGCATTACGAAGGCCCCTTTCAGGTGGCGGCCGCCGGCGGGCACGCCAGCACTCTGGATCCTCCCTGGGATCCCTTCGAACTGGGCGCCGGTCTGCCCCGCGTCTTCAAGACTTTCATCCCCCTGCGCGACCAGCGCCGCTTGACCGCCGAGCTGGGCCCCCCCCGCGCGGTCTTCGAGATATCGCTGGACGTGAGCGACGACTTCAAGGAAATCTGGCTGAACCAGAAGATCATCATGGGCACCTTGCTGATCATGATGGCGCTGTTGTTCATGATCCTGCGCTCCATAGTCATGCGCGGGCAGCGCATCGAGGCCCGGCGGGCGGCCCAGGAGGCGGCGCTGGAGGAACAGCTGCACCAGTCCGAGCGCCTGGCCTCTCTGGGGCGCATGATCGCCGGCGTGGCCCATGAGATCAGGAACCCCCTGGGCATCGTGCGCTCCACGGCGGAGCTGTTGGGCAGCAAGGTGGAGCCGCGGCAGAAGGCCCTGGCCGAGGTCATCGTGGAGGAATCCACACGCCTGAACCGGGTGGTTACCGAGTTCCTGGACTTCGCCCGCCCGCAGAAGGCCGAGCTGAAACCGCTCAAGGTGGAGGAGGTGTTGGAGCGCAACCTGGCCGCCCTGGCCGCCGAGACCGAGCGGGCCGGGGTGGAGGTGGTGAGGCGCTTCCCGGCCAAGCCAGCCCTGGCCATGGGAGATGCCGACTTGCTCTACCGGGCCTTCCTCAATGTTTTCAACAACGCCTTGCAGGCCATGAGCGGCGGGCAGGGAGGCAAGCTCACCATCACCACCAGCCGGGCGCAGCAGGACGGCCAAGTCTGGATCGTGGTGACGGTGGAGGACGAGGGGCCGGGCTTCGAGCCGCAAAGTTCGGGCCAGCTCTTCGACCCCTTCTTCACCACCAAGGAACAGGGGACCGGCCTGGGCCTGTCCATCGTGCGCAGCATCATCGACACCCACCAGGGCAAGGTCGAGCTGGGCAACGCCCCCGGCGGCGGGGCCCGGGTGGAGATCAGGCTGCGGGCAGCCCAAGCCTGAGGCGCCGGCTCGCCCTCGGGCTGTCCGGCCAGGCCCTTGGCATGCTATTCTTGACCGGCCGCGCGCACGCGGGCCGGATCTCCTCAAGCTGACGGGAACCGCACGTGGAACGCATCCTCATCGTAGACGACGAGAAGAATTACCTGGTGGTGCTCGACGCCCTCCTTGGCGAGGCGGGCTATGATGTGCTCACCGCCCAGAACGGGGCCACGGCCCTGAGCATCCTGGCCGAGGACGAGGTGGACCTCATGGTCACGGACATGCGCATGCCGGGCATGTCCGGGCTTGAGCTGATCGGCGAACTCAGGGCCCGCCACCCCGACACCCAGGTGATCGTGATGACCGCCTACGGCACCGTGGAGAACGCCGTGGAGGCCATGAAGCTGGGCGCGGTGGACTATATCATGAAGCCATTCGAGAACCAGGAGCTGCTGCTGACTGTGGAGAAGGCCCTCAGGATGGGCCGCCTCTTGAGCCAGAACCGCTTGCTCAGGGAGGAGGTCAGCCGGGGCCACGGCTTTGGCCAAATCGTGGGCCAATCCAAGCCCATGCTCACGGTCTTCGAGCTGGTGGAGAAGGTGGCCGCGGCCAAGGCCACGGTGCTCATCACCGGCGAGAGCGGCACTGGCAAGGAGCTGATCGCCCGGGCCATCCACGCCCGCTCGCCCCGGGCCGAGGAGCCCTTTGTGGCGGTCAACTGCATGGCCTTGACCGAGACGCTCTTGGAAAGCGAGCTTTTCGGCCACGAGAAGGGGGCTTTCACCGGCGCGGTGGGCCGGCGCAAGGGCCGCTTCGAGGTGGCGGACAAGGGCACGCTTTTCCTGGACGAGGTGGGCGAGATCGCCCAGTCCCTGCAGGTGAAACTCCTGCGCGTGCTGCAGGAGCGCACCTTCGAGCGGGTGGGCGGCAGCCAGCCCATCAGCGTGGACGTGCGCATCGTAACCGCCACCAACCGCGATCTGGCCCAGGACGTGAGCGCGGGCCGCTTCCGCGAGGACCTATACTACCGCCTCAACGTGGTGCGCATCGACATGCCTCCCCTCCGGCAGCGCAAGGAGGACCTGCCCGCCCTGGTGGCGCATTTTGTGCGCAAGTACGCCGACGAGACCGGCCGGACCGCGCCGGAGGTTTCCCCCGAGGCCATGCGCCTGATCTACGAGCACAACTGGCCGGGCAACGTGCGCGAGCTGGAGAACGCCCTGGAGCGGGCGGCCATCCTGTGCGGGGAGCGCATCACCCCCGGCGACCTGCCCCTGGAGGTGCGCCCCGGCGCCGAAGAGCCCAAGGCCCCCGGGCTGCCCCGGGACATGGGCATCACCGAGGCGGTGGAGGACCTGGAGCGGCGCATGATCCTGCGCGCGCTCAAGGAGGCGAACGGCGTGGCCGCCCACGCCGCGGAGGCGCTGGGGCTTACGAAGAGCAATTTGGCGTACAAGATGAAGAAGTATGGGTTGGGGTAAGAAGGAAGGAAAATCAATTCATTTACGATCCTTTCTTACTGCCTTGTGCATTAAAATTACAGCAGTCCAACCCTCCTGACGTTCTTATAAGGTACTCCTGCAACATATTGAAAATCATCAATCAAACCATCAGGCAGTCCTATTTTCTTTAAGACATAAGAGCGCATTATAACTTCTAATAATTTTGCAACGATATCTATATGCGCTGCTTGGTGGTGTGGTTTTTGAGGATGTACAGTTTTGCTCCTTAATTGAGATATTTTTATCCCAATATCTTCGTAGGACGTTTGTCTAGTCAATTGCAGATATTTTTGTAGCATTTCCTTTATGAATATATTGGTATATTTCTCGAATATATTTTTTGTGGGCGAGCATTGATATTGCTTATCTAGTTGCATCATATAGTTGATCGCATCATAATTCCTTGATAAATGAAAGTGTGTAATGCGGCTATCGGCCAGATTAGACCAATAAGTATTTATTATCGGAGCTAGCACACTATATTTGCTAAACCAATTATTTATTAGGTCAGGAAGCAGGCCAACAATTTTTGGTACGGTAGTGGGGTGCTGCGTAAAATCAAGTTCTTCTCCCGTGGTAGGAATTAGGTCTTGCCTAATTTCAGAACTTGGGGTCAATAATGAAAAACTCCTTGTTCTGCCTGTACTATCGCTTTCTTCAATTAGCAAATCAATGTTGACCGGTATAATTGGAATGCCAACCATAATAGACAGCAGTTGTCCTAGTTTTTTTGACTCTTCAATGTAGCTTGAAAGTATATTAGCTGAGAATAGCGTATTACACTCAAACTCGATATAGCTAACCAGTGAGTCTAGCTTCTTGAGGCCAAACCATTGTTGATTATCATGGCATGATTTTGCCAACTCATTTACTATGTTTGATAATTTATTCAGAGTGTCATCGGGACCAAAAAAGTATTTGCTAGCTTCAAACGTTTCAAATATTGGCGAAAAGCTATTCGCTATACCAATAGTAATAGAATTATGTTGGGGGCGTACTATTTTTATTGGCAAACAAGAAATATCTGTATATGCATAACCCAAAGGCATGACATAGCTATCCAGCAGATTATATTTCACTCTAATTGATTTCAAAACACTGTTTGCTGTACTTGCAAATGATGAACCAATAATACAAAATAGATATTCCTGTATTTCATTCGTATGGAAGTGTGTGAAGCCGCCAATGCGTGATATACCGCCGAACATGCTTATGGCATGATTTTCCGAATAAGCATACAAGTCTGTTTTTTTGTTCAGCTGCCCGGGTAGTGATGATTGTAGATTGTGATGTCCCGGGTGTATTAGATTGGCTTTAGTTAACCTAAAAGGCTCATAGACAATATACCCTCCACAATCCTTTTCCCCATCGATTGCGAACGTTGCTGGAAGGTAATGCTTTTCAAGTAGGCTGTATTTAAACATAATACTAATTTTTAGCCATGACTTAGCACGCAATAGATCGTTATGGCGTTAGATGGCTCTATAATTAGGTACCCCTTAAGCATTCATTACAGCACACAGATAATGTTTCGCAAGAGTCTAGAGTTCACACCGGCACGACCACCGGTGGCCTGAGCAGCAAATCCACCGCCTCGCGGGCGCAGGCCTCCAGGGTTTCTGCTGCCCCACGCTTACAGCCCACTAAGATACTTCTCCACCCGGTTGGCCGCGTTTTCCTGAATATTGTAGTAGTAGAACGGGTAGTCGAAGCTGTGGTAGACGCCCCGGCCGAAGATCGCGTGGCCGGGGGCGTATTTGTCCTCATCGGCGGTGCTGCAAACCAGGACGCCCTTGGCGGTGTCAACCTGGGCATCCGCGTAGTTCATGACTTTCAGGAAGTTCCCATCGGAATCCAACACCACGCTTCTGTCCGGGTTCAACATTATGGACCCCAGATTCTGTGAGGCCGAGGCGAGGGTTTCGTCCCTGGTCCAGGTTATGGGGTTTATGGCCAGCGCGCCGCTCAACACCACGGGATTGGTTCCCGGTACGGTATCGGGGGCCTGCGTGTTGTACGAAATAATCACGCCCGTGTCGTCGGCGCCTTCGGCGAACTTCAAATGCGGATTATCGGCAAGGTACGAGGTAGTAACCGAGTATCCGATAACATAGGCGGCGATCATCCTGGCGTACACGTCCGGATGCGTTCCCATATAGTCGGACAACAGGTTGATCAGGACATTGGAGCCTTGCGAATGTCCGGCCAGGATAAATGGTCGACCGTTGTTGTAGTAATTGATGTAGTAGTCGAAGGCCGCCGTCACATCGGAGGTTGGCACGCCTGCCACCACGGTCGGGAGCACGTCCGCCGGCAAGGACAGGTCCACCTGCCGGTAATATGGCGCGAAAATATTGCCCACGGTTTCAAATGCCGTAGCTTGTATGTTAAATGCCAGACTTGCGCCTGTCAGCATGGACGCATTGTCGATTTCGCAAATGTCGGGATCAGATGCGTTAACCTTTTGCCAGGCGGTGGGATACACGTAAAAGACATCCACGGCCTTGTCGAGCGTCACGGGCAAGGACAACCAATATTGCGTTTTTGAGTAATCAATAGCGTCGTATCCCGATGCGACGCCGGCCGCCAAGGAAATAATTAACAAAATAGATATATTAACTAGCTGGATTATTTTTAAGCGCATTTTCCCACCTCCTCTAATCGGCTTTTGTTTGTGCCAGCTGATTGAATATCAAAGTGAATCCGTCGCCGCGGGCGCCAGCCTACACCGGCACCACCACCGGCGGCCTGAGCAGCAAGTCCACCGCCTCGCGGGCGCAGGCCGCCAGCGCGGGGTGGGTGTCGTGCAGGCTGATGATCTGCCTCAGGTTGTCGGCGGTGCGGTAGATGAGGTTGGCCAGGTCGCCCTCGCCCGCGCCGTAGATCATGGCCACGTCCGTAAATTCCGAGCCCAGGCCCCAGGCGAAGACCGCGCTGGCCGCGGGCTGAGGCATGACCGGGGTCTCGAAACCCCACTGGCGCAGGCGCTCCAGGATGGGGTCCAGGGTGCGCCGCAGGCTGAGCAGCCCGTCCTGCAACCGCTGGCTCAGGTACGGCGCCTCCGACTCCCGCTCGCGGTCATCCACGAACAGCGCCACCAAAGACGCCAGCAGCACCGGGTCCTGCTGGGGCAGGGCCTCCTGGCGTATGGCCTCGGCGATGAGCACCGGCTGGTCCAGACGCAGGTTGCTGGCCCAGGCTCCGTCGGCGGTGAGCCGGCCTTGCGCGTCCACGTAGCCCTCGGCGCGCAGAAACTCCAGGTGGCGCACGAAGTCGTACCAGAAGGCGTGGCTTTCCTCCTGCACCTGCATCAGCAGGGCCTCGGCCTGGTTCAGAAGCTCTGAAAGCTCCTGGCCGCCGTCCAGGCAGGCCTCGGCCAGGGGGCACTCGGTGCAGACGATGCCCGTCAGCTCCTCCTCCACCGAAGTCAGGCGGCTCTCCACCTCCGTCAACTCGCGCTGACCCAGGTCGGCCAGGTCCGGGGCGGCCAGCGGCCGGGGGGTGGCGGGAATCTGATCCAGTACCGCCTGCGCCAGGGAACGGCCGCCGCCGGCGTGGGGCAGGTCCAGCACCTCCTGAAATACCCCGGCCACCTCGTCCAGGGGCACGAAGTCCAGGCGCGGCCGGCCTTTCTGCAATCGCCGCTCGGGAGTCAGGCTCACGGCCAACACCCCCGCCTGCTCGCCCTCGCCCTCGCGCCGGAGCACGGCGCCCAGCGCGCCGAACATGTCCATGAAGACCCGCCCGCGGGTAAGCGCGGCCCAAATTCCACGGCGGCCGGCGATGGCCCCCTGTTCGCGCTCCAGCCGCCGGCGCAGGGACTCCAACTGGCGGCGGCGGCGGCGGCGGATGACGGCTTCCTCCGGGCCGGGGCAGGCCGAGCCTTTCAGGGCCCGGGCCAGGGACTTGAGCACCTTCTGCGGGCCGGCCTGGGAGCGGGGCCGGCCCTCGGCCTTCTCCAGGCGCTGGAAGGTGGCCAGGCTTTGCCCCAGGAGCTGCTTGACCTCGGCCGGGCGGTGGGAGAGCAGCAAGTTGAGCACCATGGAGAAGTTGATGGAGAGCTGGCTCTCGATGGGCTCGGGGCTGGAGGCCAGCAGGCTGGCCACCAGAGGCACGTTGTTGAAGGGCCCAGGCACCACCAGGCAGAAGCCGATGTTGTCCATGCCCCGGCGGCCAGCGCGGCCGGTCATCTGCAACAGGTCGGTGGCGGTCAGGTCGGCGAACTCGCGGCCGTTGAAGCGGTCGCTTTGGGTGATGACCACCGTCCGCGCCGGGAAGTTCACCCCGGCGGCCACCGTGGAGGTGCTGAAGATGGCCTTCAGGAGGCCCCGCTGCATCAGCCGCTCGACCAACAGTTTCCAGAGCGGGAGGTGCCCGGCGTGATGGGCGGCCACGTGGTGGCTGCGCAGATAGGACAACTGGGGATGGGTGGCTAGGAAGGGATAGCGCTCTACGTAGTCATCGACCAGGTCGTTCAATGCCTGCCGCTGGGCGGCCTCCACGCCCATGCGGGCCGAGGCCGCGTAGGCCAGGGCGTTGTCGCAGTCGGCGCGCGACTTCAGGAAGAAAATGGCCGGCAGCAGATCGGCGTTGTCCAGGGCGGTGAGGATGCGCCCGAAGGGCGGGACGTGCTGCAAAGGCCCGCGGTGGCGGGCCTGGCCCTCGGCCTCCAGAAAATGGGCCACCTTGGCGAATACGCCGCGGGTGGTCGTCAGGGGAGCCAGTTCGCCGTCGGGGAAGAGAAAGAGCGGGGCCAGAGGCACCGGGCGCTGGTCGCTCAGCACGGTGGCGCAGGGCTCGCCGCGCACGTACTGCAGCCAGCGGGCTATCTGCTCGGCGTTCTCCACCGTGGCCGAAAGCAGAAGCAGGCGCACCCTCACCGGCAGGTAGATGATGACTTCCTCCCAGACCACGCCCCGCTCCGGATCGCCCAGGAAGTGGGCCTCGTCCAGGACCACCAGGCCGGCGTCGATGTCCTCGCCCCGGTACATGGCGTCGTAAAGCTGGTTGCGCAGTATCTCGGTGGTGCCCACGATGAGCTGGGCCTGGGGGTTTTCCTTGCGGTCGCCGGTTAGAATGCCCACCCGCTCCGAGCCGTAGATTTGGCCGAACTCGGCGTATTTGGAGTTGGAGAGGGCCTTCAGGGGGCTGGCGTACCAGGCCCTTTGCCCGGCAGCCAGGGCTCGGCTTATGGCCTGCTCGGCGATCCAGGTCTTGCCGCTGCCGGTCGGCGCACTCACCACCACATCGGTCTGATCGAGGCCCCGCACCGCCTCGACCTGGAAGGGGTCGGGCACGAAGGGCTTGGCCTCGGGCACGCCGATGTGACGGAGCACCGGCTCCAGCTTGCTGTTCACGCGAGGCATGAAGGGACGGGGGGCTTCCATGGACCTGCGTCGGCGGGCCGGGGCCTCGCGTGGCGCGCGGCGGGAGGGCTTGGAGGAACTGCGACGACTTTTTCGCGGGGGGGGCGTCAAGGGGCTCTCCTTGTTTGCCCACATGCTACCTGATCGTCCGGTGCCCGGCAAGTTGAACGGCGCTGGCGGCGGGCCACGGCGTTGAGGTGAAAAGACGGAAGAAGCGGAGAAGATTCCGCGAGGGGGGGAGAACGGCCAAGCTCCATGTCTTGGCGCCGGGGGTTGGTCTCCCCCCGCCTACGTCCTCGTCGCAGGCGGGGGGACACCGGGCGTCACCGTCCCTGGCGACTGCAAGGGGAAAGACGCTTCCTTGCGTCTTTGGTGAGCCCAGGCCCCCGGAGGACCAATCCACGGGTCAAGGCTCGTCCCAGGTTAAAGCAACCCGCGTGCCATTTTTCTTTGGAGGGGAGGTTAATCTAAAATTAACAATAAAAACATAGTTTTGAGCATTATCGGAAGCAATGAGGGCTTGAGCGCCGCCGGCCACTGGCGGCAGAAACGTCCCTCGGGGCCAGGGGGTCGGCGGCAGGAAATGCCGCAGGGGCCCTCCCGGCCCGGTTAAATAAGGCCCTGGAAATACAGCGCCCCCACCACCAGGGCCAGGGCCACGCGGTAGTAGCCGAAAAGGGCCAGGCCGTGCCGGTTCAGGTAGTTCACCATCCATTTGACCGCCGCCACCCCGGCCACGAAGGAGGTGACAAAGCCCAGCAAGGGATTGAGCCAACCATAGATGGCGATGATGTGATGCCCGTCCTTCAGGGTTTCGTAGGAAGTAGCCGCGCCCAAGGTCATTAGCCCGAGCAGGAAGCTGAACTCCACCGCCGCCGGCAGGCTCAGGCCCACTAGTAGCCCCCCTACGATGGTGATCAGGCTGCGGCTGACCCCCGGCCACATGGCCAGGCACTGGGCGAAGCCGATGATTAGGGCCTGTTGCCAGACCAGCTCGTCCAGGCCGTTGCGCAGCCGCCGGCTGCCGTTTTTCTTTAGCCAGGTAACAAGCAGGATGGCCACACCACCCGCCAGCCAGGCGATCAGAATGGGACCCATGCCGAACAGATAGTGCTTGATGGACTTTTCGAACAAGAGGCCGATCACCGCCGCCGGCACGAAGGCGGCCAGCAGGTTGACCAGAAGGTGGAGCCCCTCCGGGTCGCGGCCGAAAAGCCCGGCGAAGACGCTCTTCACCCGCCCGAAGTACAGCCACAACACGGCCAGAATGGCCCCAGCCTGGATACAAATGCCGTAGGAGTCGGCCGCGTCCTTTTCCGGGCCGTTTTTGCCCAAGCCCATGAGGCGCTGGGTCAGAAGCAGGTGGGCGGTGGAACTGACCGGCAGGTACTCGGTGAGTCCCTCGACCACACCCAGGATGGCGGCTTGGCCCGCGCTCATGGCCACCCGCTCGGGCGGCGCCGGGGCGGTGGCGGCGGCCAGAGGGGCGGCCAAGAGCAGGCCGAGCAGGGCCAGCGAAAGCAAAGCCGTGGCGATCGAGGGATTGCGGTGGCGCAGGTTTTTCATTTTGTGCCTTGAGGAGAGGGTTGGCGGGTTAGTCGGGGTCGCGGTGGCCGCAGAGGGCGTCAAGCTCCTCGCGCAGGCGGTTCAACTCGCGCTCCAACTCCAGGCGGGCGGCTTCCATGCCTTCCTTGTCAAGGTCGGCGGGGAAGTATATCTCGCGGCCATAGGCCATCTTGATCGTGGCGAAGGGCTTGGGGATCATGGTGCGGTCCCAGGAGTTCCTGAAGATCCAGGCGCGGTCGGTTGACCACATCAAGGGCAAGAGAGGTAGCCCGGTACGCATGGCTAGGAGAATCATGCCGGCCTTGGCCTGGTAGCGCGGACCCCGGGGGCCATCGGCCACGGTGGCGGCCTGCGTAACCCGGCCGCTTTTGAGCATGGCCTCCATCTCCCGCAGGGCCTCGCGGCCCCCGCGGCTGGAGGAACCGCGCACCGGCACCCCCCCCATGACCTCCAGATAGCGGGCCAGCAGTTCGCCGTCCTTGCTGCGGCTGATCATGATGGCTGGTTTCAAGCGGCCGTAATAGTAGAGGAAGAACACCGCCGCGCGGTGCCAGGTGGCGCCGATGACGCCCCACTGCCCGCTCATGAGGCGGCGGTCCGCCTCGGGGGTCAGCACCTGCACCCGGCAGGTGCTGAAGATGAGCTTGATCAGCCTGGCACCCAGGTTGGCCAGCAGCCAGAATCGCGCCTTCTGCCAAGCCCTCAACTCCGGAGGCTTGGACATCTAATACCCCAGGTCCGCGCCCACCAGGAGGACGTGCAGACGCTCGGCCCGCGCCTGCTTGTGGATGACCACCGTAGCGTTGCAGATGCGCTCGGGGCTCGCGCAGTCGGCGCACTGGCCGGTTTCGGCGCAGGGTGTTTTGCGGCCGATGCGCTTGGCGTTGGTGGGGGCCACGAAATGCCGGATGCGCTCCTGGGCGAAGGCCAGGTTGGGCACGATCTTGTTGC
The DNA here is from genome assembly GCA_021811275.1 of Deltaproteobacteria bacterium. Classification (GTDB taxonomy): domain Bacteria; phylum Desulfobacterota; class Desulfarculia; order Desulfarculales; family Desulfarculaceae; genus JACRDC01. Next base: position 15,649 of record JAJZPI010000001.1, read on the forward strand.
AGCCGGCCACCAGGATGACCTTGGTGGGCCCGAAGAGGATCGGAGCCACCCGGTTGCAGGTGGCGTCAACAAAGACCAGCTCACCCTGTTCGGTGATGGCGTTGATGCCAGATACGATCACTTCGGCGATGAGCCCCTGGCGCAGGCGCTCCATGACCTGCTCGGGCGCAAGCCCCGGTTCGTAGCGGTCGATGAGCTTTAGCTTGCCCTCGCGGTGGCCTTGGCGCAGGGCCTCCACCACGCCGGTTTCCGCCATGGTCACCGAGCCGCCCATGGCCACGCTCGCGCCCTCGGGGATCATGGCCATGACCGCCGAGGCCGCCTCACCGGCCTGGGCCAGGAACGTGCCGTTCATGCGGTTCTTCTTGAGGGCCTCGATGACGCTTTCGGCGCGCCTTCGGTAGAACCAGCCGATATAGGGGTCCATCACGCCTCCGCCTTGCTTGGGGTGGCCAGCCGGGTTCAGGGCTCGACATATGCTTACCATGAGAGTTCCCCGGCCGCCAAGCCGCACGCGCGAGTGTTGCCACGCGGGCTTTGCCATGGTTGACAGTTCGGGCCCAGGCTTGTTAGCTTCGCCAGACAGGGGCGCTACCGGCTTCCGCGACCCCGTCCATTCCGGCGAACAAGGAGATCGGCCTCCATGGACATGCACATCGCCTTCCCCGGCGGCAAAAAGGTTGAGGTCCACTACAAGGACTTCGTCATCCCCACCGATCAGCCCTTGGAGCATGGCGGCCAGGGCAGCGCGCCCGAGCCCTACGCGCTCTTCCTGGCTTCCCTGGCGGCCTGCGCCGGCTTCTACGTTCTGGCCTTCTGCCAAATGCGCAACATTTCCACCGAAGGACTGGAACTCATCCAGCGCACCCTGCCCGGCCCGGAGGGCAAGGGCCTGGGCAAGATCGAGATTGACGTACGCCTGCCCGCCGGCTTTCCGGAAAAATACGAGAAGGCCGTGGTGCGCGCCGCCGACCAGTGCGCGGTCAAGAAGACCATTATGAATCCCCCGCAAATGGAGGTTAGGGCCATTCGGGCCTGAACTGCCGGACACCATTTTCGCCACGAGGTGCGTTTTGAAAAAAAGTCATGGATCAGCCTTGATCGCCGCCTTGGCGCTTTGTCTGGGCCTCCCTCTCTTCGCCGCGTCCGGCCTGGCCGCTGGTCAGCAAAAGGCAGTCACCGCCGGGGAGATGGACGCCGATCACGACGGCAAGGTGAGCAAGGAGGAGTTCCTGAAGGCCTGGAAAGACAAGAAGGCCGGCGAAAAAGCCTTCAAGCGTCTGGACAAGGACCGCGATGGCAGCATCACCAGCTCCGACCTCATGGGTCAGTTCAAGGGACTGGACAAGAACCACGACGGCAAAGTGAGTCTTGATGAGTGGTCGGCGGGCTGGAAGGACAAGAAGGCGGCCAAGGAAGCCTTCGACCGCCTGGACAAGAACCAGGACGGCTACCTGACCCCGGACGAGTACAAGGGCATGTGGCCGGGGATTCCCCTGCTGACCTGGTAGCCGACTTACAAACCACGCCGGGCGAGGGCAACCAGCAGGGCCAGGGCCGAGGCCAGTGCCGCGGCGGCCGCCAGCAGGTCCAGGGATGACCTTGAATCCGCGGCCTCGGGCTGGCGCCCCTGGGGATTGATCCAGGGTTTTTTTACCAGGCGGCCGTTGTAGAAGTTGGGCCCGCCCAGTTTAACGCCCAGGGCCCCGGCGGCGGCGGCCTCGGGCCAGCCGGAGTTGGGGCTCTTGTGCGCGGCGTGGTCGCTGAGCGCGGCCCGCCATGCCCTATCCGCGCTAAGACCAACCAGAGGGGAGGCCAGGGCCATGAGCAGCGCGCTGAGCCGGGCCGGGGCCCATCCGGCCAGATCGTCCAGACGGGCGGCGGCCAGTCCCAGGTCGGCGTACTTCTCGTTTTTGTAGCCCACCATGGAGTCCAGGGTATTTACCGCCTTGTAGGCCACGCCCAGGACCGGCCCGCCCAATGCCAGGTAGAACAGCGGGGCCACCACTCCGTCGTTGAAGTTCTCGGCCACGGTCTCGATCACCGCCCGCCGAACCCCGGCCTCATCCAAGGCGGCGGTGTCGCGGCCCACGATCAAGCCCAGCCGCTGGCGGGCCAAGTCGAGGTCGCCCGCCTCCAAGGGCTGGGCCACGGACCGGGCCTCGCGCCAGAGCTGGCCGGCGGCCAGGCATTGGAAGCTTACCGCGGTGGCCAGCAGAAACCCCAGGGGCTCGAAAAAAGCCCTGGCCAGTTTGAGCGCCAGCCAGCAACCCAGCGCCCCTCCGCCCACCACGGCCGCCACCAGCAGGAAGCCGGCCAGGCGCAGGCCCTCGGGGGAGTGGAAAATACCGCGCGCCAGGCCTTCCAGCCAGGAGATCAACCGTCCCAGCCAGCGCACGAAATGGGGCCAGGTGGGCGGGTCGCCCAAGAGGGCGTCGGCCGCCACGGCGATCAGAAGGGGGAAAAAGCCGTTGGGCATGGGCGCTACCTTACGGCAGGGGCCGCCGGCCAAAGCAACCGGCGGCCACGATGTGATCAGTTCTTATAAAGTTCCACCTGGTCCAAGGGCTTCAGAGGATCGCCGGGACGGAAGCGGTGCAGGGTGAATTCCACGCCCCGGGGACCGACCTTGGTTACCAGATAGTTGTATTCCTCAACCCGGGACTGGCCCAGCCAATAGCGCTCCTCGGGATAGCCTTCGGGGGGCGGGTTGGCCTTGAGCTTCTGGGGCGCGCCGCCGCCGCCCAGGAGCAGGTAGCGGATGCCGTCGGCGTAGTAGATCTCGGTGGAGTGCACGTGGCCATTGAACACGGCTATGTTGAGGCTCCTGGCGAAGGGCTTGAGATATGGGTGGGGATTGTCGGACATGGGCAGGGGCCCGTGGCCGGCCAGGCAGAAGGAGGGCTTGTGGTAGACCACGAAGACGTTGCGAATCTTCTTCTCGCGCGCCTCGTTGAGCCATTCGGTCAGAGTCTGCATCTGGTACTGGAAATTGGGATGATTGCTGAACCAACCCTCGCCGGTCGGACCGTAGGTGCCCGAGTCCAGGAAGATGAAGCGGCAGCCGCCGTGGTCGAAATGGTAGATGCGTTTGTCCTTGGAAAAGCCCAGCTTGGTCAGGTAGGGCATGGTGCTCAGGACGCCGGCAAGGTCGTCATCGCCCCAGACCTCGTGATTGCCCAGCGCGGGGAAGAAGCGGCCGGGCAGGCCCAGCGCGGCGTCGGCGGGAGGCAATTTGGACAGGAATCTGTCGTTGAACTCCTGCCAGCCGGGATTATGGTCGAGGTCCTGGCCCTGATGCCCCCAGAGCATCACGTCGCCGGTGTGCAGGGCGAAGGCCGAGCCCGTTTTGATTTCGGACAGCACCCGGCGCAAGACCCAGTTGAGTCCCTGACGGCGCAGGATCACCTGGCCATCGCGCACGCCCAGCCAGGGCCAGCCGTCGCGGTAGAAATAGGTGGTGGGCCCCTCCTTGCCCGAGGCCGGTTCCACCAGGCGCTCCAACTGCCCGGTTTGGGGGTCGAAGAACAGCTCCGGCGAGGCGGCGGGGTAGCGTTCGCCGAGCATTTGCCTGATTTGTTGCGATTGCCAGACCCCGGCGGCGATGAAGCTTTCCGAGCGGGTGTCGCCGAAGACCACGAAGGAGAATTCCTTGTCTTGGGCGGCGGCGGGAAGGGCCCAGAGGCAGACCAGGGCCAGCATGACCAGCAGAAGAAGCGCCTTGCGTCGGCGGCGCGGGTGGTGTTCGAAGGCCAACGTCATGTCTTTGCTCCTTAGGGGGGCTTCAGTATACCCAGCCCACGGCGGCAGGGGAAGCGCCATGCGGGGTGTGCCATGGGCGGTGCTGTCCGGGGCGGGTGTCATCCCCGCGGCTAGCGCATATAATGGCGGCAGCCCAGGGAGGGACCGTGAACAGGACCGATGATTTTAAGCAGGGGGCGCGGGACAGGGGCCTGCGCTTCATGGCCAGCCTGGGGGTGGGGCTTCTGCCCGGGCCCCAAGGCACCTACGCCTCGCTGGCTACCTGCGCGGCGGCCCTGGCCTGGTTGGCGGCCGGGGGCGCGCCCCTGGCCGGGCCCTGGTACGCGGCCCTGGTGCTGGCGATGAGCGCTGCTTCGGTGGCGGTGGCCCAGGCGGCGGTTAAGCGCCGGGTTTTTGGGCAGAGCGAGGACCCCGGCCAGATCGTCATCGATGAATCGGCCGGCCAGCTCCTGGCCCTTTACGGCGTGGCCCACCCGGGCTGGGAGATGTTGGCCGCCCTGGCCGCATTCCGCTTCTTCGACATAGCCAAGCCCTGGCCGGTGAACGCATCCCAGCGTTTGCCCGGCGGCTGGGGGGTCACGGCCGACGATTTCTTGGCCGGGCTTTACGCCCTGGCCCTGGTCAGGCTTTTGGCGTCTTGGCTGGGTTAGTCACTTGGCCTTGGCAGGCCGGGCAGGTCCCCAGCACCTCCAGCTTGTGGCCGTCGACCAGATAGCCCATCTCGCGCGCCAGGCGTTCTTCCACCCCGCGCAAGGTCGGCTCGGAAAACTCCACCACCTGGCCGCAGCGCAGGCAGCGCAGATGGCAGTGGTGCTCATGACCGTAGGTGTGCTCGTAGAGGGTTTGGCCGGAGTCCTGAAAAACCTGGGCCACCAGGCCGGCGTCGATCAACAGCGGCAGAGTGCGGTAGATGCTGGCGCGGGATATCTGGCGGCGTTTCTTGCGCAGCGCCAGGTAGAGGTCCTCCACGCTGAAATGGTCGTGGCGGGCGAATATCTCGCGCACGATTGACTCGCGTTCGGGCGTGTAGCGCATGTTGCGCCGGGCGATGTACTCCCGCAGGATCTCCAGCTCCGAGCCCAAATTCGGCCTCCCAACCAACTAGTTCCGGTCCGGGGCGGGTAGTTGGGCTTGCTGCCCAGCCCTGAGGTTAGTTTTTGGCCGCCGCCCTGTCAAGCTCGCCGGCCGCGGGCCGCTCCATCAGTTCCGAGACCGGCACGATCTCCATTTCCCGGCGCAGGCGCTCGGCGAAGGCTTCGAGGGCATCCAGGGTGGCTCCGTGGGGATGGCCGATGGCGATGACCTGGCCCTGGTGCTGGGCCATCTTGAGCAGCCGCGCCAACTGCAAATCCACCGCCGCGCGGGCCGGCTCGTGATCCAGGAAGATATCGCGCTGGGCGTTGGCCAGGCCCATCCGGGCTGCCGTCTCCCGGGCCTGGGAGCGCGGGGAGGTCACGCTGTCCAGGAAAAACAGCTGCTGGTCGCGCAGCACGGCCAGCACCGCCGACAGCGCCACGGGGTTTTCGCTGAACAGCGATCCCATGTGGTTGTTGACCCCCACCGCTCCGGGCACCGAGCGCAAGTCCTCCAGGGTGATCCGCTTGATTTCTACGGCGTTCATGCCCGTGAGCAGGGCCCCCTTGCCCAACTGGCTGGTGGAGTGGGCCTTGGCCTCCATGGGCAGGTGCAGGAGTACCTGCAAGCCCTTGGCCTTGGCCATCTCGGCGATCTGGCGGCCATGGGGCGACCTGGGCAGCACGGCCATGGTCAGGGGCAGACCCAGGCCCAGAAGCCGCTGGGCAGGCTCCAATTGATAGCCCAGGTCGTCGATGACGATGGCCACTCGCGGCTTTTGGCCTGGCGAGGATGGACGGGGACGCGTGAGTGGAGGCGCGCCGGGCAAAAGCAGGCGCAGGATGTGGGTGGGCGAGCCCTGCAAGGAGACGTTGAGCAACGCCTGCTCGTGGTTGATCTGCCAGGAACCCTGGGCCTTGGTTGCGGCCAGTTGGGCGGAGACGCTGCGCTCCACGGCTCGGAGGTTTTGTTCTGGGGTGAGCTTGGCCGCCAGTACCGCCACCTCGCCTTGGGGCGTTGTCCGGACCTTCAGGTGTACCGAGGCCGGTTCCACCCCGGCTATGCGCAGCCCCGCGAAAAGCGCCTCGTCCACGGCCTGCAACTCGCGGGCGCTGATCTGGGCCGGCGGAGCCTCTTCATAGGGGAGCGGCATGGGCAGGGTGGTGGCCGGCGCGGTCCGGGGGGCAGACACATCCTGCGAGGCCCGCGGCCCTGCTTGCGCGGCGGTACGGGTCTGGGATGCCGGCTCCTTGAGGGCCTCCCACCACCAGGCCAGGATCAGGCCGGAAACCACCAGGGCCAGCCCCAGGCTCCACAGCAGCCAGGAGCGCAGGCCTGAAAAACGGCCCCGGCCCGGTCGAGACCGGGGCCGGGGTTTGCGGCGGGGTTTGCCCTTGTCTGCGGCGCGGGGCCGGCTGGCGCGGGTCTTGCTGCCGCGGGGCTGCCGGGGGCGGCTGCCGGGAGCCACTAGTTGGCGGGAGCCAGAGCCGCCTGGGATGGCTGTTTGGCGCCCGAGCTATTGAAGACCTGCCAGGCCTTGAGCAGGTCCAACGCCCTCCGCAGCTGGTTGTCCTGGGCCAGCTTGTCGCTTTGCATGTAGAGCTTGTTTTCGCCGGCGGCTCCCCCTTCGGCCTTCTTGCTCTGAGGCTTTTCCTCGGCGGGCATGGCCCCGGAGAGGTCCTTCTCCCGGATGGAGGCCCCGGCATCGGCGGCGTTCTTCTTGGCTTCGGGGGGCTCAAAGGCCACCACCAGGTCGGGCTCGATCCCCTTGGCCTGGATGGCCCGGCCGTTGGGGGTGTAGTAGCGGGCGGTGGTGAGCCTGAGCGCGCCCTTGTCCTCCAAGGGGATGATGGTCTGCACCGAGCCCTTGCCGAAGGTGGTGGTGCCCAGAATCATGGCCCGCTTGTGGTCCTGCAAGGCCCCGGCCACGATCTCGCTGGCGCTGGCCGAACCGTTGTTGACCAGACATATCACTGGGTAGTCCCCGGCCTTGCCTTGGCCGCTGGCCTTGAAGACCATCTGCTGGCTGGCCTGACGCCCCTTGGTGGAAACTATGACGCCTTCCTTGACGAACTGGTCGGTGACGCTGACCGCCTCCTGCAACAGGCCGCCGGGGTCGTTGCGCAGGTCGAGCACCATACCGCGCAGGGGGATCTTCTGGGATTGCAGAACCGCCAAGGCCTTGATCAGGTCCTGGGTGGTGTCCTCCTGGAAGCTGGCGATGCGCACGTAGCCGAAGCCGTCCTCAAGCAGGTTGTAGCGCACGCTGTGCATGGGGATTACGTCGCGGGTGATGGAAATGTCGGAGAGCTTCTGAATGCCCTCGCGCAGGATGGTCAGCACAACCTTGGTGCCCTTGACCCCGCGGATGGATTTGACCGCGTCGTGGAGGCTCATGCCCTTGGTCAACTTGCCGTCGATCTTGATGATGCGGTCGCCGGCCTGGACTCCGGCCAAAAAGGCGGGGGTGCCCTCGATGGGCGAAACCACCGTGAGCACGCCGTCCTTCTGGGTTATCTCTATGCCTATGCCGTGGAAGCTGCCCCTGGTTTCGATCTGCAGGTCCTTGAACTCGTCGGGCGTGAGATAGGCCGAGTGGGGGTCCAGGCTGCTCACCATGCCCTTGAGGGCCTCGGTGATCAGTTCCTCGGAGGTTTTTTTCTCCACGTACTTGCTCTCGATTTCCGAGAGCACCTCGGTAAAGACCCTCATGCGCTGGTATTCGGCGTCGCCGGCGGCCTTGGCCGTTTCCGGGGAAAGTTTGGGCAAGGCGACGGCCGTCGCCAGAGCCAGGCCGAGGGCCACGATGATGGTTTTGAGAATGCCGGAGCGCATGCAAGCCTCCCACAAGGGATAAAAAACAGCTAACTAGATTATCCGCATGATCGCTTGCTAGTCAAGGGGAGATGCTCAGCCAATCCAGGGGGTTTTCGGGCTGGGTGCCCTTACGCAACTCCAGGTAGAGCAGCCCCGAGCCGTCCAGGGTCCCCACGGGCTCGCCGGCCTTGACATCCTGGCCCGCGACCACCGAGAGGGTGCCCAGGTTGGCCAGGACGGTATGCACCCTCTGGCCATGGTCCAGGACCACCACCCGGTCGTAGCCGGTCAGGCTGGCGGCATGGACCACGGTGCCGGCCCAGGGCGCGCGCACCGGCGCTCCTGGCCGCGCCTCGATGAGCACCCCACGCTGGCCGTGCCCCCAGCGGCCCTTGATCCGGCCCTCCACCGGCGGGGAGAGCCGTCCCCGGGCCCGGGCCACGCTCCCGTCGCCGGCATCCTGCCCCTCGCCCAGGGCGAAAGTGCGGGCCAGGCGGGCCTCGGCCTCGCTCAAGAGCGCTACGTTCTCGTCCAGGGCCTTCCGCCGCGCCGCCAGTTCGGCCATGGCCTGCTGGCGGGCCTGCTTTAGGGTCAGTAGCCGGTTCCGGTTCTCTCCCAACTGCCGTCGCAGTTCCTGAATCTCGTTCTGGCGATAGGCCAGGATGGCCCGCAAATCCGCCAGGGCGGCGCTTTGGGCCATAAGCTCCTTGCGCGCCTTCTGCTCGTGATCCAGAAGCCGGGTCAGGGCCGCGGTGCGGGTGAGCACATCGTGGAAATCTGTGGCCGAGGCCCAGAGCGAAAGGCTCAAGTCGGGGCCGAAAAGGTAGAGGGCGCGCAGGTGGCGGTGGTAGCGGCGGCGCAGGGCTTCCACCCGAGGAGCCATTTCCTCCTGCTGTTGGCGCACCTCGGGCAGCCGATCCGAAACTTCCGCCTCCTGGCGCGTCATCTCCAGGGCGTCGCTTTCGCCGGCGGCGATTTCCCCTTCAAGGCGCTTGATCTCCTTCCTGGCCCGTTCCAACGACTCGGCTATCTGCTCGCGCTGCTCCAGGGCAGAGGTTAGGCGCTCCTTGAGCTCCTCGCCGGCCTCCTGGGGGGTCTGAGCCGCGGCCGGCGGGGCGCAAAGGCACAGGGCCAGCGAAAGGGAAACGACGCACAGGAGAGCAGGGAGGAACAAAGCCAGGCCGCGCGGCCGCACCGGTCGCCTCACGACACGCCCTTGGGGCGCAGCGCGCGACCCACGCCCAAGAGGCCGCCCAGCACCCCGGCCGTGACGGCCAGGCCCAGGAGCGCGGCCGGGACCGTCCAGGGGAAATCCAGCAATACTCCCAGGTCCAGGCCCAGGGGCAGTTGGCCCGGGGTTTTCAAAATTTGCATGAGTCCCCAGACCAAGGCCGAGGCCAGGGCCGAGGCCAGGCAGGCCTGGATCACCGCCTCCAGCACGAAAGGCCAGCGCACGTAGGAGGGCTTGGCCCCCACCAGGTCCAGGATTTCCAGCTGGTCGCGGCGCACGTAGATGGCCAGACGCACGGTGTTGCTGACCAGGAGCACCACCCCCAGGAACAGGAGGGTGCCCAGAGCCCAGGCAGCCTCGCCCAGGGAACGGGAGGCATCCTCCAGCCCCGAAAGCCAGGGCCGGCTGGTGACCACCTCGGCCACCTCGGGCAGCGCTTTGAGTCTGGCGATCATCTCGGGTCCGGGTGATTTGCCCGGGGCCATGAATATCTCCACGGCGTTGGGCAGAGGGTTGTCCTCAAGGCCTTCCAGTAGGCCGGCGTGGGGCCCCAACTGCTTGCGGAAGCGGTCTAGGGCCTCCTGACGGTCGACGAAACGCACCTCGGCCGCCTCGGCCGGCCCGTGCGGGCCGGGGTTGGTCAGGCTGGCCGTCAGCTCCGCTGCCAATTGGCGGCCCTCGTCTATGCCGGCCCCGTCGGCCATGACCACCATCAGGGCGCCCCCCGTGCGCAGCTCGCTTCCCGCCTGGCGCAGGTTCAGGCAGAGGGTGAAGTAGGCCCCCACGATGGCCAGGGCCACGGTCAGGGTGGTGATGGCCACGCCTTGCAGCCAGGGGTCCTCGCGCATCTGGACCAGGGCTCGGCTCAAGGGGCCGTGGCGGCGGGCGGGTCGGCTCATGGGCGCTCCTCGTGCAGATGGCCCTCGGCCAGGCGCACCACCCGCGCACCGCGCACCAGGCCCAGCAGCTTGGGGTCGTGGGTGGCCACCAGTACCGTGGCCCCCTGGGCGTGGGCCTGCACCAGAAGCCGCATGACCTCAAGGGCGGTGCCGGGGTCAAGGTTGCCGGTGGGCTCGTCGGCCAGGAGCAGGGGAGGGCGGCCCACCAGGGCGCGGGCGATGGCCACCCGCTGCTGCTCGCCGCCGCTCAAGGTGTCGGCCCTGGCTTGGGCCGCGCCGTTCAAGCCGACCTGGGCGACGACCTCTTCCACCCGGCTTACCAGATCGGGACCCCGCCCGCCGGCCACTCGCAGGGCGAGCGCCACGTTTTCGAAAACGCTCTTTGCCCCGACCAGCTTGAAGTCCTGGAAGATTACCCCCACCTTGCGCCGCAGCAGGGGAAGTTGGCTGGGTTTCAGGCGGCCCAGATCCGCCCCGCCCACGCGCACGCTGCCGTTGGTGGGGGATTCGGCGGCGAAAAGCATTCTGAGCAGGGTAGTCTTGCCGGCGCCCGAGGGTCCGGTGAGGAAAAGGAACTGGCCCGCGGGCACCCGCAGGTCCACCTCGGAAAGGGTGGGCTGGGGACGGTCGTGATAGCGTTTGCCGACCTTGGTCAGGAGGATCATCTGCGTCCGCTTAGCCTCGGTCCGTCCCGTTTCACCAGCCGTCCCCCGGCCCCATGGCGGCTTCTATTTGTCCGAAGCGGCCCCGGCAGGCGGAGCTGGCTTGAGCATCTCCTCGGGGGTCGGCTTGGCGTCCAGCCCGGGGGGCAGCCCGCGGCCCATGGAGCGCAGCAGCGCGGCCTCGGCCAGGTTGTATTGGGTCAGGGCCGTATAGTAATTGTTGCGGGCCTTGGTCAAGAGGGTCTGGGCGTCGAGCACCTCGGTATTGGTGGTCAGCTGCTCCTTGAAGCGCTCCTGGGTGATGCGGAAGTTCTCCTCGGCCGAGACGATGGAGGTCCGGGCGGTGCTGATGTTCTTCTCCGAGTCCTTGAGCGAAAGCCAGGACTGCTTGATCTGCAACTCGACTTGGTCCTGGAGGTCGCGGCGGGTGGACTCGAGCTTGCGCAGGTTGGCCCGCTTCTGATTCACCTGGTGCAGGGTGCGGCCCCATTCCCAGAAGGGCCAGTTGACTGCGGTCACCACCTGCCAGTTGGTGGGGTCGTAGACGCTGGAATCGCCGAAATCCCAGTTCTCGCCGGTGAATATGTAGCTGGCTTGCAGGTTTACCTGGGGGTAATAACCGGCCTCGGCCTGACGCACGTTCTCCTGGCCCTGCTGGAGCTGAACCTCGATGGCCTTGAGTTCGGGCCGCTCCACCCGGCCGGTCTGGCGGGCCTGCTCGTAGCCGATCTTGACCTCGTGATAGTTCAGCTCGTCCTGAGTTTTCAGGTCGGCCCCCACCGGCCGGCCCAGCAGGGTGTTCAAGGTGGCGCGGGTCACGGAGACGGAGTTGTCCGCCTGGACCAGCTGCTGCTGGGCCTCGGCCAGTTCCACCTCGACCTTGAGCACGTCGTTGGTGGGCAGGATGCCCACGTCGAAGAAGTCGCGGGCGGTCTGCAGGTGGCTGGTGAGCTGCACCACCTGTTGGTTGGCCACATCCAAGGACTTTTGAGCCTTGAGGTATTCGAAGAAGGCTTTCTTGGCCGAGTAGGCCACGTCCAGGCGGGTGAGGAAGACTTGCAGTTCGCTGAAGTCCACGCCCAGGTCTGCCAGCTTGTAGGTGCTGGAAAGCTTGAAGCCGGTGAAGATGGGCTGGCTGACGGAGGTGGACCATTGGTAGGTGTTCAGGCTACCGGTGTAAAGGTCGCCGTAGCGGGTTCTGATGCGGGTTAGGTCCTGGGTTCTGTAGTAGTTGTAGTCGGTGCTCAGGGTGGGCAGAAAGCCGGTGATGGTCTCCTTGCGCCGGGAGGTCGCCGCCTCCAGGTCCTCGCGCGCGCCGGCCAGGTTGGGCGAGTAGCTCAGGGCCTGCTCAATGGCCTGGTTAAGGGTCAAGGCTGGCTGATCCTCGGCCTGGGAGGACGATGCGGCCAGGGTCAAGGCCAGGGCCAGGGCGCTGATGAGCCTAAATCTGGTCGCAAGCCGGTGTTCTGCGTGGAGCCTAGGCATGTTCAACCCCTTTGAGCCCGTCCGGGGCTTGAGGAATAACGCTCTACCAGACAACGAAATATGGCACCCCGGTCATCGGTGTCAACCCATATTTGGTCGAGAGCCCGCGCGGCTGGGGCCGCCGCCGGCGCCCAGGCGGTCGCCCGCCGCCGCCAGCATGCCCCCCAGCCAGGCGAAGGGCCGCAGCAGGCAATAGAGCAAGGCCCTGTTCACGAGGTCCGGGTCCGATTCGCCCACCCCGCGCAGGAAGGGCCGGTTCAGGGGATAGAGCAGAAGCAGGCAGAGCAGGGTCAGGGTGAGCGCGCGATCCGGGGCCAGGGGCCAGAGGCCGGCCAGCAGGGCCGGGCTCAGCAGGGCCAGCAGGGTCTGGAGGCGCTCCCTGCCCTGGCCGGGAAGCAGGCCGGGGCCCAAGGACCGGGCCAGGCGCAAGCGCTGGAAACTCTCGCGGCCCTCGGACCAGGCCTGGCCCAGAAGCCCCCGCCAGGAACCGGGCAGGGCCGCGCGCACGAAAAGATCCTGATCCCAGTAGAGCTCCCGCCCCTCGGCCTTCAAGCGCAGCCATAGGGCCAGCAGGTCACCCTGGGGTTCGGGCAGGTTCGGGTCCAGCCCGCCGGCCCCCATCGCCGCCGCCCGGCGGAAGGCCGCGCATCCCATCTGGGGCAATCCCAGCTCTTTGGCCTGCCAGGCCAGTTCCAGGGCGGCCAGCCTTTTCAGGGGTTCGCCCTGGCCGTCGGGTTTGAGCAGCAGGCTCAAGCCAACGGCCTCGGTCTCGTCCATGATGCGCCGGATCACCCCGGGCAGGTGGGGCGGAACCTGGCAGCCTGGGCCAAGAAAGAGCGCCACCGCTCCCCGGGCCTGGGCCAGTGCGCAAGCCCGGGCCGCGGCTGGGCCCTGGGGGGGCTGGGAGACCAGCCGCCAGCCCGCCGGGCCGGCGGGAGCGGCCTGGTCCAGGGCGCGCAGCGCCGTATCTCCCTGGGCCACCACCAGGGCCTCGCACTCAGGGCCGGCCAGCGCCGCCAGGGAGGTCAGGCAGGAAGCCAGGCCGGGTTCGCCCCCCCGCACGGGCACGATCAGGCTGAGCCAGGGCTGGGAGAAATCCTTCATGGAGAGGCTTTCATCTAAAAAGAATCGAGAATCCCTGCGGGGATTGTACCATGGAGCGCGTCGGCCTGTTCCAGGCCCAAGATGAGCGGTATCAAGGCTGGAAGCATTTCGGGCTCGGCCTCGCCGCTGGCGCCAGGCCGGATCAGGCCCGGAGACCAGAGCAGGGCGCCTTTCACGCCGGCCAGGCAGATCACGGCCTCCGCCCCGGCGGCGCGGGCCAGTCCCTCGGCGTAGCCGTCCAGCTGGCTCAGCAGCATCAACTCACGTCCGCTCTCCGGCTTATTCAAGGCGCGCACCTGCGTCAACCCGCCCAGACCAGGGCAGGCCAGGCCCACGGCGACCAGCTCCGGACGGTGGACGCGAGTCAGGCGATCGGCGTGCTCGAAGGCCAGACGGGCGAAGGCGGCCTGCTGGGCCAGGGCCAGGTCGCGCTCGTGGGGCCTTGGCCGGGGCCGTCCCACGGTCCAGACCGCGCCGGCCAGGTAGTCGCCCAGGTCCAGGGCCAGTTCCCTAGGACGCAGGCGGCCGGCCAGGCCCGGGCCTGGCTCAGGCACGGCGAAGAGAGCGCCCGCTGGGAGAGGGCGGGGCAGGGGCAGGTTGAAGAGGCCCGCGCGCAACTCCGGACGGCTTAGGGCCTTTCCCAAGCGGGCGGGGTTCCAGGGGTCAGGGCCGTTCGGGCCTTCCCCGACCCAGGCCAGCCAGGCCCCCTCCCGGCATAGCCGGCTCAGGAAGGGGAGGGCGGTCAGCCCGGACCAGGGCGCGGGGCTGAGCGGGTCCGCGCCGGGCAAGCGCAGGATCAGGGCTTGGCGCCGGGATTGTGCCTTTGGCAGGGGGGTGAAGATTTGGGCCAAGGTGGCGGCGTGGCTCAGGCTTCGGAGGACCGGCCGGCCACCCCGGCCTGGAAGGCGCGGTAATGGGCTTGAGCCCGGTCCAGATCGCCCTGGGCCTCGTATGCCTCGGAAAGGGCGCGGTGAATTCCGCGGGCCTCCAGCATATCGGGAGTCAGGGCCAGGGCGGTCTTCAAGTGGCTGGCCGCTTGCTCGGGCTGGCCCAGGGCCAGATAGACCTGGGCCAGGTCGCGGTGCACCGGGGCTTGGTCCTTACCTTTGGCTATGGCCTGGCTGAACAGCTCCGCCGCCAAATGCAGGTTGCCGGAAAGGTTGGCCCGGTGAGCTTGGGACACCAGGCGATCGGGTTCGGGCAGGCCTTTCTCGCTTTCGGCGAACAGGGCCTCGAGATCGTCCATGTTGGCGGCTCCTGATGGGGTGAGGATTAATCTCGAATATTAACAGCTGAGCTGGATGGTATACAAATAAATTCCTACCAATTCACAATTACACACCAAGCGCGGCCCCCCAGCCGCAGCCGAAATGTCCTGAAATGGGGATGGATTGACACCTTGGGACTGCCGTGTAATCCTTAGCAACCCTTTCCGGGAGAGCATGTTTGGCGGTAGAGGCATGACAGGATCAGTACAGAGCCCGTCCCCGCGGGCCTCCGGGGGGGAAAAGGCCTTGGTGGCCGCCCTGATGCTGGCGCTAAGCCTGGTCATGACTTGGCCGCTGGCCATGCACCCGGCCCGAGCCGTCAACGACTTCGGCGACCCTCTGCTCAATTCCTGGATCCTATGGTGGGTGGTCAAGGCCCTGGTCACTCCCGGCCTCTCCCTGTTCAACGCGCCCATCTTTTTCCCCGAGCACCTGACTCTGGCCTACTCCGAGCATCTGCTGCCCAGCGCCCTGACCGTCTCGCCGGTATTGCTACTGGGCGGCGACGGCATCCTGGCCCATAACCTGATGTTCTTGATCGCCCTGACCGTGGCCGGCCTAAGCATGTACCTGCTGGGCCTGGAACTGACCGGCTCGCGCGCGGCGGCCATGGTCATGGCCCTGGCCTTTGCCTTCAATCCCTTCCGTTTCGGCCACTTGGGCCATTTGCAGATGCAGACCAACCACTTCATGCCCCTGGTCATGCTCTACCTGCACCGCTGGGCCAGGTCGCCGCGCTGGTCCCTGGCCCTGCTCATGGGCCTGTTCTGGCTGCTCCAGATACTCTCCTGCGGCTATTACGCCCTTTTCGTTTCCCTGGCTGTGGGTCTCTTTCTGCTCTTCTACGGCCTGCGCGGTCGCTGGTGGCGCGAGCGCCGGCGGCTGGGCCAGTTGGCGGTGGTGCTGGGGGGGGTGGCCATCCTGGTGGCTCCACTCTATCTGCCCTACGCCATCGTCAAGAAGGAGATGGGCTTCAAGCGCTCGGAGTCTTTGGCCGCCGGGTTCTCGGCCCAGGCGCGCAACTACCTGGCCGCGCCGCCGGCCAGCCTGCTCTACGGCGAGGGCACCGAGGGCTTTCGGGGACCCGAGGGCGAGTTGCTACTGGGCCTTGGACTGACCACCTTGGTCATCATCGGCTTCGTGCGCCCCGCGCCCCCGGCCCTGGCTGGCCGGCAGGCCCGGCGCGGCCAAGCCCCGGCCCTGGCCAGCCTGGCGGGTTTCTGGCTGCTGACTGGGCTGGCCTTTCTCACCGAAGGCCTCGGCTTGCCCCCGGGACCGCGATTTTGGCGCGAGTTCGCCCCCATGATATTCCTGATCCTGGCTCTTGGCTCCCTGGCGGCCTGGCGCTTGCTGGCTCTGGGCGGGCTCAAGGCCGCCCAGGCGGCGGGTTGGAGGCTGGCGGCCGGCCTGCGCCCGGCAGAGGAAGGGGGACATGCCTGGGGCCATGTCCGGACCGAGCAGTGGTTCTACCTGTTTTTGGCGACAATGGCCTTCTGGGCTTCCCTGGGCCCGGACTACGGTCTCTATTCACTTTTCTACAAGCTCGTACCGGGCTTCGACGCCCTGCGCGTGCCGGCGCGCCTGGCGGTGCTGGTCACCCTGGCCTGGGCGGTGCTTGCCGGCTATGGCTGGCAACGGCTGGCGGCCCTCTGGCCGGCGCGGCCGAAGGCGCGTTCTTTGGCGCTCGCCGGGGTATGCCTGTTCGTGCTGCTGGAGGCCTGCTCGCTGCCCCTGCCCTGGCTCCTGGTTCGCGAGGACACCCCGGCGATCTACCAGTGGCTGGCCCGCCAGCCCCGGGAAACGGTGGTGATGGAGCTGCCGGCCATGGGATTCAACGACGACCTGGCCCGCGACGCCCGCTACGTCTACTGGTCGACCAGGCACGGGCAGCCGCTTATTAACGGCTACTCCGGCTACTTCTCAAAAGCTTACAGTGAGTTGGCCAAAAAAGGCATCCGGCCCAGCCGTACCGACTTCATCGACGTCATCCGCGCTCGCGGGGCTGGGCTCCTGATCTTTCACGCCAAGGAATACCGCTCCTCGGACCGGGTTTGGCAATTGCGCAAGTTCGAGCAGGACAAGAGGCTGCGCCTGGTATACAAGGACGAGTGGGACTATGCTTTCGAGATATTCCCCCGCGAGGTGCAACAGCCTTGATCGAAAGATATTTGCCCTTGACAACCCAGGGCCCGTGTACGAAATCAGAGGGGCCCGCCGCCCGGGCAGAGAGAGAGGTTCACAAGTGAGCCAGAAGCGCCGAGCGCTCATCACCGGCATCACCGGCCAGGACGGGGCCTACCTGGCCCGCTTCCTGCTGGAAAAGGGCTACGAGGTCTACGGGGCCTTCCGCCGCCTGTCCACCCCCAATCTGTGGCGCCTGCAGGCCTTGGACATCTTCCATCAGGTGCAGCTCATACCCATGGAACTGGTGGATTCGGCCTCCATGACCGGAGCCCTGGTGGCCAGCCGGCCTCACGAGGTCTACAACCTGGCGGCCCAGAGCTTCGTGGGGGCGAGCTTCGAGCAGCCGGTGGGCACCGGCCAGGTCACCGGCCTGGCGGTCAGCCGCCTCCTGGAATGCATCCGCCACGTGGATCCAGGCATCCGCTTCTACCAGGCCAGCACCAGCGAGCTTTTCGGCAACAGCACCCAGGTGCCCCACAACGAACTGACGCCCTTCGAGCCGGCCTCGCCCTATGCCGCGGCCAAGCTCTACGGCTACTGGATTACCCGCATCTACCGCGAGGCCTACGACCTCTTCGCGGTCAACGGCATCCTCTTCAACCACGAGTCTCCCCTGCGCGGCCTGGAGTTCGTCACCCGCAAGATCACCAACGCCCTGGCCAAGGTCAAGCTGGGGCTGGAGAGCAAAGTCAGCCTGGGCAACCTGGAGGCCAGCCGCGACTGGGGCTTCGCCGGCGACTACGTGGAGTCAATGTGGCTCATGCTCCAGCAGGAGGCCCCCGGCGACTATGTCATCGCCACCGGCGAGACCCACACCGTGCGCGAATTCTTCACCCTGGCCTGCGAGATCGCCGGTCTGGACCCGGCCGGCATCCTGGAGGTCAACCCCAAGTTCATGCGTCCCTTAGACGTGGACCTGCTCCTGGGCGACTCCGGCAAGGCCCAGCGCATGCTGGGCTGGCAGCCCCGGGTGACCTTCCGCGAACTGGTCAGGATCATGATGGAGACCGACCTGGCGCGCTGGCACCGCTGGCAGAAGGGCGAGCAGTTCCCCTGGGACGCCTTCAACTATCCCTCGGAGATGAACATCCTCTCCCGCGCCGTGAAGAGTTAGGGGAGGAGGCGCCGTGCTCCTGTCCATCGTCATGCCGGTCTTCAACGAGGAGGGCTTCCTGGAGGAGATCGTCGCCCGTGTCCAGGCCGTGGACCTGGGGCCGCTGGAGCGCGAACTGATCATCGTGGACGACTGCTCCAGCGACAAGAGCCCCCAGATCCTGGCCGCCATGGAGGGCCAGCGGGCTGTGCATCCCTCGGCCCGCCCCTTCGACCGGCCCATCAGGGTCAAGCGCCATGCCGTGAACCAGGGCAAGGGCGCTGCCCTGCGCACCGGCTTCGCCGAGGCGGCCGGCGACCTGGTGCTCATCCAGGACGCCGACCTGGAATACGACCCGGAGGACTACCCCAAGCTCCTGAACCCCGTGCTCCGGGGCAAGGCCGAGGTGGTCTACGGCAGCCGCTTCACCGGCGAGCGCCGCAACATGTTCTTCCATCATTGGGTGGGCAACAAGTTCCTAACCCTGTTCACCAATATCCTGTTCAACACCACCCTGAGCGACATGGAGACCTGCTACAAGCTCTTCACGCGCCAGACGCTGGCCGGCATTATGATCAAGAGCGACCGCTTCAACTTCGAGCCCGAAATCACGGCCAAGATTCTCAAGAAGGGCATCCGCATCTACGAGGTGCCCATCAGCTACACCGGCCGCGAGTTCCACGAGGGCAAAAAAATCACCTGGCGCGACGGCTTGGCCGCCCTATGGGCCCTGGCCAAGTTCCGCTTCAAGGACTGATCCCCACATCCCATGTGGAAGCATTACCTCATAGGCCTCGTGATCAGCGTGGCCGCCGGCTGGCTCTTCCTGCGCTTCGTGGACCTTGAGCAGATGGGCCGGGCCCTGGCCGCCATGAACCCCTGGTGGCTGCTGCCCTGCTTGGCCTTCTACGTCATGTCCTACGTGTTCCGCACGCTGCGCTGGCACTACCTCATGCGCCCGGTCGCCAAGGTGCGCTTCCAACCTCTGTTCGCCGCGCTACTCATCGGCTTTCTGGGCAACAACCTCCTGCCCGCCCATCTGGGCGAGGTTGTGCGGGCCTATGTGCTGGGCCGCTCGGAGAAGGTGAGCAAGT
This sequence comes from Deltaproteobacteria bacterium, assembly GCA_021811275.1. Taxonomy (GTDB): domain Bacteria; phylum Desulfobacterota; class Desulfarculia; order Desulfarculales; family Desulfarculaceae; genus JACRDC01. The sequence continues at coordinate 34,322 of JAJZPI010000001.1, forward strand.
CCTCCGTCTTCGCCACCGTGGTGCTGGAGCGGGTCTACGACGGCCTCACCGTGCTCTTTCTGCTCATGATCGTGCTGCTGTTCATGAAACTGCCCGAGGGCGGGGGCCCGACCGGCGGCGGCATCACCGTGGCCAATCTGCGCGCCGCGGGTTGGCTGGGCCTGGCCGTTTTCGCCGGGCTCATGATCGGCCTGCAGCTTTTGCGCTGGCAGCGCCAACGCATGCTCAAGCTGCTGGCCTTTTTTCTCAAACCCCTGCCCGCGCGCCTGAGCGAACGCGGGCTGAACATGGCCGGCTCCTTCGCCGACGGGCTTTCGCTCACCCGCGCCACCGACTTGCTCTGGATAGTGGCTCACTCTCTGCTGACCTGGGTTTTCCTGGGGCTCTACGCCTGGAGCCTTTTTCCGGCCTTCGGGCTCAAGCTGGGCCTAATGGCCGGCCTGCTCATGGAGGTGGTGGTGGCCCTGGCCCTGTTGATCCCCTCGGCCCCGGCCTTCCTAGGCACCTTCCACTTGGCCGCGGCCTTCACCTTGGGCTATCTGGGCGCCGACGCCGGCCAGGCCGGCAGCTACGCCATGGTGCTCTGGCTTGTGCACTTCGTCTCCACGACCGGCATCGGCCTGGCCCTGCTGTGGCGGCAGGGCCTGGGTTGGCGGGCCCTGCGGGGCCGCGAGGACTAGCCTCGGGGGGCGGAGCCGCCTTCAGGGTTTGCCATGCCTGGCCCCAAAGGGTATGCTTCACGGGGCGAGTCTTGCGCGTCCACCCAGCCCAGGGGAGAAACCATGCAAAAGACAGAGCTGGCCACCCGCTTCTTCGACCAATTGGCGCAAGGGGCGGGCGAATTCATCGGCAAGATGATCGAGGCGGAGATGGACGCCGACCTGATCGAGCTGTTCAACAAGCTCGGAGGTCAACTGCAAAAGGGGGAGATGGAAGCGGAACGCTTCCAGGCCAGCCTGCTCATCATCGGCTACCTGGTGCGGGCCCACGAGCAGAACGGGCTGGGCGAGGCCACGCCCCCAGCCGCCAACCCCAACCGCCACTAGGGGCCTTGACCAGCCGACTTGTCCTGGGCCAAGGGACCGCCACCCTGGCCGCCCTTATGCACGAGAGCCCCCGCCCGCCCTGGGCCGCCGCCGTGATCGCCCACGGCCTCTTTTCCTCCATGCAAAGCGAGAAGCTCACCCGCCTGGCCGACACCTTGGCCTGGCAGGGCTGCGCCACCCTGCGCTTCGACCATGCCGGCTGCGGGGAATCGCCAGGCGAGGTAAGGCGCGCCACCCTGACCGGCCGCCGCGACGAATACCTGGCTGCGGCCCGCCGGATGGCCGAGGTCCACCCCGGGCTGCCCCTGGTCTATCTGGGCTCCTCGCTGGGCGGCACCGCCGCGCTCCTGGCCTCCCGAGAGCTGCCCCCGGCCTGCCTGGCGTTGTGGTCGGCGCCAATGGACATGGCTGAGCTGATGGCGGACATGAGCGCCCGCCCCGATCCGCCGGACCTTCCGGAGATGGCCGCGGACCTGGCCCGCCACGACCTGCGCGCCCTGCTGGCCCGGACCAAGGGCGCGCTGTTCGTGCATGGCGAGAGGGACGAGGTGGTGCCCGTGGCCCAGGCGCGCCTGGGCCATCGCCTGGCCGCTACGCCCAAGGCCCTCTGCGTCCTTCCCGAGGCAGATCATCGCCTCAGCCGCATCGAACACCAGCTGCAAGCCACGGCCCGCACCCTGGAGTGGATAAGGCTCATGCTGGGCCGCTAGGTCCGGCCCGCTTTCAGAGGTCGGGCCAGGGCCCGGGTTCGATCTCCGGGAGGTGGCTCTGGCACAATTCCCGCAGCCAGCGATGCATAGGGACCATGGCCGCGTAGCGCTCGCGGCACCATTCCACCAGCGCCGGCGAGTGCAGTTCTTCAATAAACCCGCTTTCGTGGAACACATAGAGGCCGTTGTGCCTGAGCAGGTCAGCTCGGGGATGGCCGGGGTCGAGGCCCCGAGGCACGCGGGCATAATGCCGGCCGCCCAGGTCGTAGAGTCCTTGACTCAGGCCAGGCTGCAGGGCCCTGGTCAGGGCCGGGCCCAGCTTGTCGTCGGCCACGGCTTGGCGAAAGGGCCCCAGCAGGCGCCTGGGGAAGACGTACATGCCCGCGGCCACCATGATTCGGGGCGGCTCCATCTGGAAATAGAAGCCCGAGCATTCCATGCGCGGACCCTCGCCCTCCCATAGCCAGAGGCCCAGATGGGTCTTGAAGGGGCTCTTGTCCGCGCTGAAGCGGATGTCACGTTGGATGCGGAAGATGGAGCGGTTGACCTTGGGCTCGGCGTGCAACCCGGGCGCGACCTTGGCCAGGGACCGGCCCAGGTCATCCACCAGGGCCCTGGCCGGTTCCAGGACTTCCCTTTCATACACCTCCTTGTGCTCGGCAAACCACTCGCGGCGGTTGTGGCGGGCCAATTGGGCGTAGAAATCCAGGCCGGCCTGCGAGAATCCCTTGAACTTCCCCCGAAGCGCCATGACTGCTCCTAATCTTTAATACCAAGTCGGTGCATTCATAACCGTCCATGGCTTTGAATGCTTGTTGGTATAATCTCTTCGCCATATGCCCGCCTGCCCGGAGGCGGCCGGCGGAACCAGCTCTGCTTGCCGATGGGTGGGAGTCAATATATTATTCATAGATTGCGTCTTGATTATCAAAATCGTTCGCGGAGCGCGTTGAAACTTGGCATTCGCTTTCGAACAGAGCTTGGGCTTCCTCGGCCTGGGGCTGGCCACCGGCGCCTACGGCACCCTCATCGGGGCTGGCGGCGGCTTCGTGCTCATGCCCTTGCTGCTTCTGCTCTACCCCAACGAAAGCCCCGACCTGCTCACCAGCATCTCCTTGGCCGTGGTGTTCTTCAATGCCCTCTCGGGGTCCGAGGCATATGCGGTCATGGGGCGGGTGGATTACAAATCGGGGTTCCTTTTCGCCCTGGCCTCGGTGCCGGGCGCGGTGGTCGGGGCGCTGAGCACATCCTATGTCCCTCGCCGGAGCTTCGACCTTATCTTTGGCGTGTTGCTGGCGGCGGGGTCCATCCTGCTCCTGGCCCGCCCCAGGGCCCGCCAGGCCAAGACCGGGCCGGGAGGCGGACTGCGACTGGCCCGCCACCTGGTGGATCGCGACGGCCAGAGCTTCGACTATGCCTTCAATCCGGCAATCGGATTAGCCCTGAGCCTCTTCGTAGGCTACGCCTCGAGCTTCCTGGGCATAGGCGGCGGCATCATCCATGTGCCCGCCTTGATTTTTCTTCTGAATTTTCCGGTGCACGTGGCCACGGCCACGTCGCATTTCATCCTGGCCATCATGGCCTTGAGCGGCACCATGGTGCATATCCTGACCGGCACCTTCAGCCATGGCGTACACCGGACCATTTATCTGGCCCTGGGCGCTCTCATCGGCGCCCAGGTCGGCGCGCGGCTGTCCAACCATGTCAAAGGGGTGTGGATCATCCGCAGCCTTTCCCTGGCCCTGGGTTTGGTGGGGGTGCGTATAATCGTCGCCGCCTTCCAGGGGGGCGGCTGAGGGGGCGCGCCCAAAGCTGACCTTGCCAGTGCCCGCGCTCCACTTTAAAATTAAAAAAATGGGTTGGCCTCGAAGGCCGCCGAATCCGTAAACCAGGCTTGGCGCAACGAGGTAGCAGCGCGAATGGCCGATGGCGACCGTCTTATTATAAACGAAGCCCAATTGGTGCTGGCGGAGAAGCGGACATCCCTGGCCGCGCTGCGCACCGGCATAGCGGTGATGGCCCTGCCCATGACCGTGATAAGCTTCCTCATCGTCGCCTCGCACTACTATCAACTTACCGAGAACGTGCTTTTTCTCCTGATTCCCCTCCTGGTCGCCTGCACAGGCTTGGGCGCGCTGGGCGCATTTCTGGTCATCCGCTCCATGGTCAGGCTGCACCGTGAAGAGGAGCTGATCCAAAAGCTCAAGCGTCAGAATTCCATCATATCGGAATATATGGATTAATCCCCAAGCCGCGCCAGCCACCCCCCGCCTCGAAAAATATTTTTCCTACCTGCGCCCGGAGTATTGCTTTTTCCTTGCATTGGCTTTAGATTTCGCTGCAACATGAGACGCTTTGGGTGCGCCTAATTAAATACGACAGGGCAGGGGAAAAACCCAAAGATTCAGTTAAAAGAATAAAAAGGTCTGGTTTCAAGGAATAAAGATCCATCGGTTCCGTTTCGTATTATTGAATATTCATATCAAAGACTTATGATATGCACCCCATGATGGGGCTTGGCAGAGGTCAAAAATACGGAGCCATGGACAGGAACAATGAGTTCCCCGCGATACGAGCTGCTGATAAATAGGCGCTTACTTTTCAAGATGTTAGTTTTTTGCCCGGATTTTGCTAGAAGACGGACCGGATTGATTTCAACGGTCCTAACCAATAACCAGGGATAGGCAGCGCCAGACCGACGAGCCGTTATTTTTGCCAAGGCTTGGTTCTACTGCGCCAGGGGCGGGATGACGGAACGCTGGTCTGCTGCCTTGCTGCTGCAAAAAACTTCTGTTGAGGATTAGGTCTCCCGAACATGAAACCCGCTTTCGAGCAAAAAGATCAGGAGGCGGCCGCCGAGCCGGCGGCTAAACGCCTTTCCTTGGTTGCTCCCGGCCAGGCGACCTGCGCCCTGTCCGCCTCGCCCAAGGGCCGTGCCTTAAAGATCGGGGCGTTTCTAGGCCTGCTGGCCCTGTCCTGCCTGGCCGCCTATCTTGGTATGGCCGACGGCGGGGCCTGGTTGACCGGCTCCCTGCCCAACTTCTGGTCGCGCATCATCGCCCAGGTCGGGCAGGTCGTGCTGGTGCTCAACGTGCTGGCTTTGTTATGGCGCATCTACCTGGTCCTGACCTACAAGCCGGTGCCCGAGTGCGCCGTGGGCGAGCTGCCCTCCTTGACCGTGGTCATCCCGGCCTACAACGAAGGCCGGCAGGTGGCTGACACCATGTTCAGCGTGGCGGCCAGCGACTATCCGGCCGACAAGCTCCAGATCATCGCCGTCGATGACGGCTCTCAGGATGACACCTGGCTTTGGATGCAGCGGGCCAACGCCGAGATGCCCGGACGCTTCACCCTCATCCGCCAGCCCCGCAACATGGGCAAGCGCCACGCGCTCTACGAGGGTTTCCGGCAGAGCGTGGGCGAGTTCCTGGTGACCATCGACAGCGACTCCATGATCGAGCCGCCGACCCTGCGTCGCCTGGTGAGCCCCATGGTCAAGGACCAGGTGGTGGGCGGCGTGGGCGGCAACGTGCGCGTGCTCAACATGAAGGCAGGCCTCATCCCCCGCATGATGGAGGTGGCTTTCACCTTCGGCTTCGATTTCCTGCGCGCCTCGCATAGCCGGGTCAACACCGTTATGTGCACCCCCGGCGCGCTCTCGGCCTACCGCAAGAGCGCCGTGATGCCCGTGCTGGACCAGTGGCTAAACGAGACCTGGCTTGGCAAGCCCTACCGCATCGGCGAGGACCGCTACCTGACCAATCTTATCCTGCGTCAGGGCTACCATGTGCTTTTCCAGAGCAACGCCATGGTTTTCACCAACGTGCCCGTCAAATACAAGGGCCTGGTGAAGATGCTCATGCGCTGGGCGCGCAGCGACATCCGCGAATCCATCGACATGAACGGCTTCCTGTTCAAGAAGTTCCGCCGTAGCTCGGCCCTGGGCGCGCGCATCAACCTGCTCTTGAGCTGGGTGGACATGACCGTCTGCCAGGTGCTCATGGTCAGCGGCATGATCTCGCTCTTGACCCTGCCGCCGGTGGTGGCCCTCTACACCCTTATCGGCGCGGCGGTGGTGGGCCTGGTGCCCATGACGGTCTACCTGATCCGTCATCGCAGCCCGCGGGCCCTGTGGGCCATCCCCTACAGCGTGTTCTACGTGGCGGCCCTGGCCTGGATCCCGGTGTACGCCATCGTCACCGTGCACAAGTCCGGCTGGCTCACCCGCCAGATCAAGCCCCAAGCCAGCCGGCGGCCCTGGCTGGCCATGGCCCGCTTCGCCCCGATCTATGCCACCGCCGGCATCGTGGCCGTGTTGGTGGGTTCGGGCGCCTCGCTTTATACCGCCGGGAACAATACCCCAGCGCCCTTGACCCAGGTTGCCTCCTCCGACCAGGCCGGCCTGGGCTTCAAGCTCGCCAGCTCCGGCTCCGACTCATCGAAGGTCCAAGGCGAAGCCCCCCGTTGGAGTCTTTCCGCCGCCCGCTCCAGCCTGGACCAGGAGGCCGGACTTATCAACCTGGAGGGGGTGGAGCTGGTCCTTTATCAGAGGGACGGCAACAAGATGCGCTTCCACGGCGATCGGGCTGAGTACGACCCCAGCGACCGCTCGGTAACCCTGGAGGGCAATGTCAGGGGCGTGACCACCAACGGCATGTTCCTGACCACCAAGTCCCTTTCCTACTCCGAGGCCGACAAGCTGGTGGAAACCGACGATGACGTGGTGCTTACCGGCCAGGACTTCAAGTTCAAGGGCCGGGGCATAACCATGGACATGGCCAAGAACCGCACCGTTTTCAAGAAGGCCTCATCCTCGCGGGTGACCGCCGTCATGGGCCAGCCAGCCCGGGCCGCCACCATGTAACCTGACCATGGGCGCAACAGCGCCCAGCCCCAAGCATCACCACCGGCCGGTCCCAATCAGGACCGGCCGTTTTTTTTACCGGGAGGTCAGGCCACCCGATCTTCGGTCTAATACCAAGCGCGCAAGCGCTCGCGAGGCAGGGCACAACTACGCTTTTGCCCTGCCGATCGGTGGCTAAAGCCATGGAAGGCTGTGATCGCATATTGAGGCCATTGCATGGTTAAATACAAATATAGCTCGTAAAATCAGACAATAATCCCTTCCAACATAATTTGACCATGCAATGGCCGATACGGGCCACGGATCCACCCTAGCCAACAAGTTGGCTAGGGACCCCGGGGAAGGCCCGCCAAATTACGAACCTGGCAAGGTAAGCAATTTGAGAGACTTGGCAAAATCACACTTTTGCCAAGACGACATTGCGCGGGGCAGGGCGCCCCGTGCAATGGTTTCATATTTTGGCGTAAAAGGTTCGGCCCGTCCGCAGACTGTTGCCAGCCTGCGGACGGGCCGAATTGGGGGAAGCAGGGACCAGCCTGGAATGGTCCCTGCGCTATTTATATGCGATTGCCATGCCAGCGAAACTCGGGCTGGCCCTGTCAGCATTCTAACTTAATAATCGCTGTAAAAACAAATAATAAGCTAGTGTGCTGGTGGGATGCCGGAGGCTTGGGGCCAGCCTGCCGGGGCCCACGGCTTGCGAAATGCAACTTCGGGCCCGGCCAAGCCAGAAAAATGCAACTCATACCGCAGCGGACCAGTTCGTAAAAAGGGGGGGAAATGCCTTTACCACCAGGGCTGGGGTTGCTAGGATAGCGCTAACCACTACATGAGGGGAGGGCGCTGCTTGAACGGAAGAGGAGGGCGCTTTCGGCGAGGCTGGTGGACGCCCCTGGGGCTCCTGGCCCTGGCCTTGGGTCTTTGGCTGGCCGGCTGCGCCTCCAAGGCCCCCAGCCCCCCCCGCCGTGCCGAGCCCTCCAGCCCCGAAAGCAAGAAGACCAAACCCACTCAGCGCCCCTACACGGTAATGGGAAAGACCTATTACCCCATGCCCTCTGCCGACGGCTATCAGGAGAAGGGGCTGGCCTCCTGGTATGGCCCCAACTTCCATGGCAAACGGACCAGCAACGGCGAAGTCTACGACATGGAAGCCATGACCGCCGCGCACAAGACCCTGCCCCTGGACACCTGGGTGGAGATAACCAACCTGGACAGCGGGAGCAAGGCGGTGGTGCGGGTCAACGACCGCGGACCCTTTGTGGATGGACGGATCATCGACCTTTCCAAGGCCGCCGCCCGCGAACTGGGCGTGCTGGGACCAGGAACGGCCAGGGTCGAGGTGGTGGCCCTGGGCTACCGCAAGCTGGGCACCGGCGTTGCCGGGCGTCCCGCCGAATATGAGCCTCCGGCTTCCTATGACGTGGGCACCTTCACGGTGCAGGTGGGAGCCTTCACCGTAAAGTCCAACGCCGACCGCCTGGCTGCCAACCTGCGCCCGGTCTGGAAGAACGTGTTCGTGGTGCGCTATGACCGCGGAGACGCGATCTTCCACCGCGTGCGGGTGGGCAAGGTGGAAACCCTGGCTCAAGCCAAGGAGTTGGAAGGCAGGTTACGTCAGGCCGGACAGTTACAGTCCTTCACCGTGGCCTGGTAGAGGAAGGTGCGGGGCCGCGGAGCGCGCCACGGCCTATGCCCGCCGATTCGGCGGCGGATACCGGTGCCTGGAGAGGAACTGCTTGATCTGGGCGGAGGGTCGGGGCGGACCCGCCAGTACCGGGCAGGAAGTCTAGCCCTCGTTGACGCGCTTGCGCAACACGCCCGAGGTCTTGAAGACCACCACCTTGCGGGCGCGCAGTTGCAGGTCGGCGCGCGTCTGGGGGTTGCGGCCACGGCGGGCCTGCTTGGATTTGACCATGAACTTGCCGAAGCCGCTGACCAGAATGTCTTCGCCCTCGGCCAGGGTACCCTTCATGAGCTCCAGCAGGGTTTCCACGACGTCCCGAGCCTGGCTTTTGGGCAGTTGGGCGTTCTGGTAAACTTGATCTATTATGTTCTCCTTGGTCAGCGCCACCAGATGCCCCTCCTTAGATTTTGATGTGGCAGTTTTAACGCGCCGAGCACAACGGTTCGTTAGATTGCTGGTAGGCGAATATGCACCAAGGTCAACCTCTTGTCAACACCTTACCCTTCTCGCCCAACAAAAATTCGCATTGCGGGAAGCATGGTGAGTGCCTATAATAAAATATGAACGCATCAATTCCCGGGGGCGACATGGTTTCGACGGGGATGGTTGCGGTCCAAGTTGCATGTCGGGGGTCTCTCCGGCCCGTAACCCGGGGGGAAAAAAAGTAAGCGCAGACGATTACGCTTACGCCGTAGCCGCGTAAATAGGCTACCGTCCGCCCTGCCCGCTTCCGCGGGGCAGGAGCCGGGCGCCGATTAGCGGAATAGGGAACGGACGCCGCCTCGCAGGTCCGGGACCGAAAACAAATGGGAGGCTGGCCAGTCGGGCACCCTGTCCGTGGGGGGCGCGAAAGGCGAGATCAAAGCACGGAATAAGCATGTAGAAGCTTGGGCCAAAGATCTTCGGACGGGGGTTCGATTCCCCCCGCCTCCACCAGGGACCAATAACCCCTCCGCTCCAGCGGGGGGGTTTCTTTTTATGCCTTTGTGGAGGACGATCTAGAAGAAACCATGCCCCGCTACCCGGACAAGCGGCGTGGCTAACTCTCGCTGCTTGCCCAGGCCCTTGCCCAAGCCGGCTTCGGAAGGCCGTGCAAGGTTGGAAATGACTTGAAGGGTACCGGCGGCAGTTACGGCTTCGGCGCCATCAGCGGCATCGGCCGTGCCCCGGGGCGGGGCGTCAAGGACCTGGACCCGCTGGCCGTCAGGCGCTTGGTGGAGAAGCTTACGAATTTTCTGGAAAGGATGCGCGTGGTCTTCGCCGCTACCTGTAAGGCGCTCTGGGATCGCCGCCGCGGGATTGACCAACGGCCGTAAGCCAGGACAAAGGATCGCCCGAAAAGCTTACGTATATCGATGGCAGCGAGGAAAGCCGAGTCCTGCTCGCGGCCTTGCTCAGGCGGGCGGGGTTCACTGCAGGCATGGCGTTTGACGGCCAGGAAGCCCCGCTGGCGGTGGAGTTGCATCCGCCTTGAGCCAGCCCGGTTGCCGGGTCAAGGGCAAGAGGCCCCCGCGCACCGGAACCGGCAACCCGAGCGGCCCATCATGAGTCGCGCGGGCCAGGCAGGGATGCGCGGGAGCCACTAAAAATATAATTACAAACAGAAACCATCTGCAACAATGGCCTGGCCTTCCGGATCGGCCAATGCCGCGGGTGGCGGGGCATTCTTAACTCAAAATTTTCCCATTCGTTAGGGAGCGCAGGTCAACGGTCACCCGTTTAGGCGGACCCCGGTGGTCCGCCGGTCCAGTCGTCCCGCAGGGCCTCCAAAGTGCCAATGGGTAGACCCAGCTCCTTGGCCTTGAGAACCCGGCGCAGTAGCCGCCTACCGGCGTTGCGAGGTAGCTCGTCGGTGAACTCCAGCTCGTTCAAAGGTAGGTAGGGGGAAATCTCCGCCCGGGCCAGGGCCTTGAGCACCTCCTTGAGCTCCCAGCCCGGCTTGTTGCCCGGATGCAGCCGCACGAAGCCCTTGAACCAGGGGCTCTTGTCCGTGGCGGGCTGGATAACGGCGCACTCGGCTACCGCCGGATGCCTGGCAAGGGCGCGCTCCACCTCGTAGGGGCCCACCAGGCGGCCGAATACCCTGAGCACGTCGTCCTTGCGCCCGCTCAGGTAGTAATAGCCGTCCTCGTCCACGGTAGCCAGGTCGCCGCTCAGATACCAGCCATGGCTGACCAGGCTATCCTCGCGGCCGGCCTCCCCCCACAGCCCTGAGAACATGGAGGGCCAGCCGGGTTTGAAGGCCAGCTCCCCCAGAGTCAGGAGAGGCTGGCTCCGGCCCAGGCTGTCGATAACCTCGGCCTGCACCCCGGGCACGGGCCTTCCCGCCGAGCCCAGCTTGATGTCCTGGCCGGGGAAATTGGCCAGTGCGATCATGCCAATTTCGGCGCTCCACCAAGTGTCGTGGATATGCCGGCCCAGGTTGTTGCGGAACCAGAAGAAATCTTTGGGCGGCAGGGGCCGGCCCACGGTGGCCACGTGCCCCAGGCCGTCGAGCCGGTAGCGCTTGGGCAGGTCCTCGCCGGCTTGCTTCAGCAGTTCGATGATGCCCGGCCTGGTGTACCAGGTGGTGGGCTGGTGGAGTTCCAGGGCCCGATACCAGTTGGAAGGGCTGAACTCGCCGCCCACCATGAGGACCGCCGAGCCGCAAAGCCAGGGGGCCAGGCCGCCGTAAACCGTTGCCGAGAACCAGCCGGGCAGGCCGTCGGTCCAGCAGAGACTCCCTGGCCCCAGGTCCAGCACGTAACGGCCGGTCATAAGGAGGCCGGCCATGCCGCCGTGGGTGTGTACCACTCCCTGTGGCGGGCCGTCGCCGCCGGAGGTGAAAATGATGTAAAGGGGGTGCTCTGGCCCAACCCAGCGCGGCGGGCGCTCCTTGGGCTGGCCGGGCAGCAGCCGGCTGACCAGCTCTTCCCGGACATGGCGGCCGGTGGGCTTGCCCGTGGTCAGCAGCAGGGTGGTGCCGTCCGCCAGGGTCTCCCGTGGCAGTTTGCGCGCCAGGGTGGGGGTGCTGACCATGACCTTGGGGGCCATGCGGGCCACCAGCCAGTGCAGCTCATAGGGCGTGAGGTCCGGGGGCAGGGGACAGAACACGGCCCCTAGGCGGGCGGCGGCCAGGACCGCCAGATGAGTTTCCGGCCGGGCCGGCAGAAAGACGGCCAGGCGGTCGCCGGGCATTAGACCCAAATCGGCCAGCATGTTGGCCCATTGGCAGGAGAGTTCCCTGAGCTCGCCGAAGGTGTAGGCGTTCACCTCCGCGCCGTGGTCGAAGATCAGGGCCAGTTTCCCCGCGGTCTCCGGAGAGTCGGCCCAGCGGTCGATGGCCTCGTAGGCTAGATTGTAGCGGTCGGAGCCGCGCCAGGTGAACTCGTCCAGGATGGTGTCCCACTTGAAGTTGAGATAGGCCTCCTCATACGAGCCCAGGCGGCTACGGGAGTCTTCGGCCCTGATGCGGGTGCGTATCACATCATGCCTCCCATCCAAACGCCGTAGATGCCGTGCACCTGACGGGCCTTTCTGACCAGCGCGATGCCCCGCTCGCTTCTGGCTCGGGCTAATATCTCCTCGCCCTGGCCCAAACCCAGGAGTCCCAGCAGGGTTTGGCGCACCGAGGCGGCCAGGGCCTCGGGATTGTAGCCGCCCTCCAGAGCTAGCATGAGGGGCACGCCGCGCTCGGGGCCCAGACGGCGCACCAAGGCCCCCAGGCCGGCGAAGGCCTCCTCGCTGAGCTGGGTGCTGCCCAGGGGGTCTTCCTTGTGGGCGTCGAAGCCGGCCGCCACCAGGATCAACTCGGGCTCGTAGCCTTCCACCACCTGTGGCAGCACTTCTCGGTAGAGGCTGAGCACGTCGGCGTCGGAGGCGTCGTAGGGCAGGCAGACGTTCATGGTGTAGCCCGCGCCCCGGCCCATTCCCACATCCTCCCAGTCGCCGGTGTGAGGGTATGCCTGAAAATAGTGGGTGGAAAAATAGAACACCCCTGGGTCGCGGTAAAAGATGTCCTGGATGCCGTTGCCGTGGTGGACGTCCCAGTCCACGATCAGCACCCGCTTGAGTCCGAGAGCCGCCCGCGCCCAGGCCGCGGTCACGGCCAAGTTGTTGAAGATGCAGAACCCCCCCGCCTGGCCTCCCAGGGCGTGGTGGCCCGGCGGCCGCACCAGGGCGAAACAGATAGGGCACTGGCCGGAGAGCACCGCTTCCAGCCCGCGCAGGCAGCCACCGGCGGCCAGCCAGGCGGCGTGGCAGCTATTGGCGCTGGCCGTGGTGTCGGAGGCCAGGTTGGTGAAGGCCCGCCGGGCGGTGGCCAGCACCAGTTGTACATGGGCCGGTGAATGGGCCAGCTCGATCTGCTCCAGGGTGGCCGGGGAGGGGTCGAAGAAAAAAAGCTGGCTCGAGAATTCCCTGTCCAGCATGCCGTATACCGCCGCCAGCCGCTCCGGGCTCTCCGGGTGGCTCAGGCCGGTCTTGTGGGTGAGGTAGGCGGGGTCTTTGACTATGCCCAGCTTCGGGCCCATGCGGCGCTCCCCTATGTTGTCCTTGGCCTATCCTGCCGGGCGCGGAGGCGATGCTCTCCGCCATGTCCTTGAGGCTCACATACCTGTCCCGGCCGGTCAAGAGGAAGAATGGCCAACCCCCGAGTTCCTTCTGCCTGCAAGGCGGGCTTTACCGTGGCCGCCGAGCCCCCGGCGTCTCCTACTTGCCAAGCAGGCTTTCAAGACGTAAAAAGCCTATCAGCCGCCTGCATTCTGCCGGGGCATTCGACTCCCGGCCGGAGGCGGGCAGGGCGCGGCAACGAAATCATGGACGGGGCGTGGAATTGAAACCCATCGGCCGCTTGCATGTGCTCACCGACCAGGAGCTGCAGGGGCGCTTCACCCACCTGGAGCTGGCCGAACTGGCCATAGCGGGAGGCGCGGACACCATTCAGTTCAGGCAGAAAAACGGCTGCACCAGACAGCTGATCGAAACCGCCCGCCAAATGCGGGAGACTTGCGCGCGCGCCGGGGTCGCTTTCATAGTCAACGACCGCTTGGACGTGGCCCTGGCCTGCGGAGCGGACGGAGTGCACCTGGGCCAGGACGATTTCCCCATCGGCCTGGCCCGGACCTGGCTGGGGGAGGAAAAGATAATCGGAGGCTCGGCGGCCAACCTCGCCGAAGCCCTGGCCTGCCGCGAGCAGGGCGCGGATTACGTGGGCTTCGGACCGGTCTTTCCCACCGCCTCCAAGGACGACGCCGGACCGGTCAGCGGCCTTGAGACCCTCTCGGAAGTGGCCCGCCGGCTTGGTATGCCCGTGATCGCCATCGGCGGCATCGGAAAGAAAAACGCGGCGGAGGTCATGGGGGCCGGCGCCCACGGCATAGCGGTGATCTCGGCGGTATGTTGCCAGCCCGACCCGGCCGAGGCCACCCGCCGTCTTGTCATGGCCTGCGGGATTAAGCAAAACCCGCCTGGCCTGCGGGGATTTTGACAGGCATTGGACCGAGGGAGCGTCATGAACGAGATATCAGGAAAAAGGGCGGCTGCCGCGCTGGCGGCCATCAGGGGAAAGAAACCGCTGGTCCACAACATAACCAACTACGTGGTGATGAACTACACTGCCAACGCCCTACTTGCCTGCGGGGCCTCCCCGGTCATGGCCCACGCCGCGGCCGAGGTCCAGGAGATGACGGCCCTGGCCGGGGCCCTGGTGCTCAACATCGGCACCCTGAGCCCGGCTTGGATAGAGGCCATGCATCTGGCGGGGGAGCGAGCCAATCAGCTGGGCGTGCCGGTGATCCTGGACCCGGTGGGAGCCGGCGCCACCCGCCTGCGCACCGAGACCGCCAAAGAGCTGCTCACCAGGCTCAAGGTCAGCCTGGTGCGGGGCAATGCATCGGAGATCATGGCCCTGGCCAGCGGCGAGGGCGGGACCAAGGGCGTGGACTCCATCCACGGCGTGGAGGAGGCCGCCCTGGTGGCCCCCGGCCTGGCGCGCGACCTTCAGACCCCGGTGGCCATCACCGGGCCCCAAGACCTGATCACCGACGGCAAGCGGACCTTCATGGTCGGCAACGGGCACCCGCTCATGAGCCGCGTCACCGGCATGGGCTGCACGGCCACCGCCCTGACCGGGGCCTTTCTGGCAGTGGAGCCGGACCCGGTGGACGCCGCCACCTGGGCGCTCTCCTATCTAGGCTTGGCCGGCGAAAGGGCGGCCTTGAGCGCCAACGGGCCGGGGAGTTTCGCTGTCGCCTTGCTGGATGCGCTCTACAACCTTGACGCCCCGGCCCTGGCCGCCGGGGCGCGGGTGAGCCAAGTCCTATCCTGAGGCATCGACTTCACCGCTGAAGGCCGCGGGCGCTTAACTGCGACCGCGGCTGTTATTCGTGGCCCCCGCGTTTTTCTGGTCTGCCGGCGCCGGAAGGCCAGGCTGGGCCGTTCCTGGAAACCTATCAAAGACGAACTTCCGAAGCGGTAGCCCACTCCTCGGCGACGAGTTTAATCCCTCTCCAGGGGCTTTGCTCGAACCACATTGGCCGCCCAGGGCCTTTCCCTAAAAAAAGCAAATCAAGACTGAATTTCCGGATTGACGATCAGGTGCGATGGGTTCATAATGTTATTAGGAATTATTATTAAGAGGGGGATCTTATGGATGTTCTAATGCTTTCCCGGTTGCAGTTTGCCGCCGCCACCTTCTTTCATTTTCTCTTCGTTCCGCTGACCCTGGGGCTGTCGATCCTGATAGCCATCATGGAATCACGCTTTGTGAGCAGCGGAGACGAGGACTACAAACGCATGGCCCGATTCTGGGGCAGGCTCTTCCTCATCAACTTCGCCGTTGGCATCGTCACCGGCATCACCCTGGAATTCCAGTTCGGCACCAACTGGTCGCGTTACTCCCAATACGTGGGCGACGTTTTCGGTTCGCTGCTTGCCATCGAGGCCACCCTGGCCTTCTTCCTGGAGTCCACCTTCATCGGGGTTTGGTACTTCGGCTGGAACAGGCTCTCGCCCAAAAACCACGCCTTGAGCATCTGGTTGGTGGCCCTGGCCTCCAACATCTCGGCCTATTGGATCCTGGCAGCCAACTCCTTCATGCAGCATCCGGTGGGCTATGTCCTGCGCAACGGCCGGGCCGAATTGAACGATTTCCTGGCCGTGGTGACCCAGAAGTGGGCAGTGCTGGAGTTCGTGCACACCGTCAGCGGGGCCTACGTGCTTGCGGCCTTTTTCGTGCTGGGCATCAGCGCCTGGCACCTGCTGCGTAACCGCCGGGACAGCCTCTTCCAAAAGAGCTTCAAGCTGGCGGCGACCTTCGCCCTGGTCTGCTCCATCATCGTGGCCATCAGCGGCGACCTGAGCGGTAAGGAGGTGGCGGAGAAGCAGCCCAGCAAGCTGGCGGCCATGGAGTCACTCTGGGAGACCACCAAGGCCGCGCCCATGTACCTGCTGCAGGTGCCGGACGAGGCCAACGCCAAGAACTCGGTTGAACTTTTTCCGGTACCGGGGGCTTTGAGCTTCCTGGCCTTCGGCGACTTTTCGGCCGAGGTCAAGGGCCTCAAAGAGTTCGCGACCGCCGACCGGCCGCCGGTGACCCTGACCTTCATCTCCTTCCGCATCATGGTTGGCCTGGGCACCCTGTTCATCCTGCTGGCCATTTGGACCTGGCTCAAGCGCAAGGATCCTGGCGCCAGCCCGCTTTTGCTAAAGACCCTGCTTTGGGTGATACCGCTGCCCTACCTTGGCCTGGAGGCGGGATGGGCGGTGACCGAGGTGGGACGTCAGCCATGGATCGTCTGGGGGGTGATGCGCACCTCCGAGGCGGCTAGCCCCATCGCGGTCAGCCAGGTGACCACCTCGCTGGTCGCCTTCATCCTGGTTTATGGCCTCTTGGGGGCCGTGGCGGTCTACCTCATGTTCAAGTACGCGCGCAAGGGGCCCGAAACCGTTCAGGTATCTGACCCCGGCAGCGAGCCCATGGCGGCCCGGCAGGCCGCCGTGGCCGGCGGGGGGAGGTGAGCCATGCTGGAGAGCATTTGGTTTGTGCTGTGGGGCGTTCTCTGGGCTGTGTACTTCATGCTGGACGGCTTCGACCTGGGCCTGGGGGCGCTCATGCCGGTCCTGGCCAAGAGTGAAGACGACAAGCGGGTCATCTACGGCGCCATGGGGCCTTTCTGGGACGGCAACGAAGTTTGGCTGCTCACCGCCGGCGGGGTGACCTTCGCCGCCTTCCCCGGCACCTACGCGGTGATGTTCAGCTCCCTTTACTCGGCGCTCATGCTGCTTCTGTTCGCGCTTATCCTGCGCGGTGTGGCCTTCGAGTTCCGGGGCAAGGTGGACAGCCCGGTTTGGCGCGCGCTCTGGGACGGCTGCCTGTGGGTGGGAAGCTTCGCGCCGGCGCTGCTCTTGGGCGTGGCCTTCGCCAACATCTTCAAGGGCATTCCCATCGACGGCCAAGGGGTCTATCAGGGCACGCTTCTGACCTTGCTCAACCCCTACGGCCTTTTGGGCGGGGTCTTCTTCGTGCTGCTCTTCGCCCAGCACGGGGCGCTGTGGCTGGCCATCAAGGCCAGCGGCGAGCTGGAGCAGAGGGCCGGGGCCATGGCCCGCAGGCTCTGGCCCGTCTTGCTGGTTGTGGCCGTGGTATTTTTGGCCGCGACCTGGATGGCCACCAATCTCTACGCCAACTACCTGGCCCAGCCGGTGCTGTGGATACTGCCCCTCTTGGCCGTGGCTGCGCTTCTGGCCACCCGGGCGATCATGGCCAAGGGCTCCTGGGGCCGGGCCTGGATAGCCTCGGCGGTGACCATCGTGGCATGCACCTTGTTCGGGGTGGTGGGGCTGTATCCTGCCATGCTGCCTTCGAGCCTCGACGCTGCCTTCAGCCGCACCATACACAACTCTGCCTCCAGCCCGTTGACGCTGAAGATCATGCTGGGGGTGGCCCTGGTGATGGTGCCGGTGGTCATCGCCTACCAGCTGTGGTCCTACCTCAGATTCAGCCACAAGCTAACCCCGGAGGAGATGGCCAGGGAGCCACACTACTAGAAACCGAAACGGCAGGGGCGGGGGCTGGCGCCGAGCCTCCGCCCCTGCCGTTTCCCCAGCCTTCGCCGGCTCCTAGCTATCCTGCTTACCGCTTGACAACCCCATTCCCCCCCGGTAGCATCGACGCGTATACTGTATACAAATATTGGTGAAATCGCGGCGGCCCGCCCCTGACAACGGGCCGCCTTCCATGTGGGGACGGGCCTGATGACCGGCGGCGAGCAGCTAGCCCAATATCTCATGAGCGGTCTGACCACCGGCTCCATCTACGCTCTGGTGGCCCTGGGCTTCTGCCTAATCCACAAAGCCACCCATATCGTCAACTTCGCCCAGGGCGACTTCCTGAGCCTGGGCGGGCTCATGATGTATTCCTTGCTGCACTGGGCCGGACTGCCCGCCCCGCTGGCCTTCGTCCTGGCCGTGGCCGCCGTGGCCCTGGTGGGCGCGGCTCTGGAGAGGCTGGCCATCCGGCCGGCCAAGAGCCGCGACGCCATGGTGCTCATCTTCATCACCGTGGCGGCCAGCATGTTCATGCGAGGCATCTTCAAAGAGGTGTGGGGCAAGCAGGCCTTGGCCATGCCGCCCTTGAGCCCCGACGTGGCCCTCAAGTTCTTGGGCGCTACCTTCACCCCTCAGAACCTATGGGTGCTGGGCATCACCCTGGCGGCCATCGCGCTACTGAGCTTTTTTTTCCGCGCCACCCTCACCGGCAAGGCCATGCGCGCGGTGGCGGCCAACCCGCGGGCCGCGGCGCTTATGGGCATAGACACCGACCGCATGGTGCTCTACTCCTTTGCCCTGGCCGGGGCGCTGGGCGGACTGGCCGGGGTCATAATCACTCCCATCACCACCTTGAATTATCAGGTGGGGGTGATGATGGGACTCAAGGGCTTCGCATCGGCGGTGCTGGGCGGCTATGGCAGCTTCACCGGCGCCATAGCGGGCGGGTTGGCCCTGGGGTTGCTGGAGTCCCTGGCCACCGGCGTCGTCTCCAGCGCCTACAAAGACCTCATAGCCTTCGTGATCCTCCTGGCCGTGCTTTTCGTGCGTCCGGGGGGTCTTCTGGGGCGGGCGCAGCAGGTGCGGGTATGAGCAGGGGCCAGGTCTTCTATCTCCAAATGGGCTGCCTTGGCCTGGCGGTGCTCCTGGCCCCCCTGTTCATGAGCAACCCCTATTACTTGAACGTGCTCAACGTGGTGGCCCTGAACGTCATCGCGGTCACCGGCCTGAACCTGCTCATAGGCTTCGCCGGGGCGGTGAGTCTGGGCCATGCCGCCTTCATCGGCCTGGGGGCCTATCTGAGCGGCATGCTCAGCTCCATCTGGGGTTGGCCACCTCTGGCGGCGGCCCTGGCGGCGGCGGTCTTGGCGGCGTTGGTGGCCCTGGTCATCGGCCTGCCCACCCTGCGCCTGGAGGGCAACTACCTGGTCATGGCCACCCTGGGATTCAACCTCATCGTCGGCATAATCATGCTCCAGGCCGACCAGTACACCGGCGGACCGAGCGGCCTGAGCGGCATCGAGCCCGTCAGGCTTCTGGGAATGACCTTCTCCGATGACCAAAGCTTCTACTGGCTGGCCTGGGCCGTGGCGCTACTGGGGCTGGCCCTGGCCCGCAACCTGGCAGCCTCGCGGGTGGGCCGCGGCCTGCGCGCGTTGCACGATTCGCCTCTGGCCGCGGCGGCGGTGGGGGTGCCCACCGCAAACTACAAGGTTCGGGTCTTCGTGCTCAGCGCGGTCTACGCCTCGATCTCCGGCTCGCTCTACGCCCACTACTTCGGCATAATTACCCCGCGCACCTTCGATATCTTCCGCTCGGTGGAGCTGGTGACCATGTGTCTGGTGGGGGGCATGGGTTCACTATGGGGCGGGTTCATCGGCGCGGCCTTCCTGACCCCCTTGCCCCAGGCCCTGCATGTATTCGACCAGTATAAGGACGTGTTCTACGGCGGCCTGCTCATGGTGCTCCTGATCCGCGAACCCGAGGGACTGGTGGGAGCTTGGCGACGCCTGCGCCCCCGCTTCGGGCCCAAGGCCACCGGGAGGCCCGCTTGATGGACGACATCTTGGCAGTGGAGAACCTGAGCCTGAGTTTCGGCGGACTTCAGGCCCTGGACGGGGTTAGCTTTAGCGCCCCGCGGGGCCTGGTCACGGCGATCATCGGGCCCAACGGCGCGGGCAAGACCTCGGCCATCAACTGCATGAGCGGGGTCTACCGGCCCCAGGGCGGCCGGGTGATGTTGGACGGCCGCCAGGCCAGCGGCGCGCCCCAGCATGTGCTGGCCCGGCGCGGGCTCACCCGCACCTTTCAGAATCTCCAGGTCTTCGCCAATTTGAGCGTGCTGGAGAACGTCATGGTGGGCCTGCACGCCGTCACCAAGAGTGGCTTCCTGGGTGCCATGTTCCGGCTGCCCGGTCACCGGGCCGAGGAGCGCGCCATCCGCGAGCGGGCCTTGGAGATGCTTGATTTCATCGGCTTGGCCGAGTTGTCCGGCCAGCCCGCGGGCCAGCTTTCCTACGGCGACCGCAAGCGGGTGGAGCTGGCTCGTGCCCTGGTCGGCCGGCCCAAACTGGTTCTCCTGGACGAGCCGGTGGCCGGCCTGAACCCGGCCGAGACCGAGGAGATGGGAAGCATCCTGCTCAAGGTGCGCGGCACCGGGGTGAGCCTGTTGCTGGTGGAGCACGACATGGCGCTGGTCATGCGGGTCAGCGACAAGGTGGTGGTGCTGCATTTCGGCCGCAAGATCGCCGAGGGAACACCTCACGAGATACAGAATCATCCCGAGGTTATCGCCACCTATCTGGGTGGGCGCGAGGAGCCCATAAACGGCGTGGCGGAGGCGGCCCATGCTTAGCGTGGAGGGGGTGTCCTTCAATTATGGACCGCACCCCGCCCTGCGCGAGGTCAGCCTTCGGGTGGAACCTGGAGAGATCGTCTGCCTGCTGGGGGCCAACGGCGCGGGCAAGACCACGCTCATGAACGTCATCAGCGGGCTGGCCCGGCCCCAGCAGGGCAAGGTGCTTCTGGCCGGCCGCGAGCTGAGCGGCTTGAAGCCATCGCGGGTGGTGGAGGCCGGGGTGGCCCAGGTGCCCGAGGGCCGCCAGCTCTTCGCCCCCCTTAGCGTTCGCGAAAACCTGGAGCTGGGCGCATTTTCCCGCCGTAGCCGGGGCGAGCGCCAGGAAGTGGCGCGCGACATGGAGAGGGCGCTGGCAATGTTCCCGGTGCTGGCCCAGCGGCTGGGGCAGCCGGCGGGCACCTTGAGCGGCGGCGAGCAGCAGATGCTGGCCATGGCCCGGGCGCTCATGGCCAGACCCAAGGTGCTTTTGATGGACGAGCCCACCTTGGGCTTGGCGCCCCTGGTCACCCGCGAGATATTCGACGTCATACGCCGGCTGCCCGCCAGCGGCGCCAGCGTGCTCCTGGTGGAGCAGAACGCCCTGGGGGCGCTTTCCGTGGCCCAACGAGGCTACATTATCACCAGCGGCCAGATCCGGTTCAGCGGGACCTCGCGGGAAATTTTAGGCGATGTCCTGTTGCGCGAGGCCTTCCTGGGACCAGAGAAGGTCACGGCGGCGGGGGAGGTGAGGCGATGAAGGCGGCGGCTAATCTTACCAGGCGGCATCTTGGACAGGAGGCCTTCGTACTGCTGCGCCGCATGATCACCCACGGCGAGATGGTCAACGGCGAGCGTCTGGTAGAGGAGCGCCTAGCCGAGCAGCTGGGTTTGTCGCGCACGCCGGTGCGCGAGGCCCTGCACCGGCTGGAGCAGGAGGGGCTTCTTCTGAAGCGCCCGCGCGGGGGCTACGAGGTTCGCCCGCTCACCCCCGAGGAGGTGGCCGACGCTCTGGGGGTGCGCGGGGTGCTGGAGGCCTACGCCGGCGAATTGGCCGCGGCGCGCATCACGCCCAAGCTGCTCAAGGAGATGGAGCGCAATCTGGAGATGTTCGAGGAGGCCCTGGCCCGCACTGACGAGAAGAGACTGGTGGAGCTGAACGGCCGTTTCCACGAGCTGCTCTATCAGGCCGCGGATTCCAGGCTGCTGCATCGGCTCCTGAGCGAGTTGCAGGACGAGGTGGAGCGCATCAGCCATTTGATCATGTCCAACATGGCGGCCGGGGCCTGGTCGGTGGAGGACCACCGGGCGCTGGTGGATGCCCTGCGCGTCGGCGACGCCAAACGGGCGCGCAAGGCCGCCATGGACCATGTGCAGCGCGGGGCCAGGTGGCTGGTATCGCGCCTGCGGGACCAGGCCTCCCGGGAGTGAGGCCGGGAGCAAAAGCCAACCAAGCAGGGGAGCGGTCGTCAATCATGACCTTCATGCCCAACTTCAACCGGGCCGGAGACCTTGAGGCCCATCAATTGGCGGGGCTCAAGTGGACCGTGGCGCACGCCTATGACGGCAGCCCCTTCTATCGGGCCAGGCTCGACGCCGCCGGGGTGCGGCCGGATGATATCAGGACCCTGGATGACATGAAGCGCCTGCCCTTCACCACCGCCGACGACCTGCGCGATGGCTATCCGTTCCCGCTGCTTTCCGTGCCCCTGACCGATGTGGTGCGCCTGCACGCCAGCAGCGGCACCACGGGCAAGCGCAAGGTCATGACCTACACCGGCAAGGACATTTCCGATTGGGCCAACATGTTCGCCCGTTGCTACGAGATGGCCGGGCTCACCCGTGAGGACCGGGTGCAAATCTGCGTGGGCTACGGCGTCTGGACCGCCGGCGTGGGCTTCCAATTGGGCTGCGAGCGTTTTGGAGCCATGGCCGTGCCGGTGGGGCCCGGGTTTCTGGACATGCAGTGCCAGTTCCTGGTCGACTTCGGCTCCACCGTCATCTGCTGCACCTCGTCGATGGCCTTGCTGGTCTCCGAGGAGGTGCGCCGCCGCGGGCTTTCGGACAAGGTGAGACTGAAAAAGGTCATCTACGGTTCGGAGCGGACCTCAGATGCCATGCGCGAGAAGATCAGCGCAGGCCTGGGCGGGGCCGAGCTTTACGACATACCAGGCATGACAGAGCTCTACGGTCCGGGCACGGGCTTGGAATGCGGCGCCCACCGGGGAATCCACTACTGGGCCGACTACTACATTCTGGAGATACTGAACCCCGAAACCCTTGAGCCGGTGGCCCCCGGTGAACTTGGCGAAATGGTGGTCACCACCTTGGCCAAGGAGGCCGCCCCCCTCATCCGCTACCGCACCCGCGACCTCACCCGGCTGTTGCCCGAGCCTTGCCCCTGCGGCAACCCCCTGCCCAGGCACGACCGCCTTTTGGGCCGCAGCGACGACATGATCAAGTTCCGGGCCGTCAACATATATCCCGGACAGATCGACGCCGTCCTGAGCTACAGCCGTGGTGTGGGCTCGGAGTACCAGATAGTGCTGGAGCACCGCCCCGACGGCAAGGACCATATGACCGTGCGCGTGGAGCGCATCGAGGGGGCCAATCTGAGCGACGACGAGCGGGTGAAGAAGGATATCGTCCGCGCCATCAAGTCGCAGATGCTGGTAAGCGCCGAGGTTGAACTGGTGGACCACGGCGAGTTGCCGCGCAGCGAGCGCAAGAGCAAGCGAGTCTTCGATCATCGTTTCGAGTAGATCCTCCGGCGAGGAGGGTTAAAAAAGTGCCTTGAAACGGGATTTCCTAGGAGGGCGACATGCGTACCATGTTCAAGACGGCGATCCTGGGCCTGGCCTTGGCCATGGCCCTTACCGGGGCGGCGGGCGCGGCCGAGCCCATCAAGATTGGGGCCTTCTTCGCTCTGAGCGGACCGGCGGCCTCCATCGGCATCCCCACCAAGCTGGTGGCGCAGATGGTGGTGGACAAGATCAACAAGGAAGGCGGGGTGAACGGCCACCCTATCGAGCTGGTGCTGGGCGACACTGAGAGCGATCCCACCAAGGCGGTCATGGTCTTCAAGAAATTCCTGGCCGTGGACAAGGTTGTCGCAGTGATCGGGCCCACCCGCACCGACACCGGCATGGCGGTAAAGAAGCAGGCCGAGGAGGCCAAGATTCCGGTGGTGATGACCGTGGGCGGCGACCCGGTCATCATGGAAGGCAAGATGGGCAACGTGGACTTCGGCACCGCCCGCTGGGTCTTCAAGACCCCCCAGCGCTCCTCGGTGGCGGTCAAGAAGGTTCTGGGCTATCTCAAGGACCATGGCCTGACCAAGATCGGGCTCATCACCGCCAGTGACGGTTTCGGCCGCGACGGCGCGCGCTGGCTGGAAAAGCTGGCTCCGGAGTTCGGCGTGACCGTAGCCGGCAATGAGCAGTTCAACCCCAACGACGTGGACATGAAAAGCCAGCTCACCAAGTTGGCCGCCGCCGGGCCTCAGGCCATAGTCTGCTGGACCATCGGTGACGCCGGGGCCATCGTCAGCAAGAACCACCACGCCCTGGGGCTTTCGGCTCCTCTGGTGCAGTGTCACGGCTTGCCCGGACCGCGCTACCTGGAGCTGGCCGGGCCGGCGGCCGAAGGCGACCTCATGCCGGCCACCAAGCTCATGACCTGGCAAGCGCTGCCCGACAGCGACCCGCAGAAGAAGGTCATCGCCGAGTTCGTTCACCTCTATGACGAGGTGTACAAGTTCAACAAGGAATATCCCATCAACACCCATTCGGGCTACGCCTGGGACGCCATCTATCTTTTGGCCGACGCCATGAAGAGGGCCGGCACCGACCCCCAGAAGCTCAAGGAGGCCATCGAAGGCACCAAGGGCCACGTGGGCGTCAGCGGCGTGTTTAACCTCTCGGCCGAGGACCACAACGGCCTGGACGTGGATTCCATGGTCATGTTGCAGGTCAAGGACGGCAAGTACGTAATGGTGAAGTAGCGCTGCAAGGGGCGGGACGCCTGAGACCGACGCCCCGCCCCCGGCCTGCTATTGTGCAGTCTTGGCCGCCGGGCTATATTGTCGGGGCAAAACCCACAACGCGAGGAAGAGCATGGCCGACATCTTCACCCCCTGGCAGATGGGCGAACTGACCATCCCCAACCGCCTGGTGCGTAGCGCCACCTGGGAGGGCATGGCCCAGCCCGACGGCACTCCCACCTTCGAGACCGTGAACTTCACAGCCGAACTGGCCGAGGGCGGTGTGGGGCTCATCATCACCGGCTACGCCTTCATCCATCCCCTGGGGCGCGGGCTGCCCCACCAGACCGGCGTGCACATCGACGCCATGATCGGCCCCATCACCCGCATCAGCGACGCGGTGCACAAGAACGGCGGACTGGTGGCCATGCAGATCGTCCATGCCGGCGGCCAGACCAAGTCAGATTGGATCGGCGGCCAGCCCCTGGCCCCCACCGCCATGACCCACCTGGCCTTCAAGGAGGAGCTGGCCGAACTTAGCAAGGCGCAGATCAGCGACATCGCGGAGATGTTCGGCCGGGCCGCCGCCCGCGTCAAGGCAGCCGGCTTCGACGCGGTGCAGCTGCACGGCGCCCACGGCTATCTGATCAGCGAGTTCCTGAGCCCGCTGACCAACAGGCGCACCGACGAATACGGCGGCGGCATCGAGAACCGGGGCCGCTTCTGCCGCGAGGTCTACCAGGCCGTGCGGCGCGAGGTGGGGCCGCGCTACCCGGTTTTCATCAAGCTCAACACCGAGGACGGCCTGGAGGGCGGTCTCACTCCCCAGGATGCGGCCCTGGTGGCGGCCAGCCTTTCCGATCTGGGCATCGACGCCATAGAGGTCAGCGGCGGCATGGCCGCGGCGGGCAAAAAAGCCGCCGGGCGGGTGGTGACCAAACCAGAGGAGGAAGGCTACTTCTTCGACAACGCCAAGCTCGTCAAGGCGGCGGTCAAGTGCCCGGTGATCGTGGTGGGCGGCTGGCGCAGCAAATCCAGGGTGGAGGCCGCCCTGGATCAGGTGGACGCGGTGTCCATGGCCAGACCCTTCATCCGCCAGCCCAACTTGGCCAATCTATGGAAGGCCGGCCAAAGTCTCCAGGCCGCCTGCATATCCTGCGGCCAGTGCCTGCGCGCGGGCATGAAAGGCGGCGTCCTCTGCGTACAGGAGCAGAAGGAGAAAGAGGAGGCCAAGAAATAAGGGCCCCAGGCGCTCCTAGATCGATAAGCGCGGCCGGTTCCCCTTTTGGGAAACCGGCCGTTTCTCTTGATACCAAGTCGCATTCAAAGCCATCCATGGCCTGAAACCAATTAGCGCTCAAACTACTCTCTTGAACGCTGATTGGTATCAGGCCAGAAGGCCGTCCATGAAGGCCTTGACCAGTTTGCCGCGCAGCATGGCCGCCTCCTCCAAGGCGCGTTCGGTCGTGATCCGCTCGGTTGGGGCCATGGCCTCCTCCAGGCGCGCGCAGATGTAATGCAGGCAGGCGTAAGGGCGGACCCGCCAGGGCAGGGCGCAGCCCGCGTCTTCCAGAAAGGGGCATCCGCGCCGTCGGGGGCGGGGGTAGGGCAGGTCGCGCAGACCCAGGGCGGCATAGTAGATCAGGTCGGTCTGGTCGAGCAGTCCGTGCGGGCTGACGCGCAGACAGCAGACCGTGGGACAGGTTGGGCAGAGTTCAGGGCAGAGGCGGGCGAAGGCCTGGCGGGCGGGGAGATAGCATTCCTCCAGTTCGGCGCCCAGGCTGCGGGCCTCGGCCTGGGCGGGGCCGGCCAGTTGGGCGAACAGGCGTCGCTGAGACTTGCGCCAGCGGTCCGGCGTGAATGGAAAGTCCTGGGGGCTAATAGTCCAGGCCTACCCGATGGCGGACGTCGGCCAGGGTCACAGCTGCCACGCCCCGCGCCTTGGCCGCGCCCTTCTTCATGATCTCGCAGACGAACCCGCGGTCGGCGGCAAGCTGGGCGCGCTTTTCGCGGTAGGGCTTGAAGTATTCCCACATGCGCTCGAAGAGCTCCTTTTTGACCTGGGCGTAACCCATGCCGCCGGCGCGGTAGCGGCCGGCCAGTTCCTCGCGCTCATCCTTGGTCATGAACAGACTGATCAGCGCGTAGACGTTGCACTTGTCCGGGTCCTTGGGCTCCTCCACCGGCGTGGAGTCGGTGACGACGCTCATGATGCGTTTGCGCAGGGGCTTCTCCTCGGCGAAGATATCCAAGGTGTTGCCATAGCTCTTGGACATCTTCTGTCCGTCGATGCCCGGCACGGTGGCGGTATCCTCGTCTATGCGCGCCTCCGGCACCACAAAGGTCTCGCCGTAGGTGTTGTTGAACCTCATGGCGATGTCGCGGGTGATCTCCAGGTGTTGTTTCTGGTCTTTGCCCACGGGAACCACGTGGGCCTGGTAGAGCAGGATGTCGGCGGCCATGAGCACGGGGTAGCTGAACAGGCCGTTATGAGGTGTGAAGCCCTTGGCAAGCTTGTCCTTGTAGGAATGCGCCAGCTCCAGCCGCGCCACGGGGGCGTGGTTGTTAAGTATCCATGTCAATTCGCAGACCTCGGGCACGTCGCCTTGCACATAGAAGGTGCTCTTGTCCGGGTCCAGGCCCAAGGCCAGGAAGTCCAGGCAGGCATTCATGGTGCCCTCGCGCAGCTTGGCCGCGTCGGTGACCGTGGTGAGGGCATGGTAGTTGACGATGAAGCAGAACAGGTCGTGTTCCTGCTGGTGTCGAATCATCGGCTGCATCATGGCGAAGTAGTTGCCGATGTGCAGGGTGCCCGAAGGCTGGATGCCGGACAGCACGCGCATTGAAGGGACCTCCCGGGTTCTGGCGGACCAGGAGGCAATATACCCAACCGCCCCGGAGGCGTCAACGTTTGGAAGTGCCGCGTTTGGAAATGCCGCCCAAAGGGCTTTGGTCGCGCGTCAAATCTTGTATTGGCGCTTGCGGGCCAAGTGCCAGCCCCAAACCAGGAGGCCCAAACCCGAACCGCCCAGCATAAGCAGAAGGACCAGGGAGGCCAGGATGCCGCCCTGCTCCATGGCGCGTGTAAGGATTATCTCCGAAAGCGGTATGCATGAGCCCAGCATCAGGGCCCCCGCCACCATGACCAAGCCAATCACCAGCCTGGATGGCCTCGACATTGTGGCCGCTCCACCAGGAGGCCGGAAATGCGGGCGCTACTCCATGACCTTGATGTATATCTTGGACCGCAGATCCTTGATCCACTCCTGAAAACGTTTCTCCATGGCCTCGTTTTCCAGTTTGGCCCTGACCTGCTCTTTGAGCTGGGACGAAGGCGCGGCGGCCGGGGCGGCGCCGCGTTCGATAAGCTGCATGACCACGTAGCCGGAGGGCACCCGGACGACGCCGCTGATGTCGCCGGGTTTGAGGTCCGCCAGGGCCGCGCGCATGGCGGGCAGCATGTCGGCCGAGGAAAGGGGGCCGATCTCGCCGCCCTGGGCCGCGCCCGGCCCCTGGGAATACTTTCGCGCCAGATCGGCGAAGTCCGCGCCGCCCGCGGCCTGCTTGCGCAGATCCTCGGCGCGCTGCTTAATGGTCTGTTCCACCGCCGGGCTGGCCTCCTCGGAGACCTGAAGGAACAGGCCGCGGAAGCGCACCTGGTCGGTGCTGAAGGCCGAGCCGCCGCTGGCCTCCTGATAGGCCTTCTCCACCTGTTCGTTGCTGATGACCACCTTGCTCTTGACGTTGCGGTCCAGGAGCTTGTGCTTGATGATGTCCTTCTTGAGCTCCTCGCGGTACTCGTCCATGGTAAGGCCGCGCCGGCTGAGCTGGGCCACGAACTCATCCTCGCTCAGGTTGTTGGAGGTGCGCACCCTATCGATGAAGCGCTCCAACTCCTCTTTGCCCACGGTAATTTTCTCGCGCTGGACTTCCTGCTCGAATACCTTGTCCTCGATCAGGCGCTCCAGGGCCAGCCGCTGGAGTTGCTGGGGAGAGGGAGTCTGCTCTCCCGGACGGGTGGTGGCGGTCATCTGCTGCTCCAGGGTGCGCAGCATTTTCTCCACGTCAAGGGAGGTGATGACCTGATCGCCGACCACGGCCAGGACCCGGTTCACATCCTGGGCCCAGGAGCCGGAGGCGGTAAGAAGGATCAGGGATAAGAGCGCCGAGGTAAGGATACGGCGATGGGTTGTCATAGTCTCCTCACTTGCCGAGCTTGCCGCTTTTTTCGAAGCGGGGATCAAACCAAATCTGGGCCTTGGCCCGCATCTCCTCGACCATGGAGGCGGCCATGGCCTCCTTTTTTTCGGCTGACAGACGCCGCTGAATCTCCTCCGCGGCCTGGGCCAGGTCCAGCTCCATGGCCAGCCGCTTGGCCAGGACCCGCACCACGTGAAAACCGTAGGGACTGGGCAGGGGCCCGGCCACCTTGCCCGGCTCCAGGGCGAAGACCTTGCTCTCCAACGCGGGGGGCATGTGTCCCCGCTCAAGCCAGCTGGGCTCGCCCTCGTCGGCCAGGGGAACCTCCAGCTCCGCCGCGACCAGGCTCATGTCATCGCCTTTGGCCACCCGGTCCTGGAGCTTCTGGGCCAGTTCCTTGGTGGGCATAAGCGCATGCTGGGCCAACACTTGCTCCTGCCGCTTGAACTGCGCGCGGTGCTCGTGATAGTAGGCGCGGACATCCTCGGCCGAGATATGGACCTGGGATGTCAGCAGCAGATCGAGGGTCTTCTGCACCAACAATTCCTGGGCCATCACCCGCCGCCAATCATAATATTCTATGCCCTGCGCGGCCAGGGTGCGTTCGAAGGCTTCCTCGGAGAGGCCCTTGCGCCGGGAAGCCTCCTCCCGGTCCATCTCCTCCGGTTCCAGCCGGATGCCCTTGGCCTGGGCCTCATCCAGGACCAGTTTACGCCTGACCATGGTTTCCAACACCGCTTGGCGCAGATGGGGAGTGAGCGCCGAGGGGTCGTTGCCCAGACCCATGAAGGCCATGCGTGACCGGAAGCTCTCCACGGTGATGGGTCCGTTGTTGACCGTGGCCACGTTGCTGCTGTGGTTGGGCTGGCCACAGGAAGACGCGGCGCAGACAACCGCCGTCAGCAGGACGCCTGCCAGCAGGCGCCGTGGGCGCGGGGTGGATCGCTGGCAACTGAGGGGGGGACGATACTCCATATAAGTAGTTTCAGTTAGCATTTCCGCCCAGATATTGCAAGAAGTCCCTGGCCTGGGCCAGGGCCGGCGCTCCGGCCTTGAGCCTGAGCGAGACCCGGCCGTCGGGGTAGACCTTGACATCCTGGGGACGGCGCTCGGCCAGGCCCAGGAGCAGATCCAGGTTCAGGCGGGCCTCGTGGGTGAAGTGCACCTGCATCTGCTGGGCGTTCAGGTCCAGCCGGGTGGCCCAGAGCCGGCGCAGAAGCGACTTGAGCCCCACCGCCGCGACGAGGTGATTGGCCGGCTCGGGCAGTGGGCCGAAACGGTCCTCCATCTCCCTGGTCACGGCCTCAAGGTCGGCCTGGGCCCGAACCAGGCTCAAGCGCTTGTAGAGGCTCAAGCGCACCTGGGAGTCGGGTACATAGTCCTCGGGCAGGAAGGCCTTCATGGCCAAGTGCAGCTCCGGCTCCGGGCCCTCGGCCGGCGCTTCGCCCTTGAGCTCGGCCACCGCTTCCTCCAGCATGCGCACGTAGAGCTCGTAGCCCACCTCGGCCACCTGGCCGCTCTGGACCTCGCCCAGGAGATTGCCCGCCCCGCGTATTTGCAGATCGTGCATGGCGATGGCGAACCCCGCGCCCAGGTGGGTGAAGTCCATAAGGGCCTTCAGGCGTTTGGCCGCGCTGGAAGTAAGCGAGGTCTCGCTTTTTACGAATAGGTAGGCGTAGGCCGTCTGGCCGGCCCGGCCTACCCGGCCCCGGAGTTGGTAAATCTGGCTCAGGCCCAGCTTGTCGGCCTGGTTGATGATGATGGTGTTGGCGCTGGGGATGTCCAGGCCGCTTTCGATGATGGTGGTGCACACCAGGACGTCCAGTTCCCGGCGCACGAAGGCCATCATGACCTTTTCCAGGGCCTTTTCCGAAAGCTGGCCGTGACCGATGCCCACCCGGGCCTGGGGCGCCAGTTCCTTGACCAGGCGGGCCATGCGGCTGATGTCCTGCACCCGGTTGTGCACGAAAAAAACCTGCCCGCCCCGGGAAAGCTCCCGCTCCAAGGCCTCGCGCAGGGCCTTGGGGGAGAAGGGCGCCAGGTAGGTCTTGATGGCCTGGCGGTCGGCGGGCGGGGTGTTGATCACGCTCAAGTCGCGAATGCCCGAGAGGCTCATCTGCAGAGTGCGCGGGATGGGCGTGGCGGTGAGCGTGAGCACGTCCACCAGCCTGCGCAGCTTTTTCAGGCGCTCCTTGTCCTGGACTCCGAAGCGGTGCTCCTCATCGACCACCAACAGCCCCACTTCCTTGAAGATAATGTCCTTCTGCAAGAGGCGGTGGGTGCCGATGATGATGTCGATCTTGCCCTGGGCCAGGTCCTTGAGGATATGCTTCTGCTCGGTGGCCGTCTTGAAACGGCTCAGGGACTCCACCACCAGGGGCTGATCGACCAGACGGGCCACGAAGGTCTGGTAATGCTGCTCGGCCAGCACGGTGGTAGGCACCAGCACCGCCACCTGGCGGCCTTGCATAGCCACCAGATAGGCTGCCCGCAACGCCACCTCGGTCTTGCCGTAGCCCACGTCGCCGCAGATCAGGCGGTCCATGGGGCGGGGCGCGGTCAGATCGGCCAGCACGTCCTCGATGGCCTTGTTCTGGTCCGGGGTTTCCTCATAGGGGAAGCCGGCTTCAAATTCGCGGAAGGCGGCGTCCGGGGGGGCGAAGGCATGGCCTTTCTGGAAGCTGCGCGCGGCGTAAAGTTCCACCAGGTCGCGGGCGATGGCCTCCACCGCCTTTTTGACCCTGCCCTTGGTGCGGCTCCAGGTCTTGCCCCCCATGCGGTCCAAGGCGGGCTGGGTTTCACCAGGCCCCCGGTACTTGCTGATGAGCCCCATGCGGTCCGCGGGCAGGTAAAGCTTGTCGCCGCCCAGGTAGGTCAGGAGCAGGAAGTCGCTCTCGGCCGGCCCCACGGCCAGGCTTAGGAGGCCCTCGTAGCGGGCCACGCCGTGGTCCACGTGCACCACCAGGTCGCCGGGGGTCAGGTCGTCCAGGGCGGCCAGCATCTCCGAAAGCCGGGGCGGGGCCTTTTGCCGCACCACCCGGGGCGCGCCGAATACTTCGTCCTCGGTGACGATGGTAAGCGGCAGTTCGGCCGGGGTGAAACCGGCGCTCAGGGCTCCCACCACCATGAACAGCCGGCCCTGCCCACCCAGGGCCTCCACCTCCAGGGCCCGCCCCTTGACCGCCGCCTGCGCCTCATGCTCGGCGAACAGGTCGCCCAGGCGTTCAGCCTGGGAGCGGGAGCGGCAGACCAAAAGGGCGTCGCGGTCCTCCTGGCCCTGGGTTCTCACCCAGGCCAGGAAGCGCGCCAAAAGCGATCCCTCGCCGCCCCGGGCCAGTTCCTGGTGCAGGCCGGTGTGGGCGGAGGCGCGCAGGCCCACCAGGGGGGCCTCGAAGACCTTGTCGGCGGATTCACCCTCCCAATCCGGGCCGGACATGGCCAGGGCCTTGCACGTCAGCCGCGGACGCTGGCCCAGGCGAAGGGCGGTCTGCTCCGGCGTGCGGCGCAGGCGGGGAGGGGGAAGCGCGACCCGGCCTTCTTCGCGCGCCTCCTCGAATTCGCTCGCCATGGCCTCGGCGTCGGCGGCCAGCCTAGCCTTGATCTCCGCCGGCTCCACGAGCACGTTGAGTCCTTCGGCGGGCAGGTAGCTGAATAGGTCGGCGGCCTTGGCGTAGTAGAGGGGAAGCAGGGATTCCAGGCCGCTGAAAGGCGCGCGCAGTTCCATGCGTTGCACGGTCTCGCCCAGGCGGCGGGCGGAGAGGCCCTCGGCCACGGCCAGCTCCCGCAGGCCCTTCACCGCCCGCTCCACCGCCCCGGGCGAGAGGTCCACCGGATGGCAGGGGATGATGGTGGCGGAGGCTTTGGCCAATTGGGAGCGCTGGTCGACGGAGTCGAAGCTGCGCAGGCTCTCCACTTGGTCGCCGAAAAATTCCACCCGCAGAGGCTCCTCCGATAGCGGCCCGAATACATCGACCACCGCCCCGCGCACCGCGAAGTCGCCCACCTGCTCCACCAGGGAGACAGGGGTGTAGCCGCCTCGGACGAGGGCCTCGACCAGGGCCTCGCGCTCCAGGGCTTGGCCCGGGCGGATGGCCAGGGCCTGGTCCAACAGGTGCTCGGGCGGGCAAAGCCGGCCGGTCAGCCCGCGGGCGGAGGTGATCAGGACCAGGGGCCGCTCGGCGCAGATCAGCTCCCAGAGGGTGGCCATGCGCCTGGCCCGCGTCTCGGGCGGGGGCTCCATTTCCTGATAGGGCGAAAACTCGTAGGCAGGGAAGAAGCGCACCGGGCTCTGTCCCTGGTCGCTGCCGGCCAGGAAAAACTCCAGGTCGCGGGTCATGACCTCGGCCGCTGGCAGGGTGGGGCAGACCACCAGCCAGGGCTGAGGCCTATGCAGCCAGGCCCGGGCCAGGGCGAAAGCCCGGGCCGCGCCCTCCACCCCTCCCAGGCAGACCCGGCCCTCGGCCTCCAGGCGTTCCAGGGCCTGGGCCAGGGCCGGCCCCAGGGGCCAGGGGGGGGCCGGCGGGCGTAGAGGTTGTTCGGGGGAGCTTGTCTGCATGCCTTGAGGGCCGGCCTTGGGGGTTGGCTTTCCAGGCCCTCGGGGGGCCGCCTGGGTTATTCACTGACCAGAAGCATAGCCCAGGGCCAGCACGCCGGCAACTGGCGGCGGGAGGTGGCTATGGGAAGCGTTCTGCGCCTGGGGTATACTGGGGAGCCGGTTCGGAAAGGCCCGGCCCCACGCCCCCTAAAGGGCATTTTCTCGCGGAGGAAAGCTTGCCCATCAATCCGTCCAGCAACTTGGTCATCAAAAACGCCGGCGCCGCTCGCAACCAGGCGCTACGCTCCGCCCTGGCTTTGGGGGCGGCCTGCGGCCTGCGCCTGAACCTGCGCGACATCGCCGGCGACGACCCTCGCGGCGGGCCGGGCCTGGGCCCCGGCCACCTCACCGCGGCGGCGGCGGCGGCCAAGGTCTGCGGCGGTGCCTTCAAGGGCGGCATCGGCGTGGCCGAGATGGAGTTCCTGCCCGGCGAGCCCCAGACCGGGGAATATGCCTTCGACGTGGCCCTGCACCAGCGCAGCGCGGCCCCTCTGGCCTGGGTTTTGGAAACCGTCCTGCCGGCCCTTGCGCGGGCCGGAGGCCAAAGCCAGCTCATGCTGCAGGGCGGCACCCATGTCCTGGGCGGGGCCTCCAGCCAGTACATTTCGCGGGTACTGGCCCCTGCCTGGGGCCTCATGGGAGTCCGGTCTAGCTACACCGAAATCGTGCCCGGCTTCCATCCGGAGGGCGGGGGCGAGGCCGAGGTGACGGTGGCCGGCCAGGGCCATCTCGACTCCCTGCAGGCGGAAAAGGGCTTCGATGCCCTTATGGTGGGAGTCGACGTGGTGATCTGCGGCCTTCCCGTGCACTTGGCCGAGCAGGCCTTGGAAGGGGCGGTGGGGCGTCTGGAACTGCACGGCTTCAAGCCCCAGGACAGCCTGCGGAGGCCCAAATCCGCCGGCCGGGGACTGGCTCTCACGGTATGGGCCCACGACGCCCGAGGGCTGGGGGTTGGCTTCTCCCAGGTGGGACGGCGCGGCGGCCAGCCCCGCGCCCTGGGCCTGGAGACCGCCGAGTCCCTGGTATCCTTCCTGCACACCGGCGCGGGGCTGCCCGGAGACCTGGCCGCGATCCTGGCCGCGCCGTTGGCCTGCGCGCGCGGGACCAGCCGTTTGAGCCTGGACCGAATCACGCCGGCCTTGCGCGCGGCGCTCAGGGTGGTGGAATCGGCGCTCCCCGGCTCTGCGCGGCTGGTGGAGCGGCCCGGCGGAGGGTTGGCCGAACTCACCCTTAACGGCGCTGACTGGGACCTTCCCGCCAGATAAAAAAATCGCCGGGGTTCCGCTTGAGGCGGAAACCCCGGTTGGCTGGGCTGGCGGGTCGAATCCAGCCCGAAAGGCCGCCTTAGCGCGAACAGGCTACTTCTTGCCGGCGGCGCGCTTGCTGGCCTTGATGGGGTTGAGCTTGGCCGCTTCCTTGACCTGCCCCTTGATGTGGGTGGCGAAGTTGCAAGCGCCGTAGCGCCACTTGGCCGCAGGGTCGGGGTAGCTCTTGCAGTAGAGCAGATCGCCGGCGGCGACTGTGCGCTCACAGCCCTCGCAGGACTCGATGGCGGGGTGGCAGGTGCCGCCGTTGTACGAACAGCCCTTGCTGGTCATGAAGGCACATTCCATGCCTTCGCGGGTGGTGGTGCAAAGCATGACCGGACATCTCCTTACGGACAGAGTAACCCCGAATCTGGGCCGGGGGTGGAGTTTGCCTGCTAAATATGGTGTTATCTTGTCCTTATGTCAATGGGCCCCAGCCAGTATTTTCAAGTGGGGCTTCGGGGGCTCTAAAGGTCTTGCCTCTCTTGACAAATGACGGGCGCTGCCGTAGATAACGAAGCCTAGTTCGCGCATAAATTCCGCAAGGGCCCCGGATAAAATCCACGCGGCCCCCGCCTTTGGGGTAGGAGTCAGACAAGTGACTGGTAACCCGGAGCAAAGCAAGAAGAAGCCCGCCCAGAACCCGGCCGCCCCGGCCGACGACAATATACTCAGGCGTCAACGCCGTCAGAAAGCCGCCGAACTGCGTGAGGCCGGAATCCCACTGTTCCCCAACACCTTCCGACCGCGCGACACCATCGCGGAAATAAAAGCCCAATACGAGCGCATGGACGCTAGCCGCCTGGAGTCCATGGAGGAAACCAAGTTCATTCTGGGCGGCCGCATCATGGCCCTGCGCTCCTTCGGCAAGGCGGCCTTCATCAAGATCCAGGACCGCAGCGGCTCCTTGCAATGCCACGTGGAAAAGGCCACCGTGGGCGAGGAGCGCTACGCCCTGTTCAAGAAGCTCGACGTGGGCGACATGATCGGCGTACGCGGACCGCTTTTCCGCACCCGCACCCAGGAGCTGACCCTCAAGGTGGAGAGCCTGCAGCTGGTTACCAAGAGCTACCGGCCGCTGCCAGAGAAGTTCCACGGGCTGACCGACGTGGAGCAGCGCTACCGCCAGCGCTACCTGGACCTGATCATGAACCAGGACGTGCGCGAGATATTCAAGTCGCGCTCCACCATCGTCTCCACCGTGCGCCGGTATTTGGAGGAGAGGCGCTTCATGGAGGTGGAGACCCCCATGATGCAGCTCATCCCCGGCGGCGCCCTGGCCCGGCCCTTCGAGACCTACCACAACGCCCTGGGCATGAAGCTCTACCTGCGGGTGGCGCCGGAACTCTATCTCAAGCGGCTGGTGGTGGGCGGCCTGGAGCGGGTATTCGAACTCAACCGCAACTTCCGCAACGAGGGCATCAGCGTACGCCACAACCCCGAGTTCACCATGCTCGAGTTCTACATGGCCTACGCCGACTACGAAGACCTGATGACCATCACCGAGGAGCTGGTCAGCCAGTGCGCCATGGCCGTGCGGGGGGCCTTGAAGTTTGAATACCAGGGCCGCGAGATCGACCTGAATCCGCCCTGGCGCAACTTCGACTTTCGCACCAGCCTGCTGGAGATCGGCGGGGTGCCGCCGGAGGTGCTCTTCAAGTACGACAAGGCCTTGGCCCTTTCCCGCGAGCTGGGAGGGGTGCACAAGCCCAGCGACGGCCTGGGCAAAATTCTCCACAAGATATTCGAGGTGTTGGTGGAGCCCGAGCTTTGGCAGCCCACCTTCATCACCGGCTACCCACGCGACATCTCCCCTTTAAGCCGCACCAACGACCTGGACCACGAGATCGTCGACCGTTTCGAGTTCTTCATCGCCGGGCGCGAGATGGGCAACGGCTTCAGCGAGCTCAACGACCCTGACGACCAGCGCGAGCGCTTCAAGGAGCAGGTGGCCGAGCGCGAGGCCGGTGACGAGGAGGCCCGCTTCATGGACAAGGACTACGTGCGGGCGCTGGAGTACGGCCTGCCCCCCACCGCCGGCGAGGGCCTGGGCATCGACCGCTTGGTCATGCTGCTCACCGACCAGCCCAGCATCCGCGAGGTAATTCTCTTCCCCCTGCTCAGGCCCGAGCGCGCCTGATGACCTTCGAGGTCTTCGTCGCCCTGCGCTACTTGCGCGCCAAGCGCAAGCAGACCTTTATTTCGCTGATCACCGTTCTCTCCATGGCCGGAGTGGCCCTGGGCGTGTGCGCCCTGGTGGTGGTGCTCTCGGTCATGAGCGGTTTCGAGAACGAACTCAAGAACAAGATTCTTGGCCTGAACGCCCACATCATGGTCTTCAAGTCCGGCGACAACATGAGCGATCCCCGGCTGGTGATCGCGGCGGCCCAGGCCGACCCCGAGGTAAGCGTGGCCACGCCATACGTCTATGGCCAAGTCATGGTGGTGGCCTCGGGGGGGGCCAGCGGGGCCATCGTGCGGGGCATAGACCTGCCCGAGGCTCTCAAGGTCATAGACCTGGAGCACACCATGATCCAGGGATCGCCCCAGGATTTGGTCGACTCCGGCAAGCGCGGGGAGTTGCCGGGAATCATCCTGGGCAGCGGAGTGGCCCGCCGCCTGGGGCTGGTCCGGGGCTCCAACGTTCAACTGGTGAACCCTCTGGGCGAGGAGACCCCGGTGGGCCGGGCCCCCAAGAGCGAACCCTTCAGGGTGGTGGGCATATTCGAGTCGGGCATGTACCAATATGACTCCACCCTGTGCTACGTTTCCATGCGGGCCGGGCAGGAGCTTTTCGACCTGGGCCGGGCGGTCAACGGGGTGGAGGTGCGGGTCAAGGACATCTACCGGGCAGACGAGGTTGGCAGGCGTCTGGCCAAGGCGCTGGGACCGGCCTACTTCGCCAGAGACTGGATGGTGATGAACCATAATCTTTTCGCGGCGTTAAAGCTTGAAAAGATCACCATGTTCGTGATCCTCATATTAATAGTCCTGGTAGCGGCTTTTGGCATCATCAGCTCCCTTATAATGCTTGTAATGGAAAAAACCCGCGATATCGGTGTGTTGAAAGCCATGGGGGCCACCGAGGCCAGCGTAAGGCGCATATTCATGCTGGAAGGGGTCGTCATCGGCGCCGTGGGCACCTCCGCCGGGCTGGGCCTGGGGCTGTTCCTGTGCTGGCTCCTGGGCAAGTACAAGTTCATAGAGCTACCCAAGGATGTCTACGCCCTCAGCACCCTGCCGGTGCAGGTCGAGCCCCTGACCGTGCTGGTGGTGGGCTGCTCGGCCATCCTGATAAGCCTTTTGGCCACCATCTATCCCGCCCACGCCGCCGGCCGCCTGGAGCCGGTGCGGGCCTTGCGCTACGAATGAGCGGGCAAGCGGTGAACGAGGAGGGAAAAGGGGCGCCGGGCTCTGGGGTCTTGACAGCCGCCCCTTCCTTTATTCATATAGAAAGACTCTACAAGACCTACGAGGGCCCCCGTGATACAGTGGAGGTCCTCAAGGGCTTGGATCTCCAGGTGGCCCAGGGCGAGACTGTGGCCATCCTGGGGGCCTCGGGGGTGGGAAAATCCACCTTGCTACATATCGCCGGGGCCCTGGACAGACCGACCGGCGGGCTGGTGCTGGTGGATGGGCAGGAAATATTCAGGATGGATGAGCGGGCTCTGGCCGTCTTCCGCAACCGGAACATCGGTTTCGTGTTCCAGTTTCACCACCTCCTGCCCGAATTCTCGGCCCTGGAGAACGTGATGATGCCTGCCCTGATAGCCCGGCGGGAGCGAGGCGAGGCATTGGAACGGGCGCGGGCCTTGTTGGCCGAGGTGGGGCTCGGCCACCGCGAGGACCATCGGGTGGGAGAGCTTTCCGGGGGTGAAGCCCAGCGGGTGGCCGTGGCCCGGGCCCTGGTCCTGGAGCCCAAGCTGCTTTTGGCCGACGAACCCACGGGCAACCTGGACGAGCGCACCGGCGAGAAGGTGCACGAACTGATGCTGCGTCTTAATTTGGAGCACGGGCTGACGACCTTGGTGGCTACCCACAACGAGCGGCTCGCCGCTGGACTCCAGCGGCGGCTGCGGCTTATGGACGGCAAGGTTTTTCCACTGGCGTGATAGGATGTTCCCGGGCGGACCAGGTGGCCTTCCCAGGACCTGATAGAATACGGCGTTGTTATTATCGGGCCGAAGCGTTGAGGAATATTTCCTGCCTCGCGGGCCGGCACCGGACTTGATGGCGGGGGCGCAATGAGAAAAAAGGCACTGCTGTGGGCCTTGGCCCTGGTGTTGGTGTGGCCAACCTTGCTTTGGGCGGCCGAGCCCTCCAAGGTGGCGGTCTTCCCCTTCGACATCTTCAGCCAGGAGCCCCTGGAAAACCTCCGCACTGGCCTGCAGGAGATGCTGGCCGACAAGCTCAAGGGCGAGGGCGTGACGGTGCTCGACCCCAAGGAGGCCTCGCGCGCCTTGCAGGCCACGGGCAAACCCTTGGAGCAAACCCTGGTGCGCAGCTTGGCCGGCAAGATGGGGGCGGACTTTGCGGTCTTCGGCTCCCTGACCAAGATCGGTGCCCGGGTATCCTTGGACCTCAAGATCATTGACGTCATGGGCATCCGCCGCCCGCAGTCGGTCTTCGTCGAGGGCGCCGGCATCGACGCCCTCTCTCCCCTGATCGAGCGCCTGGCCCGCGAAGTGGGCGCCCAGGCCGCCGGGCGCGAGCAGGTGGCCGACATTCAGGTGAAGGGCAACCGGCGCATCGAGGCCGAGGCCATCAAGGCCGTGCTCAAGACCAAGGTGGGCGGCGCCTATTCCCCGATCCGTCTGGACGAGGACCTGCGCGCCATTTGGAAGATGGGCTATTTCGACGACGTGCGCCTGGAGTCCCAGGACGGGCCCCAGGGCAAGGTGGTGGTCGTCTCCGTAGTGGAGAAGCCCGTCGTGCGCGAGATCCGGATAGTCGGCAACAAGGCCATCGACGACAAGGACCTGCGCGAGCAGATGGGCATCAAGCCCTTCGGCGTCTTCCGACCCGACGCCCTCCTTGAGGCCGACACCAAGATCATGAAGATGTACCGCGACAAGGGCTACTACGACGCCAAGGTGAAGATCAGCGTCGAGAACCTGGAGTCCGGCGACAAGCGCCTTCTGGTAAAGGTGGACGAGGGCGCCAAGGTTTTTATCAAAAGCATCGAGTTCGTGGGCAACACCGCGGCCAAGCCGGGAGACCTCAAGGACCAGATGGGCACCAAGGAGAAGGGCTGGTTCTCCTGGCTGACCGAGAGCAACGTTCTGGAGAGGGGCAAACTCGACCAGGACCTGGAGAAGCTCACCGACTACTATTACAACTTGGGCTACATGACGGCCAGGGTGGCCGAGCAGGAGATCCGGCGCGAGCCCGACGGGCTGGTGGTGGTGATCAGCGTGCAGGAGGGGCCTAGGTTCAAGATCAGCGACATCAGCATGTC
Organism: Deltaproteobacteria bacterium; assembly: GCA_021811275.1. Lineage (GTDB taxonomy): Bacteria > Desulfobacterota > Desulfarculia > Desulfarculales > Desulfarculaceae > JACRDC01. The sequence continues at coordinate 74,027 of JAJZPI010000001.1, forward strand.
CGGCGACATGATCAAGCCGCAGGAAGAGCTGATGGCCAGCTTAAAGACCAAGCCCGGCGAGTGGTTCAACCGCGACATCCTGCGCGCCGACATCAACAACATAAATACCCTTTACGCCGACCAGGGCTTCGCTTACGTCGAGGTGCGCCCCCAGATCGACCAGAACATGGAGAAGCACACGGTCAGCGTGGGTTTCAACATCAAGAAGGGTGAGAAGGTCTACTTCGAGCGGATCATCATCACCGGCAACACCAACACCCGCGACAAGGTCATCCGGCGCGAACTCTCCGTGGCCGAAGGCGATCTCTTCTCCGGCACCGCCATCCGCGAGGCCAACAGCCGCCTGGCACGCACCAACTACTTCGAGGACGTGCACATCACCACCAGCAAGGGCAGCACGCCCGACCGTATGGACCTCAAGATAGACGTCAAGGAGAAACGCACCGGACAGTTCAGCGTGGGTGCGGGCTACTCCACCGTTGACCACTTCATGATCATGGGCCGCGTCGGCGAGAGCAACCTGTTCGGCCGCGGACAGCAGCTTGAACTCAAGGGACAGGTCGGCGGCGTCAGCAACCGCTACACCATCAGCTTCACCGAGCCCTGGTTCCTGGACAAGCCCATAAGCGCCGGCATCGATCTTTACGACTGGGATCGCGAGTTCTACAGCTACTCCAAGGAGGCCGTGGGCGGGCGCTTGCGTTTCGGCTTCCCTACTCCCCTGGCCTACACTCGCCTCTACACCTACTACACTTATGAGGTGGCCAACGTATATTCGATCCAGGACAATGCGGCGGCCGTCATCAGGGATCAGGAAGGCGAGCACACCACCAGTTCGGTGCGCGGCATCCTGCGCCGCGATTCCCGCGACCACTACTTCAGCCCCACCAGGGGAAGCGACAACAGTATCAGCGTGGAGTACGCCGGCGATCCCATCGGCGGCACCAACGCCTTCATCAAGGTGCTGGGCGATACCGGCTGGTATCTGCCGCTGTGGTTCCAGCACGTTTTCGTGCTTCATGGCCGCATCGGCTGGCTGACCGGCCACGAGGGCGGCGACCTGCCCATCTACGAGAAGTTCTTCCTGGGCGGCATAAACACCCTGCGCGGCTTCGACTATCAGTCGGTCAGCCCGCGCGATCCCCTCACCAACGACCGCATCGGCGGCGAGCGCATGGCCCTGGCCAACATCGAGTATCGCTTCCCCGTGCTCCCCAAGGCGGGCCTTGTGGGCGTGTTCTTCTATGACACCGGCAACAGCTGGAGCGAGGCCGACGGCTACAAGTTCGACGACCTGCGCAGCAGCGTGGGCGCGGGCATCCGCTGGCTCTCGCCGGTGGGCCCCCTGCGTCTGGAATACGGCTACGTGCTCGATCCCAGGTCCGACGAATCCGGCTCCAACTGGGAATTCACCATCGGAAGCGTTTTCTAAATCGGGCCTTGGCAGGCCCTTCAAGGAGAATACAGCATGTTGAAATCTGGCAAGTGGTTATTGATGCTGGGTATGCTGGCCGTGCTCATTTGCGCCGCCTGGGCTCTGCCCACGGCGGCGAGCGCCCAAAGTATGGTGGCGGTTGTGGATTACGAGCGGGCGGTCAAGGAATGCGCCCAGGGCAAGAAGGCCGGCGCGGAGCTGAAGCGCCGTGCCGACAAGCTCGAGGGTGCGCTTAAGAGCATGAACGAGGAGGTACAGGCCCTGCGCAAGGAGCTGGAGAACTCGGCCATGCTGCTCAAACCCGAGGCCAAGCTGGCCAAGGAGCGCGACTTCGAGCGCAAGGTGCGCACCTTGAACGACCGCACCCGCGACGCCCAGCAGGAGATGCAGGAAGCCCAACGTGACGCCTTCCAGCCGGTGCTGCGCGAGATGGGCCGGGTCATCAACGAGATCGGTACCAAGAACGGCTACGCCGTGGTCATCGAGGCTCGCACCACCCTGTACTTCCCCAAGAGCGCCGATATCACCGCCCAGGTGATCGCGGCCTATGACAAGCTGCACCCCTAGACCGGCGGCGGCCTGAGCGGTATGGAAGCTACCCTGGCGCAATTGGCGGCCCTGCTTGGCGGCAAGCTCGAAGGGCCCGGCGACCGCGTTGTGAGCGGCATCAAGGGCATCGAGGAGGCCGGAGCTCAGGACGTGGCCTTTCTGGCCAATCCCAAGTATGCCAAGGCCCTGCCCGCCTGCCGGGCCGGAGTTGTGCTGGTCAGGCTTGAGCAGAAGGTTCCCGATGGGCTAGCGGTGATCCGGGTGGCCGATCCCTACTTGGCCTACGCCAAGATACTCACCCAGGCCACCGCCAAGCCTTACGTCCCCTTGGGCGTGCACGAACGGGCCGTGGTGGAGCCCGGCGCGGCGCTGGGCCGAGACGTGAGCGTTCACGCTCTGGCTTACGTGGGCGAGGGGGCGGTGATCGGCGACCGGGTCGTGCTCCATTCCGGCGTGCACGTGGGGGCGGGGGCCCGGGTGGGCGATGGCACCGTGCTGCACCCCAACGTGGTTCTCTACCACGGCTGCCTGGTTGGCAAGCGGTGCATCATCCACGCCGGCACGGTCATTGGTTCCGACGGCTACGGCTTCGTGCCCGATGGCGAGAGGCATTTCAAAATTCCCCAGATCGGCATCGTGCAGATCGATGACGATGTGGAGTTGGGTGCCAACAACACCATCGATCGGGCGGCCACCGGACGCACCTGGATCCAAAGCGGGGTCAAAACCGACAACATGGTCCATGTGGCCCACAACTGCGTGGTGGGCGAACATTCCCTCCTGGTGGCGCAGGTGGGCATCAGCGGCTCCACCAAGTTGGGTCGCAAGGTGGTATTGGGCGGTCAGGTGGGTCTTTCAGGGCACATCACCATCGGCGACGGGGCCATGGTTGGCTCCCAGAGCGGGGTGGCCCATTCCATCGAACCGGGCCAGATCATGAGCGGCACCCCGGCGATGCCCCATAAACTTTGGTTGCGCACCAGCCAGCTCATACGCCGCCTGCCCGAACTCTTCGACCGGGTCAAGGCTCTGGAAAGCGGCCGGGAGGGCTCACGAGAGCCCCTGTCATAAAGGAGAGGCCATGGCGGAAGTGGTTATGAACCTGGAACAGGTGATGGAGCATCTGCCCCATCGCTACCCCTTCCTGCTGGTGGACAGGGTTTTGGAGCTGGAGCCCGGCCAGCGCGTCAAGGCGCTCAAAAATGTTACCTACAACGAGCACTTTTTCCAGGGCCATTTCCCCGGACGCCCGGTCATGCCCGGCGTGCTCATCCTGGAGGCCATGGCCCAGTCCGGCGGCATCATGGCCTACTCCATGTCGGCCGACGCCAAGGGCCGGCTGATTTTCTTCATGTCCATAGACAAGGTGAAGTTCCGTCGGCCGGTGGTTCCTGGCGACCAACTGATTCTGGAGCTCACCAACCTGCACCGCTCCAGCCGGGCCTTCAAGATGCGGGGCGAGGCCTTCGTGGACGGCAAGCTGGTTGCCGAGGCGGAATTGACCGCCGCCATCGAGCATGCCGTTGCCGCCAATGCGCGGGAAGATGCCAAGGCTTAAAATGGAACGGCGGCAGGCTCCCGTCATCCGCAATGTGCTACACCGCCTGATCGCGCAGAGGCGCGACGGTTAAGGGAAAGCGACCCATGACCATTCATCCCACCGCCGTGGTGGATGTCACCGTACGTTTGGCCGAGGGCGTGGAAGTCGGCGCCTACGCCTTCATAGGCCCCGGCGTGGAGCTGGGCCCCGGCTGCCGCATCGGCCACCACGCCAACCTCGAGCGTTGGACACGCCTGGGTGCGGGTTGCCGGGTCTGGCCCTTCGCCTCGGTGGGCGGCGACGCCCAGGACCTGAAATACGCCGGCGAGGAGACCTGGTTGGAGATCGGGGCCAATGCCCAGATCCGCGAGTTCGTGACCATCAACCGTGGCACCGGCCACGGCGGAGGCACCACCAGAATTGGCGACGACTGTCTGTTCATGGCCTACAGCCACGTGGCTCACGATTGCCAGCTGGGCGACCACGTGATCATGGCCAACAGCGCCACCCTGGCCGGTCACGTCATTCTGGAGGATCATGTCTCCCTGGGCGGCCTTGTGGCGGTGCACCAGTTCACCCGCATCGGCCGCCATTGCTTCGTGGGAGGGTTGAGCGGCGTCGCCATGGATCTGCCACCCTTCTGCCTTTGCGAGGGCAACCGGGCCAAGGCCCACGGCCTCAACGTGGTGGGATTGAAGCGCGCCGGGTTCACGCCCGAGGCCATGGAGGCCCTCAAACAGGCCTACCGGATCATCTTCCGCAGCCGCACCCCCATGGCCCAGGCCTTGGACAAGGTCCGCGCCGAGGTTGCCGACCTGCCGGAGGTACGCCACATGCTCAACTTCATCGCCACTTCGGAGCGGGGGGTTTCCCGCTAGTCATGGGCTTTGTATCATGCCCGCCCGCGTCATCGGACTCATAGCCGGCGCCAGCCAGTTCCCCATCCTCTTCGCCCGCGCCGCCCGCGGCCAAGGCTACCGGGTGGTGGCCGTGGCCCACCAGGGCGAAACCCTGTCCGAACTGGAACGGGAGGTGGACGAGATCACCTGGGTCCAACTGGGCCAACTGGGCAAGCTTATCAAGGCCTTAAAAAAGGGCGGGGCCAGCCAGGCGGTGATGTGTGGCGGAGTTACCAAGACCCGCATGTTCAAGGACGTCAAGCCCGACCTCAAGGCGCTGACCCTGGTGGGCAAGCTCCGTCACATGGCCGACGACGGCATTCTGCGCACCCTGGCCCAGGTGCTGGCCGAAGAGGGCATAACCATTCTGCCCAGCCACGAGCTGGTGCCGGAGCTGCTGGCCTCGGCCGGCAACTACACCAAGCGCCGGCCGAGCGCGGACGAGCTGGCCAGCGCCAAGCTGGGCTGGCGGGTGGCGGGGGAGCTGGGCCGCCTGGATATCGGCCAGGCGGTGGTGATAAAGGGGCGGGCGGTGGTGGCGGTGGAGGCCATAGAGGGCACCGACGCCTGCATAAGCCGGGGAGGCGGGTTGGCCTCCGGCGAGGCGGTGGTGGTCAAGCGCTGCAAGCCCTCCCAGGACCGGCGCTTCGACCTGCCCTCGGTGGGCGCGGGCACGGTGGAGGTCATGGCCGAGGCCGGCTGTTCGGCCCTGGTGATAGAGGCCGGCGCCACCCTGGTCTTCGACTGCGGGGAAATGGTGCGCCGGGCAGAGGAATCGGGAATATGCATCTCCGCCTGGACCGAGGAGGAAGCCCTCCGATGAGGACTGAAGCCGTTAAGGTTGCCGTGGTGGGGGTGGGCTATCTGGGCCGCTTCCACGCCGAGAAGTACGCCCGTCTGAAGAACGCCGAGCTGGTGGGCGTGGTGGACGTGGACGCCGAACGGGCCCGCGCGGTGGCGCGCGATCTGGGCGTGAGGGCCTTCGCCGACCATCGCGAGCTGATCGGCCTGGTCCAGGCGGCAAGCGTGGTCACCCCCACCGTGGACCACCACCGGGTGGCCTCCGATTTGCTGGCCGGCGGCCTGGACGTGCTCTGCGAAAAGCCCATCACCAGCACCCTGGAGGAGGCCGACTCCCTGGTGGGTCTTGCCCAGGCGCGGGGACGCATCCTGCAGGTGGGGCACCTGGAGCGCTTCAACCCCGCGGTGGAGGAGCTGCTCAAGCGGGTGCGTAACCCGCTTTTCATCGAGTGCAACCGCATCGCCCCCTTCAAGGCGCGCGCCACCGACGTTGACGTGGCCCTCGATCTGATGATCCACGACCTGGACATCATCCTCTCGCTGGTGGGCGCCGAGCCCCGGGAAATACGCGCCGTGGGCGTGCCGGTGCTGGGCCCCCACGCCGACATCGTCAACGCCCGCCTGGAGTTTCCCGGCGGTTGCGTGGCCAATGTCACCGCCAGCCGCCTGGCCCTCAAGGACGAGCGCAAGATGCGCGTCTTCCAGCCCGACGCCTACCTGTCGCTGGACTTCAAGAAGCGCAAGCTCCTGGTGGTCAACGGCGTGGAGTACAAGCCGGGCCGCATACCCAAGGTGGATTCCGAGCGCCCGCGCTTCGGCAAGAGCGATCCCCTGGAGGAGGAG
>JAJZPI010000065.1 GCA_021811275.1 Deltaproteobacteria bacterium
CCAGGGATGGTCGATCAGGCAGCCCTCGTGGCCCAACCGGCTCCACAGCTCGTCGGCCAGGTGGGGGGTCATGGGGCTCACCAGCACCACCGCCGTCTCCACCGCCTCCCGGAGCACCGCCGCCCGCGCCGGATCGCCCCGGCTGGCCTCGCTCTGGGCCGCCAGACTGAGCTGGTTGACCAACTCCATCAGCGCGGCGATGGCGGTGTTGAACTGGAAGCGCTCCCAGACGTCGTCGGTGTACTTCTTGATCGTCTCGTGGACCTTGCGGTGCAGGTCGGCCAGTTCCGGCGAGAGACCGCCGCCGCCGGCGTAGGCCTTCACGCCCTTGGCCTCCTCGGCCACCATGAGCCCCAGCCGCCACAGGCGGGTCAGGAAGCGGGCCGCCCCCTCCACGCCCTGGTCCGACCACTCCAGGTCCTTCTCCGGCGGCGCGGCGAAGAGGCTGAAGAGTCGCACGGTGTCGGCCCCGTACTTTTTGACCATGTCATCGGGGTCGACCACGTTGCCTTTGCTTTTGCTCATCTTGGAGCCGTCCTTGATGACCATGCCCTGAGTGAGCAGGTTCAGGAAGGGCTCGTCGGCCTTGACCAGGCCCAGGTCCCTGAGGACCTTGGTGTAGAAGCGGCTGTAGAGCAGGTGCAGCACCGCGTGCTCGATGCCGCCGATGTACTGGTCCACCGGCATCCAGTAGTCCACGCGCTTGGGATCGAGCGGTCCCTCGGCGTAGTCCGGGCAGGCGTAGCGCGCGAAGTACCAGGACGATTCCACGAAGGTGTCCATGGTGTCGGTCTCGCGCTTGCCCGGCCCCCCGCAACAAGGGCAGGCCACGTTCACCCAGCTTTCCAGCAGGGGCAGGGGCGAGCCGCCGGTCTCGGGGATCTTGGCCTGAAGGGGCAAAACCACCGGCAGGTCCGACTCCTTGGCCGGCACCGCCCCGCATTTGGGACAGTGGATCATGGGGATGGGCGCGCCCCAGTAGCGCTGGCGGCTGATGCCCCAGTCGCGCAAGCGATAGTTGATGGTCTGGCGGCCCAGGCCCCGCTCCTGCAAATGCTCGGCGATGGCCCGGCGGGCCTCGGCCGAGGTGAGGCCGTCGAACTGGCCGGAGTTTATTAGCACGCCGTCGTCGGTGAAGGCCTCGCTCATGCTCTGGGCGCCCCTGGGGCCATCGGGGCCGGCGATGACCTCGATCAAGGGCAGGCCGTAGACTCCCGCGAACTCGAAGTCGCGCTGGTCGTGGGTGGGCACCGCCATGACCGCGCCGGTGCCGTACTCCATCAGCACGAAGTTGGCCACGTACACCGGCATCTTGAGCCCGGTGACGGGGTTGACGCACCAGGCCCCGGTGAAGCAGCCCTCCTTCTGGAGCTGGTCGGCCCGGTCGGCGAAGGACTGGCGCTTGACCCGGTCGATGAACTCCTTGACCTCCTGCTCCTGCCCGGTGCCCGCCGAAAGCTCGAGCGCCAAGGGGTGCTCCGGGGCCAGGCTCATGAAGGTGGCCCCGAAAAGGGTGTCGGCGCGGGTGGTGAATACCTTGATGGCGTCGTCGCGACCGTCCAGCGGGAAATGGATTTCCGCGCCGTAGGAGCGGCCTATCCAGTTGCGCTGCATGGTCAGCACCCGCTCCGGCCAGCCCGCGAGCTTCTCCAGCCAGTCCAGCAGTTCCTCGGCGTAGGCGGTGATCTTGAAGAAGTAGCCGTGGATGCTCTTCTGGCCCACCGGCTGACCGCACCGCCAGCACAGGCCGGCCTCCACCTGCTCGTTGGCCAGGACCGTCTTGCAGGTCTCGCACCAGTTGACCAGGGCTTGTTTGCGGTAGACCAGGCCCTTTTCCCACATGCGCAAAAAGACCAGCTGCTCCCAACGGTAGTAGCTGGAGTCGCAGGTGGCGAACTCCCGCTCCCAGTCGTAGGAGAAGCCCAGGCGCTTGAGCTGGCCCTTCATGTAGGCGATGTTCTCGTAGGTCCACTTGGCCGGGTGGACCCCGTGGGCGATGGCCGCGTTCTCCGCCGGCATGCCGAAGGCGTCCCAGCCCATGGGGTGCAGCACGCTGTAACCCTTCATGCGCCTAAGTCGGGCCAGGGCGTCGCCGATGGAATACACCCGCATGTGCCCCATGTGTATGCGCCCGCTGGGATAGGGAAACATCTCCAGCAGGTAATACTTGGGCTTGGCGGGGTCTTCGACCACCCGGAACAGGCCCAGCTCGTTCCAGCGCTCCTGCCAGCGCGCCTCGATGGCCGCCGGCTCGTAGCGCTCCTCGTGATTGGCTGCTTGTTGGCTCATGGCGCGACGCTTGTGCCCGATGGTTGAAGGAAAAAAATGACGCTGACCCGCCCAGGCTCGGCCGGCCGAGCCTGAGCGCTTTTTATCACAGGAACAACTCCTTGTAAACGTTACGCCGTGCCGCGCCGGACGCCCCCGCCTGGCCATGGCGTGTCGGGCGGCGTGCCGCCGCGGTCATGGCGGGTTGGGGAGGCTCTTTCCCCGCGCGAGCCGCGCGCGCTCCCGTTCCGTGCCTTCCTCCGCCTTGCCGGCTGTCACGCCCCTTGCCTCGCGGCCTTGGGAAGCTTACGCTTCTCGGCCGCGCAAGGGCCGCGCCAGCCGGGCTCCTGCTATCAGCGCCAGGAGCGGGCCAGGCCGTAGAGGCTGCCCAGGGCGAAGACCACGGAGCGGGCCAGAATGGCCAGGGGGGAGACCAGGCCCACCGCGGCGTCGACCCGGAAGGCGCGGGCGGCAAACGGCAGGGAGGATGCCAGCACCCCGGCCAGGATCAGCAGCGGCGCCGCCAGCAGCCCCGGCCAGAGCGCGGCCAGGGGAAACAGGGCCAGGGCCAGGGCCGTGGCTGCGGTCTGGGCCTTGAGCACCAGTGGGGTGTAGGTGTCTTTGAGCGCCTTCTCCGGGAAAAGCCGGTAGACCACCATGCGCCAGTAGCCCCGCCAGAACTTGGTGCGCAGGTACTTGGCGAAGCTGGCCGGGTGGCGGTGGTAGACCAGGGCGCGAGGGTTGAAGACCAGTTTGAAGCCCTGAGCGGAGAGGCGGTAGGAAAGCTCGGTGTCCTCGTTGTTGGCGGTGGAAAAGCCCTGGTCGAAGCCGTTGGCCTCCAGGAACACCTCGCGGCGGAAGGCGGCGGAGTAGGTGTCGACCATGTCGATGTAGCGGCTTTTGAGCAGAAGTTGGTAGCGGTCGGCGAACTCGGCCTGGGCGAAGCGGGCGGCCAGCTCGCGCTGACGGGTCAGGTAGGCCCCCTTGACCCCGGCCACCTCAGGGTCGGCGAAGGGCTTGGTCATCTGCATGAGCCAGTCCCCGGTGGGTTCGCAGTCGCTGTCGGTGAACAGTATGATCGCCCCCTTGGTCGCCGCCGCCCCCCGGTTGCGGGCGGTGGCCGGCCCGGCGTTGTCCTGGCGCAGGCAGAGGTCCGCCCCGATCCGGGCGATATCCCCGGTGCGGTCGCCGGAGCCGTCGTCGACCACGATGATCTCGAATCGCCCGCGGGGGACGCTCTGGGCGGCCAGGGCCTTGAGGCAGGCCCCCAGGGTGTTTTCGGCGTTGTAGGCCGGGATGACCACCGAGTAGAGCGGGCCGCCCTCATCCCCGGATTGACCGGCCATGGCCTAGACCCGCGAGCCGCGCAGCAGGTGCTTGGCGAAGGTGCGCCCGGCGCGCACCGTGCGCTTGAGTTCGCCCGGACTCTTGGCCACCTGCGTAAGCTTGTAGAGGACATAGCCCGGCCGCAGGTAAAAGCGGCGGCGGGCCTGGTCGCAGAGGCGCACGATCTCCGCCGAGTCCAGGGCCTCGTTGCGCACCACGCAGTTGTGCAGGCCCTCGGCGGTCAGCCAGTCCTGCCAGCGGCCGGCGGTGAGCCAGCCCAGGCGCTCGTACTCCGCAAAGGCCTCGGTGCCGGGGTAGACCATGACCGGGTAGAACTGCACGGTGTCGGGTTTGAGGGCCAGGGCCAGGTCCACGGTCATCTTGGCGCTGGCTTTGGTCTCACCCGGAAAGCCCAGCATGAAGCAGCCGTGGATGAGGATCCCGGCCCGGCGGGCGTCGGCCATGAAGCGCAGCATGGTATCGCTGCCGATGCCCTTTTTCATGGTCTTGAGCACCGCCGGGTCGCCGCTCTCGAAGCCCACGCAAAGCTGGCGGCAGCCGGCCTGGCGCATGAGCACCATGGTTTCGTAGTCCAGGCCCACCCGCGAGTTGGCCGTCCAGGCCAATTTGAGCCCCCGCTTGATCACCGCCAGGGAGAAGGCACGGCAGCGCTCCTTGTCGGCGGTCAGGGTGTCGTCCTCGAAAAAAATGGAGCGGACCCGGGGAAAGGCCTCCTGCACCCAGGCCATCTCCGCCACCACGTCGGGGATGCCGCGGAAGCGGTAGGCCCGGCCGGTGAAGGTCTGGGGGTAGACGCAGAAGGTGCACTTGAAGGGGCAGCCCCGGCTGGTGATGAGCGTCACCATGGGCGGAATGGCGTTGGGGTTGAAGTAGTCGTCGATGTTCAGGTGACGCTGGTAGACCTTGCTCACCCAAGGCAGGGCGTCCAGGTCCTCTATGAAGGGCCGGTCCGGGTTGTGGACCACGCCCTCGGGACCGCGCCAGGAGATGCCCTCCACCCCGGCCAGCTCCTCGGGGCGCGGAGGCTGGCCCCCGCCGGCGGCCAGGAGCGCGGCCAGATCGCGCACGGTGTAGTCGTATTCGCGCCGGGCCACGGCGTCCAGGGCCGGGCCCATCTCCAGGGTCTCGCCGGGGAGCGCCGAGACGTGGGTTCCCACGGCGATGATGAAGACCTTGGGGCAGGCGCCCTTGAGCCGCTCGGCCACCATCAGGTCGTTGGCCAGGCTGGGGGTGCTGGTGTCCATCACCACCAGACCAGGGACAAGCGCGCGGGCGTGCTCGGTCACTTGGGCGACGTCCCAGCCCCGGGCCGGGGCGTCGATGAAGGAGACCTCGTGGCCCTCGGCCTCCAGCACGCCCACGGCGTAGGCCAGCCAGAGAGGGAAGTAGATGGTGCCGCTCTTGGTCACCGCCGGGCTGCGTTGGGCGCGTGAGAAACGGGGCAGGAAGGGCGGGTTGAGGACCAGTATCTTCATCGGCCGGATCATTCCTTTCGCGCCGGGGCGGGTCGGGCCATGCCCCGGATCAGTTGGTCGTATTGGCGCTCCTGCTCGGCGTAGAAGCCCTTTCCGCCCTTGAACACGATGGCCCGCCGGGGGCAGAGGGCGTAGCAGTAGAGGCAGCGCAGGCATTGACCGTCCTGGTCCCCCAGGGCCCGGGGCAGTTCGCGTCCCATCGGACAGGCCCCCGCGCAGACCCCGCAACCATCGCAGGCCGTCTCGTCCAGCGCGAGCCCCTCGCAGCGCAGCTCCTCCTGGTTGAAGACGTCCTGCCGTAGGCCTGTCTTGAACAAGAGGCCGCCGAACCAGTCGGTGGAGGCCAGATAGGTGAACAGCGGGGTCCGGCGCACGGCCAGGAAGTACTTCTGGCGCTTGGGGCTGTGGATGAAGGAAGCCAGGGCCCCGGCCTTGGGCGGGGCGAAGGGCCGGCCCGCCGAGGGCAGGGGGGCCTCGCGCACGGCCTGGCGATGGGCCGGGGTTATCAGCCCTCTCTCCTCGGCCAGTTTGAGGGTGGGGATGCTCCGATGATCGAAGCCGGCCACCGCCGCGCAGGCCAGATCAAGGAGATAGGGATCGGTCCCCACCAGCAGGCTGTCCAGCCTCAAGGGGGTGCCCCGGGTAGGGCCCAGGCCCTCCATGGCCACCAGGGCGTCCACGATGTGCAGCTGCGGCTTGAGGGCTTGGTTTAGCCTCAGTATGTTGGCGGCCAGGCTCTGGTGAGTCTTCTTCTTGTTCTCCTGCCCCAGCAGGCAACCCATGAGGTTCTTCAAGCAGACGCTCATGGTCATCTCGAAGTGGGTCTTGAGCTTGGGCAGATTTATCAGCAGCCCTTTCCGGCTGGCTTCGTAAGCCTCCCAGGCCACCCGGGCCTTTTCGCCGCCCTCGAAGTCGATCAGGTGGGGGCGAGCGTAATTCAGGTCCAGGGCCTTGACCCCGAAGCGCCGGCAGAGCTCGTCCACCTTGAGCCGGGTGATGACGCTGATGCGGTTGCGGTAGAAGCCGCTGTTGGTGCCCTCGCCCACGGTGATGTCGGCGCGGCCGTGGTCCTTGAGCCAGGCCAGGAGCGCCGCCAGGATCCTCAGGTCGGTGGTGTTGCCGGTCAGTGCGTTCATATTAGCGTTAAGATTGGGCTTTATCAGCACAGGGGCCTGCGGGTCGGCGGGCAGCAGAGGAACATGACGCTCCAGGGCCGGGGGCAGGTTCCGGCGCAGCTCGCCCTGGTCGGCGCACTTGACGATTTGCAACTCGAGCGTCATTGGGCCGTCATCGCAAGAGACATCGCAAGAGATATCGCAAGGTTCATGGCATGGGCCGGGTAAAAGGGGGCGCGGCCCGGAGATCGCGCCAGCGTCCGGCGACGACCCCGGGCCGGAAGCCAGGCTATCTGCCCTCGCCGATCCTGACCCATTCCCGGTAGACGCGTCCGCCCTCGGAGGTTTCCTGGAGAATCCAGGTCTCGCCGGTTTGGGAGTCCACCCGCACCATGGCCTTGACCGTCTCCGCCTTGCCCCCCCGCAAGGCGGTGAAATCGCCGGATACAACCTTGTAGCGGCCTCCCAGGGCGGGAGGCGGGCCAAAGGGCGGCCGGCCCATGCGCTGACCCCCCATGGGGCCGGGGCCGCCGGGGCCGCCGGGGCCGTTGGCGCCTATCTGGCCGCTGTAGTTGCCCGAGGGGGTCTGGCCGGAGTCTTGGGCCAGGGCCGGGGCGCAGGCCAGGGTCAGGGTCAGGCAGGAAAGGGCCGCGATGATCGTCCATCTGGACTTGGGCATGGAATCCTCCTTGGATTGAGCGGGCAAACAATCCAGGCGCCTGCTGCGGGCCGGCGCGATGGCCGCTCCCGCTTGTCTTAACCTGATAATTATAGCGCGTCCCGGCGGATAACGCCCCTCAGGCCGGTTTGTCCGACGGCTTGCGGGCCAGCAGGCAGACCGAGATGCCCAGGGGAAAGGAATGCCGCTTGAGCCAGCGCGCCTCCAGGGCCATGAGCCAAAGCAGCAGGCGGTTGAGCCAGGCCGGGGGCATGTCCACGTCCGAAACCGGGGGCGGCCCCTGGGTACGCCGCCGGCCCTCCAGGAAACGGGCCAGCAGCCGGGCGGGGATGACCGCCGGGGCCAGGATGCTGTTGCGGTAGGTGGCCCGCTCGACGTGGAAGCCGGCCCGTTCCAGGCGCAGCTTGAGCCCCTGGCGGGCAAAGCGCCGGGCCCCGTGCACGGCGCGGTCGTGGGGGCCCATGAGCCCATCGTAGGCCGAATCGAAGACCAGGAGCCAGCCTCCGGGGGCCAGCGCCCGCCGGCACTCGGCCAGGGTGGCGGCCACGTCAACGCCTTCGTGGTAGAGCACGTCCATGAGGGTGATCAGGTCCGCCGAGCCGTCCCGGAGGGGCAGAGCCGCGCAGCCGGCGCGCGCCAGGTCCAGGCCGCCCCGCCGGCAGGCCAGGCCCAGGCAGCGCGCGTCGAACTCCAGCCCCAGGGCAGGACCCTCCCGGCGCAAGAGGTCCAGGACCGCCCCGGTGCCGCAGCCCACGTCCACGGCCAGGCCCCGGCGGGGAAGCCCCTGAAGCATGGCCGCCACGGCCAGGCGCTTGCCGGCGAACCACCAGTGCTCGCCTTCCAGCTGATACATTATGTCGACTTCGCGCGGCTCCACGCCTTTGCTCCTCGACAGGGGGGTGGGCCTATACTGGACCAGCCCGCCCGGGCCGTCAAGCGGCCGGGGGCGCGGCCTCGGGGGCCGGCAAAAGCAAGGCGGCCCCCGCAAGAAGCGGGAGCCGCCGGGAATCAGCCAAAGATCAAGCTAGTTGGCCACGCCCTTCAGCCGCACGTTGTAGACTTGGCCCCCGGACTGGATGCCCAGCGTCTCGTCGAAGGGCCCCTTGGGCATCTTCTCCAGGTTGGGGCTGACCATGAGCTGGACCTGGGCGCCGGGCGCGGTCCACTGCTCTTCCACCTTGAGCCGGTCGTGGTTGTAGATCAGCTTGTCGATGGTAAGGGTCTCCGCGCAAGCCTTGGTCACCGTCACCGCGCGGGCGATGCCCTGCATGCCGTTCTTGACCCCGCCGAAGTAGACCTCCTTGGGGGAGGCCGAGAAGGGCCCGCGCACCTCGGCCACGATGTAGAGGCTCACCTTGGGCGAGCCGGGCACGATCAGGTAAATGGGCCCGGAGAAGTCCATGGGTTCCTTGGCCTTGGAGGAGACCGTCAGCTTGTACTCCCGGCCGCCGGGCTGGGGGGTGAGCTTGGTGTCCAGGTAGTCGTGCATGGGGTTTTCCACCCCGGCGATCAACAGCGGCTTGCCGTCGGGCTCGGTAAGGCTGGCGATGGCGCTGATGTCGCCGCCCAGGCAACCCACCAGGTCCAGTCGCCGGCCCTTGTCCACCTTCACCTTGCTCTGGGTCTCGCCCATCATGACCAGGGTGACGAAGGGGTTGCCGATGTCGTTGGTGGCCACCACGGCGGTCTTGCGGAAGGCCCCGGTGATGCCGTTGGTGTCCAGGTCGAGGTTGATCACGCCCTTTTCGCCGGGCCTGATCACCCGGTCGAACTTGGCCACCGTGCAGCCGCAGGAGGGGGTGACGCTGTCGATGATCAGGTTCATCTTGCCCTGGTTGGTGAAGGTGAACTGGGCGGCCAGGGTCTGGCCCTCGCGGGCGTTGGGATAGACTATCTCGGTCTTATCAAAGACAATCTTGGGCCCGGGCGCGGCGGCCAGGGCCGGGGCGGCCAACAATCCCAGGAAGAGCGCAATCAGCAATCCGGCCAGGCATGGCTTTTTGGTCCGGCACAGCAGTCTGGACATATGACCTCCCATGAGGCATGTTTAGGCGGGACCGGATATTTCCGGCCCGCGCGTTAATTCAAGTTGGCAGGATATCACAGGCCCCGCCGCGCGTCCACCAGCCGGCCCGGGGCTTTTCAGGGCGCGAACCACGCTGGCAAACGTATGGATTGGCAACAAAAAACCACCAGGGTTTTTCTTTGGCGGCACCCCGAGGTGCAGGGTTTCAAGGAAGGCCGGTTTTTCGGCCATCAGGACGTGGGCTTGTCCAAGGAGGGCCGCGAGCAGCTCAAGGCCATGGCCAGGCGCATGACCGCCGAGAAGCTCTCGGCCATCTACTGTAGTGACCTGCAGCGCGCACGCCTGGCCGCCGAGGCCATCGGCCGGCTGCAGAGGCCGCGCAAGAAGCCTGAACCCATGACCGCCCTGCGCGAGCTGAACCTGGGGGTTTGGGAGGGCCTCACCTACACGGACATCTCCACCCGCTATCCCAGCGAGCTCAAGGCCCGCTACCAGGACATGGAAGGCTTCCGCATCAGCGGCGGGGAGTCCCTGGCCGACCTGGCCGGGCGGGTGGTGCCGGCCTTCATGGAAATGGTGGGGGCCAACAAGGGCGGGCGGGTCTGCGTGGTGGCCCACGCCGGGGTCAACCGCATCATCCTGGCCAAGCTCATGGGCGCGCCGCTGGACCGCATCTTTCGCCTGGGCCAGGACTACGCCTCACTGAACATCATCGACGTCTTCGAGGACGGCCTGCCGCTGATCCAGCAGGTCAACCTGCCGACCGCGCCGGCCTAGACCCCGGGCCGGCCGCCGGCCAGGGCCTCGGCCCGCGCGGCCAGATCCTTGAGCCAGCGCCCGCCCTCTCCGCTCAGACGCTTGGGCGAATAGAAGGGCTGCAGGAGCAGGAGCGTCCAGCCGCTGATCTCCTCGCGGGCCTCCACCATGGTCCCGCCGGGGGCGTCGGCGAAGGCGTAGCTCTGGGAACTCGCCAGGCCCCACCAGGCCACCCGCCAGGCCACCAGCTCCCCCGCCCGGGCCAGAGTCACCCTGGCCCGCGCCCGCACCGGCCAGCCCAGGGGCCGCACCGTCATCACCCCGCCCCCGGCCGGGTCCCAGCTGGGCCAGTCGGTCAGCTCGGCGAAGACCCGCCAGACCAACTGGCGGGGGGCGCGCACCAGGCGCGAGGCGGTGAGGGTTAGCGTCAGTTTCAAAGCAGCAGCTTTTCCGTCTCCCGCCGGCTCATGGGCGTTACCGTGAGCAGGGGGCCGCCGCGCACCTGAACCCCCACCGGTCCGCCGGGCGGGGCCTGGCCGTAGCCGGCCACCGCCGCCGCGGCCGACAGCGCCTCGGGCTCCTCCAAGGGGCCGAAGTAGACGCCCAGGGGGCCCTTCGCCCCCACCGCCGTCAGGCGCCAGCCGTCGCCCGGGGCCAGGCTCTGCAATGTAAGGTTCTCGGCGTGGTTGCGCCCGATGACCACCTTGGCCCGGGGGCTGAGGCGCAGGTGCCGGCCATGCTTCAAGAGCTCGACCTCGGCTACCCCGGCCTCGGGGGTGAAGGTCAACAGGTCGCGTAGCCGCCGGCTGAAACCGGGTTCGGTCAGCAGGCACCCTCCCGCCGGGGCGGGGTAGTCCCTGACCCCCAGCTCCTCGGCCAGGGCCATCTGGGGCTTGCGGCTGCGGCCAGTCAGCCCCAGCAGCCGCTCGCGTTCCACCAGCCCCGCCTCCTCCATGGCCGTGGCCGCTAGAGCCAGGGCCGAGAGCGGTCTGAGCACCTTGGCGCCGAAGCCCGAAGCCTTGGCCACCGTGCCCAGGGCCTGGCGGTTCTGGCTCATGGGGCGCTGGCCGAGCACCTCGCCCGTGAAGAGGAAGTCGAACCCGCGCTCGGCCATGATGGCTCCGGCCCGGCGCAGCATGTAGGCGTGGCAGTCGATGCAAGGGTTCATGTTCGACCCGTAGCCGTAGCGGGGATTCTTCACCACCAGCTCCAGGTGCTCCGGCCCCACCTCCAGCACGGTCAGGGGTATGCCGTGGGCCGAGGCGGCCTGGCGCGCCCGCTCGGCCCCGAAAAAGGGCGAGGCATAGGAGACCGCCTCCACCTCCACCCCCGCCCGTCGCAGGACCAGACAGGCCAGAATGGAATCCAAACCACCAGAGAGCAAGCCGAGTGCTTTAACCATGCTGGGGTGATCCTTGGGGAAGCCCTGTTTCAAGAAGATGGCCCCGCGTACGCGAGCCCGCCGCGGCAGTTAGGGTCCGAGAAGCCCCTGTTCCGGTCGTTCGCCATATTGCGTGTTGTATTTAATGCTTATTTTGGGGCCATGTCCTTTTGGTATTTTTTTAACATTTTTCCAAAGCACTTGTCCCTTTTTCTTCTCTCCGCGACAGAGGACTCGAAGTGGGCCTTCTCCCTCTCCATTTTCAAATAGCTCTCATAAGAACTTTCGTCTAGGTCCCCATTTTTAACCGCTTCAAGGACCGAACACCCGGCCTCATTGGTATGGGTGCAATCCTTGAATCTGCAATGTTGAGCAAGGTCGAATATTTTATCGAAGGTGGTTTCCAGGCCATGGGCGGCATCCACGATCCCGACTTCCCTCATGCCTGGATTGTCGACCAACATCCCGCCGTTGTCGAGCACGATCAGTTCCCTGTGGCTTGTTACGTGCCTGCCCTTGTTAGTGCTTTCGCTTATGGCGTCCGTTCTCATTACGGTCCGGCCGGAAAGGTTGTTCAGCAGGGTGGACTTGCCCACTCCAGAGGAGCCAAGCATGCAGTAGGTCTTGCCCTTTTCGATACGCTTTTTCAATTCTTCGTAGCCAGCCCGCGTCTCGTTGCTGATGGCGATGACCGGTATGTTTTCTATCCGTTGCTTGATGCCATCAATCAGCTCGGCGGTCTCCTGCTCGCTTATCAAATCGGTTTTGGTCAACACGATTATCGGGCTCACCCTTGAGGCATGACAAATGGTAAGATACCTTTCGAGCCTGTTGATATTGAAATCCCTGTCGACGGCTTGAACTAAAAATGCATAATCAATATTGGTGGCGATTATTTGTATTTCTCCGAATTGGCCGACGGCCTGCCTGGAAACAATCGATGATCTGGGCAGTATTTTATGAATTAGAGAAAAATCATCATCATGGATCGTCAAGGCCACCCAGTCGCCCACCGCAGGGAAATCTTCGCGGCTTTTGGCCGAGAATCGTAAATTGCCGGTTATCTCGGCTTTCATCTCTCCCTTTTCCGTTTTTACAATATAGCTTTCCTTATGTTCCGAAACCACCCTTCCAACAGCAAAATCTCTGAGGTTGTTATCAATCTTCAACCTTTCGAGATCATCGTTAAACCCAAGATCATCCAGTTTCATCTTAGTCCCTATTTGATCAAATGAAGCCACCCGCTCTTCTCTCATCCCAGCCGCACCAGCGTGGGGGCGGGGTTCATGGTCATGATGATGGTCCCGGCCAGGTCCAGGGGCTCGGTCACCAGATCCAGGAGTTGGGAGTCGCTGGAGGCCACGGGGCCCGGGTGGCTGGTCAGCTCGCGTTCGGGCACGGGCACGGCCCGCGCCTGGCCGGCCAGTCCCGCTTCGGCCATCATCCCGCGCAGGCTGGCGGCCAACTCTCCGCTCTGGGAGATGGGGGCGTCCAGGAGCACCAGCACCTCCGCGGCCCGGGCCAGGGCCTTGAAAAGCATCGCGGCGGCGCGCAGAGTCAACTCGCCGGGGCGGTGGTTGACGCCGGCCCCGGCGATGTCGCGGATGACACCGTCGTCGCAGAGCACCAAGTCGCGGCCGGCCAGGGCGTTTTCCAGGGTGATGAGCACGTTGTGGCCGTCCACCGCCACCGCGCGCCCGGCGGTCTGCCCCAGGCCCAGCAGCCGCGCCCGGCGGACCTGGGCCGCCTGCGGGGAGTATACCCCGCGCCGGAGCAGGTGGCGGGCGCGGGCGTCCAGGCCGTGGCGGTCGCCCACCAAGGCGAGCGAATTTTGCCTTGGGTAGCCGCGCTCCAGCAGGAAGCGCAGGTCGGCGGCGGCTTGTTGCAGGGCGCCTTGACCGCTGGCGGTTGGGCTGGCTGGGGGCTGGGGCCGCAAGGGGCGCTCCTTCTGGACGACGCGGGCCCTTTTCCGGGCCGGCCGGCTTCCTTATTGTAGTGGGCCGGCGACGCCCGGGCAAGCGGTGCCGGGCTTCCCCATAGCCGGGTAATATGTATAATCAGCTCATGCGCCGCCAAAGGGAAGGATCGGCCGCAAATTCTGAAGGAGCATGCCGTGGAGTTCATACTGGGCAAGGCGCGGTTGACCTACCGGCCGGAACGGGGCTATCGCCATCCGCGCACGGGGGTCTGGGTGCGCACTCCCCTGGAGTGCCTGCGCGGCTGGCGCGCCGAGGACATTGAGGAGCGACGGCACTGGGCCGAGCTGCCCAATTACATCGAGGAGTTCTGGCGGCACCAGCCCCCGGCCACCCCTGACCACGATATCGAGGTGGACTTCACCAAGAAAACGGACGAGTGAGGCCCCGCCTCCTCCCGGTCTGGCCAAGGCGCCCATGAACAAGGGCGGACGCAATCAGCCGCCGTTGCCAGCGAGGGCGAAGGTCTCTCAAGCTTCGCCGCTTGGGATCAAAACCGGCGCGGGATTGGCGGCCCCCGGCGACGGCGCGCCCCCGGCGGCCCCCCGCCGAGGCGATTGGCGGCCATATGCGGTTTCCCCAAAGGAGCACCAGTCTTGGGCGAGCTTTATATCTATAACGGCACCATATTGACCATGGACGGGCAATGTGCGGCGATCGAGGACGGCGCCCTGTTGATCGAGGGCTCGCGCATCGCCTATTGCGGGCCGCGCGACCTTGAAAAGGAACAACGCTGGCTGGGCGGCAGGGAGCTGGACGCCCGCGGCGGGCTGATCCTGCCGGGACTGATCAACGGCCACACCCACGCCGCCATGACCCTGCTGCGCGGCCTGGCCGACGATCTGCCCCTGGAAGAGTGGCTGACCGAGCACATCTTTCCGGCCGAGCGCAACCTGACCCCCGAGGCGGTCTACTGGGGGTCGCTGCTGGCCTGCGCGGAGATGATTCGGGGCGGGACCACCTGCTTCTGCGACATGTACCTCTGGGCCCATGAGGTGGCGCGGGCGGTGGAGCAGGCTGGGCTGCGGGCGGTGGTGGGCGAGGTTATCTACGATTTTCCCAGCCCTTCCTACGGTGAGCTGGAAAACGGCTTCGCCGTGAGCGAGGACCTGATCAGGAAATACGCCGGCCACCCGCGCATCACCGGGGCGGTGATGCCCCACGCCCTCTACACCTGCTCGCCATCGCTTTTGGAGCGCGCCGGCCGCCTGGCCCGGGACCTCGACGCCGACATCAACATCCACATGTCCGAGACCCTCACCGAGACCGAGACGGTCAAGGAGCGCTACGGCAAGCGGCCTCTGGCCCACCTGGCGGACCTGGGCCTGGTGGACGGCCGGCTGTGGGCGGACCACGCCGTGGACCTGAACCTGGACGAGATCGAGCGCCTAGCCCAGGCCGGGGCGCGGGTGTCGCTGTTGCCCGAGTCGAACATGAAGCTGGCCTCGGGCCTGGCCAACCTGGCGGGCATGATCGGCGCCGGGCTCAGCGTGGGCCTGGGCACCGACGGCTGCGCCAGCAACAACGACTTGGACATGTTCGGGGAGATGGATTCCTGCGCCAAGGTGCACAAGGCGGCGGTGCTCGACCCCACGGTGGCCCGCGCTCGCACCGTGCTGGAGATGGCCACCTGCCGGGGCGGCCTGGTCTTCGGCCGCCAGGACCTGGGGGTGCTTCGGGAAGGAGCCCTGGCCGACGTCATCGTGGTGGACGTGGACCAGCCCCACCTGACCCCCATGTACAACCCCTTCAGCCACTTGGTCTACGCCGCCCGGGGCAGCGACGTGCTCCACACCGTCTGCCACGGCCGGGTGCTAATGGAGAACCGCCGGCTGACCACCCTGGACGAGGAGGAGATCATGGCCCGGGCCCGCGAGGAGGCCCTGCGCCTGACCGGAAGGGAGGTGGCCTGATGGCCGGCGACCTGCTCATCAAGGGCGGCAGGCTTTGGGCCGGGGCCGGGCTTGACTGGCCCCGGGGGGTGGTGGAGATCAAGGCCGGCCGGGTGAGTTGGGCCGGAGCAGAGGCCGACTACCCCTGGGCCGAGCCCCCGGTGGAGGTCCTCGACGCCCAGGGCGGGCTGGTTTTCCCCGGCCTGGTCAACGCCCACACCCACGGGGCCATGACCCTGTTCCGGGGCCTGGCCGACGACATGACCCTCGAAAATTGGCTGACCGGCCACATTTTCCCCGCCGAGGCCAAGTGGGTTAACCCGGAGATGGTAGAGCTGTGCACCCTGCTGGCCGCCGGGGAGATGCTCCTCTCGGGCACCACCACGGTCTGCGACGGCTATTTCTGCATGAAGGCGGCGGCCGGGGCCTACGCCCGGGCCGGGATGAGGGCGGTGGTGGCCCAGGGGGTGGTGGACTTTCCCGCCCCCGGCGTCCCAAATCCAGCTCGCAAGATGGATGTCTGCCGCGATTTCCTGGAGGACTGCTGCGGGGTCCACGCCCTGGTCAAGCCCGGGCTCTTCGCCCACTCCTGCTACACCTGCGGGCCGACCACCCTGCGCGCGGTCAGCGAGATGGCCCAAGCCTACGGCGTGCCTTGGTTCACCCACCTGGCCGAGACCAGCCAGGAGGTGCGCGAGGTGCGCGGGCGCTACGGCCGCCCGCCCGCCCTGCATCTGGAGCAACTGGGGGTGCTGGAGGGACTCACCGCCGTGGTGCACGGCGTTTGGCTCACCCCCGGCGAGATGGACCTCCTGGCCGGGCGGGGGGTGGCGGTGGTGTCCTGCGAGGAATCCAACATGAAGCTGGGTTCGGGCACCGCCGACCTGCCGGCGCTTATCAGGCGCGGCATCACCGTGGGCCTGGGCACCGACGGCCCGGCCAGCAACAACGACCTGTCCATGATCGGCGAGCTGGGCGCCACCAGCCGCATGACCAAGCTCGACGCCATGGACCCCACGGCCATGCCGGCGGCCAAGACCCTGGAGCTGGCCACCCTGGGTTCGGCGCGGGCCATGGGCCTGACCGGGCTGGTCGGCCGCCTCCAGCCGGGCTACGCCGGCGACGTGGTGGTGCTTCAGCCCAAGGCCCCCCACCTGACCCCCATGTTCGACCCCGCCTCGGCCCTGGTCAACGCCTGCCGCGCCGCCGACGTGCGCCACGTGGTGGTGGAGGGAGAGATCGTGGTGCGTGACCGCCGGGTGCTCACCTTCGACCTGAAGGCGGTGATGGCCGAGGTGCGGGCGCTTGCCGAGAAGGTGCGCCGGGGCTGAAGTACGCTCACGGCCTGACCGGGTCCTCGCGCCAGGGCCTTTTCGACTTGTAGGTGTTCAGGCGCAGCTCGTAGGCCCCCTTGAGCTTGGCGGCGGCTCCCGGCCAGACCATGGTGATGGCCTTTTCCTGGGCCGCCACCGCCTCGCCGTACCTTCCGGCGGCGGCGTAGGCCGCGGCCAGGGTGTCCATGCGTCCCGCGTCCTCCCTGATCTCCAGGGCCTTGAGGGCCAGGGCGACGGCCTGGGTCGGGTCCTGATAGCGTTGGTCCGGGCAGGTGGCCAGGAGCCAGGCCAGGCCGTTGACGGCCTCGGACTGGGCGGGGTTCAGCTCCAGGGCCCGGCGGTAGTCTTCCGACGCCCGGGCGTAGTCGCCCAGCTTCTTGTGGATCAGGCCCCGGCCGGCCAGGGCCTGGGGAATCTCGGGGTTGAAAGCCAGGGCCTGGTCGAAGTCCGCCAGGGCCCGGCGGGGCTCGCCCAGCTTTTCCCAGGCCAGGCCGCGCTGAGTGAAGGCCTCTAAGTTCCGGGGGTCCTGGGCGATGGCGCGGTCGAAATCCTTTAGGGCCCGGTCGGGGCGTCCCCTGGCGGCCCAGGCCCTGCCCCGCTGCACCAAGGCGGGGGTGTAGCGGGGGTCCAGGCTCAGGCAGCGGTCGAAGTCGGCCAGGGCCGGTTCGGGGGCGCCGTTCAGGAGCTTGGCGTGGCCGCGGTTGAAATAGGCCAGGGCGTTGGCCGGCATCAAGGCCACGGCCTTGTCGAAATCCTTGATGGCTTGATCCAGGCGCCCCAGGCGGGCCAGGGCGAAGCCGCGGTTGGCATAGGCCGGGGCGAAGTCCGGGGCCAGGGCGATGGCCTGGCCGAAGTCGTCGGCGGCCTCCTCGGCCCGGCCCTTGGCCAGCAGGCAGATGCCGCGGTTGTTGAGGGTGGAGGCCCGGGCCCGGGGGGTCTGGTCGGCGGCCAGTTGTTCGGAGCATACCCCCAAGGCCAGGTCCAACTCCCCAGCCGCCACGGCGCGGAAGCAGGGGTCTTCGGGTTCTTCCGCAGGGGCGGGCGGGGCCGGCGCGCAAAACAGGAGCGCCAGGGTCAGCGCGGCCAAGCCGGGCCGGAGCAAGTTCTTCCAATGCTCGAACTTCATGGGCAGGACCTCCGCCGACGGTGCAGTATCGCTGGTCCGCCAGGGATTGTAGCATTATCGCGGGCGGGATTGGCCAGGTTGCGCGCCGCGGCCGGCCGGGGCCGGCTTGAGCGATGGCTTGAATACCGCCCGGCGCTGGGGTAGATTATGGCCTTCTCGTGATGGGTTGCGCCGGAGGACGCCTTGCAGGTCATTTCCCTGAGCGCCGCCGAGGCCGGCAGTTCGCGCCGCGCCCTGGAACTGGTCAAGGGTTTCGCCTTCCTCTGCGAGGGCTGGCCCGGGGCCGACCCCGCCCGAGAGGCCGAGGACTGGCTGCGGGGCCTGCCCGGCGATGCCCGGGTATGGGCCCTGAGCGCCAGCGGCGGCTGGCGCTGGCTCCTGGCCTGGCAGCCCCTGGCCTTTGACAGCAAGGTCTTCGGCCGGGGCCTGGGGCGGCTGTGCCTTTTGGCCCATCACCAGAAATGGCCTCAGTCCAAGGCCCGTGAACAGGGACGGCGGCTCCTGGCCGAGCTGGTGGCCGATGCCTGGGGCGAGGGCGTGGAGGGACTCTGGGCCCGGGTGCCGGCCCGCGATCTGCTCTCCGCACAGGCCCTGGAAGCGTGCGGCTTCAAGCTCTACGACCCGGGCGTGGAATGGGAGATGGACCTGGCGGCCCTGCCCGCGCCGCCCCCGGACGAGGGGGCCAAGGTCCGGCCTTGGCGGAAGGAGGACCAGAAGCCGCTGCTGGACCTGGCCTCCCGCGCCTTTTGCCAGCGCGAGGACTACGCCGACCGTTTCGCCCTGGACCCCCGCCTGCGCGAGGGCTGCCCGAGTCTCTACCGGCGCTGGATGGCCAACTCCCTGGCCGGCAGCCAGGCCGACCAGGTCTTGGTGCTGGAGCAGGGCGGCTGGGCGCAGGGCTTCATAACCCTGCGGAAGGCCCCCGGCGGCGAGGGGCCCAAGGGTGCTTGTGGCTGGGTGGTCCTGAACGCCATCAGCCCGGTGCTGCGCGGCAAGGGCCACTACCATCGCCTGCTCTGGGCGGGGCTGGCCTGGCTGCGCGCACAGGGGGCCTTGCGGGCGCGCGTGCGCACCAAGGCCAGCCAAGGGGCGGTTATCCGGGCCTGGGCCCGGCTGGGCGCACGCCCGGCCGGGGCCGACCTGACCTTTCATTACTGGATGGAGCAATCATGACCAACGTGCTGGTGACGGGCGGGGCCGGGTCCATCGGTTCCTACGTCTGCGAATATCTGGTCGCCCGTGGCGAGAACGTCATCGCCCTGGACAACGGCCCCTCGCTCAAGGTGGAGCATCTCTTCGACAGCGGGCGCTTCTCCTTCGTGCAGGACTCGGTGCTCAACAAGGACATGATCGAGCGCCTGGTGGACAAGGTGGACGTGGTCATCCACCTGGCGGCCATCGCCGACCCCAAGCGCTACGTCACCGAGCCCCTGAACGTGCTCAACGTCAACCTGAAGGGGTCGCTCTATCTGCTGGACCGCTGCGCCAGCCAGAAGAAGAAGTTCATCTTCGCCTCCACCAGCGAGGTCCTGGGCCGCAACCCCAAGGTGCCCTGGAACGAGGACGCCGACCGGGTGCTGGGCCCGCCGTCCATCAACCGCTGGTGCTATTCCACCGGCAAGGCCTTGATCGAGCACTACTGCTACGCCTATGGCCAGCAGGAGAGCCTGCCCTTTGTCATCATGCGCTTCTTCAACGTCTACGGCCCCCGCTGCGATGACCTGGGCCAGGGGCGGGTCATCCCCATCTTCCTGGAAAAGTTCTTGAAAGGCGAGCCGGTGGTGGTCCACGGCGACGGCAAGCAGACCCGCTGCTTCACCTTCATCGAGGACACCGCCAACGCCGTGGTGGAGCTATCGCTCAATCCCAAGGCCCAGGGCATGTGCTTCAACGTCGGCTCCGACCGCGAGACCTCCATCCTGGAGCTGGCCGAGAACATGAAGAGGGTCGGCGGCTTTGCCAACGAGCTGGTCTTCAAGCCTCACCTGGAGATTTTCGGGAAGTCCTACGAGGACATCCCGCGGCGCATACCCGACGTGGGCCGCATCAAGGAGGTCATCGGCTGGCAGGCCACCACCGAGCTGGAGGACGGCCTCAAGCGGACCATAGACTTCTACCGGCCGACTGCCTCGGCTTCCGTGACGGGTCGGTAAGCGCCGCCATCCGAGCGGGACGTGCGGGCTCCCTTTGGGGGCTTGCGCCAGCCGGGCGCCTCGGCTCCCATGGCGGGTCGGGCGAGGCTGCCGCGGTAGCGGGCTTCGCGCGTGCCCGTGGAGAGCCCACACTAAGAGAAATTTTTGTTCTTCGCAGGGGCGGGGTTTATCCCCGCCCTCTTTTTTTATTCTTTCTCCCCTTTCAAAAGGGGAAAGGGTCAGGGTGAGGGGTTTCTTCTGGAGCCCCCTCGCCTCGCCCTCTCCCCCTTGAGGGAGAGAGAAAAAAACAGGCTGGGATAACCCCTGCCCCTATGGCCGGCGAGGCGCTCGACCGCCCCATTTCTTTTGTCACCATTTTGTAATACTGGACTGGCTCTAGGAGGGCCTGCTAGGATTAATCAGCGTCCATGCGCTGTTTCCGCGGGCCCGTCGCGGGCTGGAGGCTGCTCCATGCATGTTGACGAACCCTTGATGATAATGCGTATTGTCCTAGCCGGGGTGCTGGGATTCCTGGTGGGCCTTGAGCGCGAGCGCCACGGCCGGGCTGCCGGCCTGCGCACCTGCATCATGGTTTCCCTGGCCGGGGCCCTTTTGATGTGCCTGTCGCTGTATCTGAGCCAAATCTTCGAGGGGGAGGGCGGGGCCTCGCCTTTCCGCCTGGACGCCGGGCGCCTGCCCTCCTACGCCATCGCCGGCATGGGCTTCTTGGGGGCCGGGGCCATCATCCAAGGCAAGAGTTCGGCCCGGGGGGTGACCACCGCCGCGGCGCTGTGGACCTGCACCGGGGTGGGGCTCGCGGTGGGGGCGGGACTCTATCTGCCGGCCCTGGCCACGGTGGGGATGGTGTTGGCGGTGCTCAACCTCATGCGACCCCTGGACCGGCTCATCAGCCACTCCCAGTACGTGACCCTGATCGTGGAAACCAGCGATCCGGGGGTTCACCCCTTACTACGCGAGCTTCTTAAAGAGTACAGCGTGGGGGTGATCTTTGAGGGCCGCGACCGCTGCGTCCCAGAGCAGACCATGACCTACAGCTACTC
>JAJZPI010000066.1 GCA_021811275.1 Deltaproteobacteria bacterium
GGTTCCCCGCGGCGGCTCCATGGACGACACTGACAAGGCCATATTGCGGGCGGTGCAGTCGCGCCTGCCCGTCCACCAGCGGCCCTTCCTGAAGCTGGGCGAGGAGCTGGGGTTGACCGAGGACGAGGTTATCGCCCGCCTGAAGTCGCTCAAACAGCGGGGCATCATCCGCCGCATCGGCGGCAACTTCAGCAGCGCCAGCCTGGGCTGGGCCAGCACCCTCTGCGCCGCCCGGGTGCCAGAGGATAAACTCCCCGGCTTCATCGCCGCAGTCAACGCCTATCCCGGCGTAACCCATAACTACCGCCGCCGCCACGCCTACAACGTCTGGTTCACCTTTATCGCCGAGGACATGGCCACCATCGACGCCAATCTCAAGAGGCTGGCCGCCGAGACCGGGGTGGAGGACATCCTGAGCATGCCGGCGGAGAAGCTCTTCAAGATCCAGGTGGACTTCCCGGTATAAGCAGCGGGCCAGCCTTCCCGCCAAGGCCGGGATTGCTTGGCCGCGTTCCGCTTCTCGCCATGACAAGGTAAAAATAGGCAAGACGCGTAAGGCGGGTTACGCTGACGCTAACCCGCCTTACGCAATAATTTCTTTTCGAGGCGATCTCACGACGGGAGCGTGCGAGGCCCGGGCAGACAAGGGCCCCGCACGACCCGCTTTGGCTGCGGCGGCACGCCGCCGACCCGCTTTGGCAGCCCAAGCCTTGGGCTATTCGTAGACCTTCTCCTGCTCGTCGGCGGCGCACTGGGCGTCAAGCTCGTGGTCGCGGCGGGAGCCTTGGGCCTTTATGGCCGCGTACTCGCCGTACCACTCGTGGGCGGTGATCATGCTCATGACCTCGTTGGTGCCGGTCCAGATTGAGGCCAGGCGCAGGTCGCGCACGATGCGTTCGACCGGGAAGACGTTGGTGTAGCCGATGCCGCCCATGACCTGCATGGCGTGGTGGGCGGCCTGCTGGCAGGACTCGGTGACGAACTTCTTGGTCTGGCTTACCAGCCGGCGGATGCGGTTCATGGGCAGGCCCGCGTCCACGGCCCGGGCCGTGGCGTAGATCATGGCCCGGCTGGCGTCGAGCAGGGTGGCGGCCTGGGCCACCTGGAAGCTCACGCCCTGGAACTGATTGATGGGCTGGCCGAAGGCCTTCCTGCGGGTGGTGTAGCCGGTGGCCACCTCCAGGGCTGGCCGCGCCGCGCCGATGGTCATGGCCGCGGTGCCCAGGCGCTCGGGGATCATCATGGTGTTGAACACCTCCAGCGCGCCGTTCAGGCGGCCGACTATGTTGGCCTTGGGCACCCGCGCGTCCTTGAAAACGATACGCCCGGCCCCGCCGCCCCGGCAGCCCATGAGGCCGTAAAGGTATTCGACCTTGACGCCGGGCCCCTTGTCGACGATGAAGCAGGTCAGCCCCTGGTGGGGTTTGGCCTTGGGGTCGGTGCGGGCGTAGACCAGGAAGTAGTCCGCGCCCTCGGCGCCCACGATGAAACGCTTCTGGCCGGTGATGAGGTAGTGGTCGCCGTCGGCCACGGCCTGGGTGGTGGTGCCGAAGAAGTCGCTGCCGCCACGGGGCTCGGTCAGGCACTCGGCGGCGAACATCCTGCCGGCCAAGAGCGGCTTGACGTAGCGATCCTTCTGCTCGTCGGTGCCGTGCAGGATGATGGCGTCGCAGACCAGCTCGGCGCCGACGCCGAAGACGCAGGCGAAGATGTAGCCCAGTACGCCCACCTCCTCCATGACCATGCAGGTGCTCACCCAGTCCATCCCGCGCCCGCCCCACTGGCGGGGGTAGCGGCAGCCCATGAGGTTGCGGGCTCCGGCCTCGGTCAGAAACTCCTTGGGGAATTGCAGCTTGTCCTGGTCCATGTCCAGGATCATCTGGCGGGGAACCCACTTGACCAGCTCGCGGACCTCGTCCTGCAGCTTGATCTGTTCCTTGGAAAGCAGAAAGTCGAACATTAGAGCTCCTCGCGCAGCTTGTACTTCATGACCTTGCCGGTGGGGGTGTGGGGCAGCGCCTCGACGAACCTGAACTCGCGGGGCGCCTTGTACTTGGCCAGGCGCCCGGCCAGATGATCCTTGAGCGCGTCTTCGGTCAGCGCCGCGTCCTTGGCCGGGACGATCATGGCCACCACGGTTTCGCCCCACTCGGGATGGAGACGGCCGATGACCGCCGCCTCGGCCACCTGGGGATGGGAGGCCAGGGCGTCCTCGACCTCCTTGGAGTAGACGTTCTCGCCGCCGGTGACGATCATGTCCTTGGTGCGGTCGATGATATAGAGATAGCCGGCCTCGTCCACCCGGGCCACGTCGCCGGTCTTGTACCAGCCATCCTTGAAGGCGGCGGTGGTGGCGGCGGGGTCCTTGTAGTAGCCCTTCATCATGCTGTCGGCCTTGAGCCAGATCTCGCCGGCCTCGCCGGAAACGGCCTCCGCGCCGTCGTTCTTGACCACCCGGATATCGGCCCCGGGCAGGGCGGTGCGGCCTATGGAGCCGGCGCGCTCGATCTGCTCCTCGGGAAACAACGTGGCGCCGGTGGGGCCGGACTCGGTCATGCCGTAGACCTGATAGAACTTCTCGCTCTTGTAGGCGGCCATGAGCCGCTTGACCACGTCGCCGGCGATGGGGCCGCCGCCGTAGATCCAGCAGCGCATGGAGGAGAGGTCGAAATCGGCGAAGGAGGGGATCATCTGCACGGGCATGATGTAGGAGATGGGCGCGCCGAAGTAGACCGTGCATTTCTCGCCCTGCACGGCCTGTAGGAAGTGAAGGGGGTGGTACTCGCGCAGCAGGACCGTGGCCGCGCCCACGTAGAAGGCGCCCATGAGCCAGTTGTTCAGGGGCGAGGAGTGCCAGATGGGCATGGCCATGAGCAGGCGGTCGTGCTGGTCCATCTTCATGGCCATGGCCCCGGTGATGCCGGCCATGACCACGTTTTGCTGGGTGTGCAGGCAGCCCTTGGGCTTGCCGGTGGTGCCGCTGGTGTAGAGTATCTCGGCCAGGTCCTGGTCGCCCACGGCCACGGGCGCGGGCGCGGGCGCGCCGGCCAGCAGGGCGTCGAAATGGTCACGGCCGGCAACCGCGCTGTCCAGGCTGGCCTGCTTGCCCGCGAAGGCGAGCCTTTCGGCCACCGGAGCCAGGGCGCCGTCGAAGAGGAAGACCTTGGCCTCGCTGTGGGCCAGGATGTAGTCCACCTCCGGGGCCATGAGCTTGTGGTTGACCGGCACCACCGCCGCGCCGGCGAGCTGGGCCCCGAAGAAGGCGTAGACGTAGGCCGGGGTGTTGAAGCTCATGAGGGCCACCTTGTCGCCCTTGGCCACGCCCCAGGACTGCAAAAGCCCGGCGGCGCGGGCGGCGGCCCGCCCCAACTCGGCGTAGGTGATGCCCTTGCCGCCGCCGCGCAGGCAGTCGCGGCCGGCGAACTTGCGGGCGTTGCGCTCCAATAGCTCCACCAGGTTCATTAGTGCCTCCCTCGCTTGAGTTGCTGCAATCGGGTAAGAAGCTTGCGCTTGACGCGCTGGATGTCGCCTTTCAACTCCTCCAGCTCTGCCTGGCGGCGGGCTATTTCCTTGAGCGTCCTGTCGCCGTAGACCAGGCTGCGTTCGATCTGTCCCACCTCGTCCAACGGCTCCTCGGCCGGGCCGATCATCTCGGCTATCTCCTCCAGGGTGTAACCGAAGCGCCGACCGCGCAGTACGAGCTTCAGGCGGGCGCGTTCGCGCCGGCCATAGAGGCGGTGGTTGCCGGCCGAGCGCCGGGGGCTGATGAGGCCCTTCTCTTCGTAGAAGCGGATGGTGCGCGGAGTAAGGTCAAGCTCGGCGGCCAGCTCGGAGATGGTGTAAAGGCGGTCCCGCCCGGGATCGGACTTCTTGGCGACCATGGCCGCGAAAACCTCCAGTTGACGTTAACGTCAATTAATAGGAGCTCAAGGATGGGCTGTCAAACAAAAATTGCTCCGGGGAAGATGGGCCGGAGAGGGCTCGGGCGGGCCAGGCCAGGGAACCGGCCCCGCCGGCGCGTGGTCAAAACCTGAGCTTGTCCGGAGCCAGCAGCAGCAGGGCTCCGAGCGCGATCATGATCATTCCGCCGACGAGGTTGCTCAGGCGGGCGTAGCGGGCGGTGAGTCCGACCTTTTCCGCGCCCCACATGGCCAGGCCGAAGACCAGCAGGTCGTCGGCCATGTAGCCCGCGATGTAGATGCACATCAGTAAGAGGCGGCGCGCCGGCCCCACGGCGTTCATTTCCAGTATCTTGGTGTAGGTCTGGGGGATGCCGATGGAACAGGCGAACTCCACCACGTTGACCGAAAAGGCCAAGGCCAGGATGCCCAGCACCACCGCCAGGGTGAGCTTGCGCCGGGAGAGGTCGCGCAGGCGCTGGAGAGTCGCCGCGCGCCGGCGGGTGTCGCCCACCCGGCACTCCAGCTGCTTGCGGCGCGCCTCGTTCAGGAACCATATCCCGCCGCCGATGGCCAGCAGGCCGATCAACGGGGTGACGATGCGGTCGGCCTTGATGAAGTCGAAGGCCAGGAACCACCAGTTTAGGATGACCAGGTACATGACCGCTTCGGCCAGGATGAAGATGCCGGCGAACTGGACCATGCGGCGCAGGCTGCCCACCTGGAGAAGCGCGGTGAGGAAGGCCACCAGCACCCACATGGCGCAGGGGTTGAAGCCGTCCACCAGACCCAGCGCCGCCGACAGGGCCGGCAGGGTCATTTCGGCCAGGTCCACCTCGCCGACCAGGGGCAGGTCCAGCACCAGCAGGCCAGGCGGCAGGCTGACGCAGGCGCTGCCCGGGCCGACCTCGCAGGAGCCTTCGGGCTGCAAGCCCCGGCCCTCGGGCAAGGCCAGCACCTGGTCCAGCTCCAGGCGGGCCTCGTCGGTGGTGAGCAGCCGCCTGATCTCGGCCCCGCTGGAGGACTCCCCGGCAAAGCCCACCAGGTAGCGGTTGCCGATGAATGTGATGGGGGCCACCCGCGGAAGGTTCAGGCGGGCGGTGAGATCGTCATAGAGCCTGCGCGCGGCGGGGTCCGCGAGGTTCAGGGCGCGGAGGCGCAGGTCGGGGTTCTCGCGGGCCAGGCGGGCGAGGAAGTCCTTCTCCTGTTCGCAGTGGGGGCACCCCGGCCGCCAGAAGATGGTGACTACGGCGGGCGATTGCGACCCGGCGGACAGCCCGGGCGCCGGAGCGGAGGACGAACTCTGGGCCCCGGCCGGGGTCGTCGCCAGGAGGAGGAGCACGACCAACCACGGCGAGCGGTGGCGGAGGAGTTGGCCCAAGCTGTCACCTCCGGGGCTGGCGGTAATATCGCCGCGTGCCTTTCCGGCGATGCCTGTCCTTCAACTATTTCATTTCCCCGCTGAGGGGTCAATGGCGGAGGCTTCGGCGAAGGGCCTAGCGGGACGGAGGTGGGGGGGACACGCGCAGGAGCCGGGCCTGGATGGGGTGGGGCTGGCGCACGGAGAAGGTCACGGTGCCGCCCCCGTACTCTCGCCCCGCCCGGGCGGCCAGCTCCTCGAAACTGGAACGCCCGGGGTCGGCGATGAGCACCAGCCGCACCCCGGCCGTCAGCGCCCGGCCGATCAGCCCCAAGAGCGGGGCGCTCATCTCGTCCCAGAAGCAGATGTCGGCGCCGATGAGCAGGTCGGTGCCGGCCAGGTCGTGCTCGTCCAGGTCCTCGAAGCGCTTGAGCAGGGTCTTGACCTCCACCTGGTTCAGCTCGGCATGAGCCCGCAGGAAGGGGAAGACCTCCGGGTCGGCGTCCACGCAGGTGGTGGCGGCGGCCAGGGACTTGGCGCAAAAAATGCCGGCCAGGCCCCAGCCGCAGCCCACCTCCATGACCTTCAGCCCCCGAGGCAGGCGCTGGTCCTCGAGGTACTTCATAAGCACCCAGCTTGCGGTCCACACCCGGAAGCCGAAATTCAAGGGGGCGTGGTCATGCTTCAACCGGCGGATGGCGCTGTGGCCGGCGCGGTAGAAGCGCACCCCCAGGCAGGACCCCTCTTTTTCAGGCAAGAGACGCGGCTCGCGCGCCTTGATGGCGGTTGGAGGGACGCCCCTGGCCACGGCCTTGCGAGTGAGTTTGCGCGCGGCCCTGGGGACGGCGGCTGCGCTGGCCGGCGCGGGCCGGGCCGCCGTTGGCCTCGCCGCCCGCCGCGGCCCTCTCGACCGGGCGCTGGTGGTAAGGATGGTTCTCCTCCACCGGCACCGCCTTGCGGATCAGTCGCTCGATGTCACGCAGGAAGGAGCGCTCCTGGCGGTCGCAGAAGGAGATGGCCTGGCCCCGTGCCCCGGCCCGGCCGGTGCGGCCGATGCGGTGCACGTAGCTCTCGGGCTGGTTGGGCAAATCATAGTTGATGACGTGGGAAACTCCCTCCACGTCGATGCCGCGGGCGGCGATGTCCGTGGCCACCAGGACCCGGGTGCGCCCCTGGCGGAACTTGTTCAGGGCCGACTGGCGGGCGTTCTGGGACTTGTCGCCGTGGATGGCCTCGGCCGACACTTGTATCTGGTCCAATTGCCTGACCACGCGGTCTGCACCGTGCTTGGTGCGGGTAAAGACCAGGGCCCGGGTAACGGTGACGTCCTGGAGCATCCGGTTCAGAAGCGCGCGCTTGTCGGCCTGGGCCACGAAGAGCACTTTCTGGGCGATCAGCTCCACCGGGGTGGCCACCGGGGTCACCGCCACCTTAACCGGGTTGCTGACCATGCCGTCCGCCAGGCGGGCGATCTCGGGAGCCATGGTGGCCGAGAAGAAAAGGGTTTGCCGCCGCCGGGGCAGGACGGCCAGCACCCGCTTGATGTCGGGCAGGAAGCCCATGTCGAGCATGCGGTCGGCCTCGTCGAGCACGAAGACCCCGGTCTGGTCCAGGCGCAGGTGGCCCTGGCCCATGAGGTCCAGCAGCCGGCCCGGGGTGGCCACCAGCACGTCGATGCCGCGGGAGAGGGCCCGCACCTGGGGGGTCTGGCCCACGCCGCCGTAGACCACGGCCGCCTTGAAGTGGAGGTAGCGGCCATAGGCTAGGAAACTCTCGTAAATTTGCACCGCCAGCTCGCGGGTGGGCGTGAGCGCCAGAACCCGGGCCGAACGGGGTGCGGGGCCGCGCTTTTCGGCCGCCAGCCTTTGCAGGATGGGCAGCGCGAAGGCCGCGGTCTTGCCGGTGCCGGTCTGGGCGCAGCCCATGAGGTCGCGGCCCTCCAGCAGAAGAGGTATTGACTGGGCCTGGATGGGGGTCGGGGTCTGATAGCCCAGGCCGGTCAGGGCACGCAAAAGCGGCTCGGCAACGCCGAGCTGATCGAAGGAAATCGGGGACATTTGGTTCCTTAAAGTAAGGGATTCGCGGAGCGCGGCCGGGTTGGGGAAGGGAAGCCGTGGTCCTTGAAAAAAAGAGGCCCCGCCTCGGGCTAGCCCGAGGCGGGGCCGGCGTTCGCTAGGTCGGTCTGCCGATTACGGCCGCCTGCCTACCAGCCGCCGCGCTGCTGACGGCCGCCGCCGCCGCCACCACCACCGCGCTGGCGCTCCTCGGCCTCGTTGACGCGCAAGGGGCGGCCATCGAGGTTGGTCCCGTTCAGGGCCTTGATGGCAGAGTCAGCGGCCTCGCTGTCCATCTCCACGAAGCCGAAGCCCCGCGACCGGCCGGTGTCACGGTCGGTGATGACGCGCGCGCTGATGACCTCGCCATGGCGGGCGAACAGGTCGCGAATCGAGGAATCGGTGGCGCTCCAGGGCAGGTTCCCAACGTAGATCTTCTTGCTCACTTATCACACTCCAAAAGAAAGTAACCGCTCTCCTTACCAAATGGAGAGCACTGCCGGCCCGAAAAGCCTAAACTTGCAAGCTGAGCTGTGGCGCGGGCGCGCCCAAGAGGCTGATGCATGATCGCGGCTAAAGGGTCGTTGCCACAAAATCTACCAGGTACTAATACTTTGTCAACGAGGCGGGCGATTATTTGTGCGTTTGCCTTCCGGAGGGGGTGCAAGGGCGTTCAGCCGGATAATCCTTGCCTCGCCCCCAGGGGGTGTGCTATCAACTGGCCACTTACACCTAATTTCTTATACACCTCCACGCGCCGAGGGCGGCCCATGTTTCTGATCAACGATGTCTCCCGCACCGTCAACCTCTCCCAGAAGCGCATCCGCGAGTATGAGAAAGAGGGCTTCATCAAGCCCCGACGCGAGCAACGCACCAACAACCGGATCTATTCCGCCTTCGAGGTGGCCCAGATCCAGCGCATCAACCATCTGATACACGAGCGCGGCTTCACCCTGGCCTGCCTGCGCAACCTGCTGGTGATGGCCCCCTGCTGGAACGTCTTCGCCTGCCCCGAACGCGCCTCCTGCGCCGCCTACCAAGAGCCCCACCGCCGCTGCTACGACATTCGCGAGCAGGCCGCCACCCTTTGCCCCGGCCCCTGCGCCCATTGCGCGATCTACCTGGCGCGCGGAGTCCAGGCCGAGGCGGTGCTGGAGCCGGTGGGCAATTCGCCCATGAGCCGCGAGGCCTAGGTGGAGAGCGAGGAGCCCTGGGGCCTGCTGCTGGCCGGAGGACCCGGCAGCCGGCTGGGCGGCGGCAAGCCCTTCCGGAAGCTGGCCGGCCGCCGGCTCATCGACCTGGCCCTGGCCGCTCTGGGCCAGGTCTGCCCCCGCATCATCATTTCCACCAATGATGTGCTGGCCTGCGCCGATCTGCCCCACGCCATTCTGGCCGACCGCTGGCCGGGACGAGGCCCCCTGGCGGCCCTGGCCACCGCCTTCTTGGACAGCCCTGCCCCGGGATTCGTGGTGATGGCCGTGGACCTGCCCTTGGTGCGGGTGGAACTGCTCAGGGCCCTGGCCCGCGGGCACGGTCGGTGCAAGGCCCTGGCCCCCATGGGCTCGCGCTGGCCGGAGCCGCTCCTGGCCTACTACTCCCGTTCCTGCCTGCCTGCCGTCATGCGTCTCTTGCAGCGCGGCGAGGGCCGGGTGAGGGCCCTGCTTGGGGCGACTGGGGCCACGATCATGCCCCGCGCGGAGGTCCAGGCCTTGGACCCGGAGGGCTTGAGCTTCCTCAACGTCAATTATCCCGAGGACCTGGAGAGGGCCTCCCTGGAGGCCGGGCTTCGTGGGCTCTTTGACACAGCCTGACCGGCGGTGTGTGCTAATTGCCACACAACGCGCCACGTTCTCCAAAAGTTGAGCCCACCTCAAGGCCCTTATGATTTATCGTTAATAATTACGGTTTGTTGCCTCGCCAGGCCGCGACGCCTCCGCCGGGGGAATGGCATACTACTTGCTTATTGATGGGCGACGCGGAACCAGGTGGGGACCTTAAGGACCGCGTGCTCAACCCGGTGGAGGCGATTTCCCCCATGCAACTATTCCAGCGCACCCTGAGCCGCCCCGTCAACTGCACCGGCATCGGTCTGCATTCCGGCCGCAGGGTCAATCTCTGCCTGCGCCCGGTGGAGCCAGATACCGGCGTGGTCTTCAAGCGCACCGACCGGCCCGGCTCGCCGCTGATCCCCGGCGACGTCAACCACGTGGTGGACACCCGCTTTTCCACCACCCTGGGCAGCGATGGCCTCACCGTTTCCACGGTGGAGCACCTGCTCTCGGCCTTGGCCGGCATGGGCGTTGACAACGTCCTTATCGAAGTGGACGCCCCCGAAGTGCCCATCATGGACGGCTCGGCCGCGCCTTTCGTCTTCCTCATCAAGAGCGCCGGCCTCACCTCCCAGGCCAAGGCCCGCCAGTTCTACAAGGTCCGCCGGGAGATGAGCATGAGTGAGGGCGACAAGACGGTCAGCGTGGCCCCCTCGGACGCCCTCAAGGTCGATTTCACCATCGAGTTCGACCACCCGGCCATCCGCCGCCAGCAGATGGACTTCTCGCTTTCCGAGCGCGGCTACGAGAAAAACATCAGCCGGGCCCGCACCTTCGGCTTTCTCTCCGACATCCGCGCCCTGCACGAGAAAAACCTGGGCCTGGGTGGCTCCCTGGACAACGCCGTGATAGTGGACAACTACCGCGTGCTCAACGACGACGGCCTGCGCTTCCCGGACGAGTTCGTGCGCCACAAGGTCCTGGACTTCCTGGGCGACTTGGCCCTGTTGGGACGGCCGGTGCTGGGCGGTTTTACGGCCTTCAAGTCTGGCCACCAGCTCAACAACCAGCTTTTCCGCGAGCTTCTGGCCGACCGCGACGCCCTGCAACTGGTGGTGCCCGGTCTGGAGCAGCAGCAGAAGCCCCGCCGCGCCGCCAAGCCGCAGGCCCCCCAACAGGTCGCCGTGGCCTAGGCCGGGTATCCCCGGCAGGGCAAGGCGGGTCGACAGCGCCTTTCCGATATCCCCGCCTTGTCCGCTCCCGTCGCGGGCTCGCCCAAAGGCTGCCGGATGCTCATATAGCCTGACAGAGGGCGGGGTTCAGCCCCGCCTTCTTTTTTTACCGGCGTC
This sequence comes from Deltaproteobacteria bacterium, assembly GCA_021811275.1. Taxonomy (GTDB): domain Bacteria; phylum Desulfobacterota; class Desulfarculia; order Desulfarculales; family Desulfarculaceae; genus JACRDC01. The sequence continues at coordinate 10,432 of JAJZPI010000066.1, forward strand.
ATGCCAATTAGCGTTCATGTTAACCAAGCGTTCAAAGGATAACTTTGAACGCTTGGTTGGCATGCGGGCCCCGGCCCACCCCGGCCAACAGGTTGGCTGGGGACCCCGCTCACCCCAGCCAAAAATTGGCTGGGGACCCCGGGGATGGCCCGCCGAGCGCGCAAGCGCTCGCCAGGTAGGGCAAAAACCCGCTTTGGCCCGACCAGCGAGCTTTCAAAGCCACGGACGGCTTTGAATGATGCAACTTGGCATTAGTCCTCCAGACCCCTCATGTTCTTGGCCCGGTCTTCTCGGGCCTTGCCTCTGGCCCCTCCCGGGCGTTAGGCTGGAACCGAACACCCGGAGGTGAACAGCCATGACCGCCCCGCTCGTGGTGATCGTCGGCGCCGGCCTGGCCGGAGTGACCTGCGCCCTCTCCGCCCTGGAGAGCGGCGCTGAAGTGCTGGTCCTGGACCGGCTGGGCCTGGGCCTGGGCAGCAACTCCGCCCTGAGCAACGCCGTCTTCGCCGGACCCACCGCCAGCTACCCTCCCGAGCGCTATATCGAGGACACCCTGGAGATCGGCAAGGGGCTAAACCGGCCCGCCATGCTGGCCGCGGTGGCCGAAAACGCCCGCGAGACCTTCGCCTGGCTCAAGCCGGCCGGGCTGGCGCTGAGCGAGGAGATGGCGGCCCACGCCTTCCGCCCCTCGCGCCAGGACGTGTTCCGCGGGGCTGAAATGATGCGGGCCCTGGCCGGCCACCTGCGCGGGCAACCCGGCCTCCGGGTCTGGCCCGGCTTCCAGGCCACCCGCCTGGTGAGGGAGGGAAGACGCTTGGCGGCGGTGGAGGGCCTGGATCGCCAGGGACAGGCCTGGCGGATTCCCTGCGGGGCGGCGGTGCTGGCCTGCGGCGGGGCGGGGGCGATCTTCGCGCGCAACGACAACCAGCGGGGGGCCTTGGGCCAGGGCTACCATCTGGCCTGGCAGGCCGGACTGCCCCTGTGGGACATGGAGTTCGTGCAATTCTATCCGCTGGTCCTGGAGGAGCCCGGACTGCCCCGGGTCATGCTCTACCCCCCCTATCCCCCCCAGTGCCGGCTTTTGGACCACCAGGGCCGCGACCTGGCCGCCGCCCATGGCCTGGACAGCCTCGACCAGGCCATCATGCGCCTGCGCGACTCCTTCGCCCTGGTGGTGCACCGGGCCTGTCAGGAGGGGCCGGTGCGCATGGACTACACCGGGGTGCCCGACGAATATTGGGGGCGCTACCCCCTGGCCATGTTCCGGCACTACCGCTTCGATTTCCGCCGGCGGGCGGCGCGGGTGGCCCCGGGGGCCCACTTCTGCCAGGGCGGGGTGGCCGTGGACAGCCAGGCCGCCACCGGCCTGGCGGGGCTATTCGCCTGCGGCGAGGTGGTCTGGGGCCTGCACGGGGCCAACCGCCGAGGGGGCAACGCCCTGACCGAATGCCTGGTCTTCGGTCGCCTGGCCGGACGCTCGGCCGCCGGGTTGGCCCTGTCCCGCGCCGCTTCTCCCGCGCCGGAGCGCCTTGAGCGCCCCCCGGCGGGGCCGGCCGACCCGGAGCCCGCGCGGCGGGAGGCTCTGGCCCGGCTGCGGGAGATAGCCTGGCAAAGGGCGGGAGTGGTGCGCGAGGAGGCCGGGTTGCGCCAGGGACTCGCCGAATTGCAAGGCCTGGCGGAGGGGATGGAGCCCCGGCCGGAGGGTGGCCGGGGAGGAGGCCTGGAGGCCGGGCTGTTTTTCCTGCGGGCCCTGCTCAGCGCCAGCCTGGCCCGTCGCGAGAGCCGGGGCTGCTTCCAGCGCGCCGACTTCCCGGCCGAGGGTGGCCCGGCCTGGCGGGCCAATTCCCGCCTGGAGCCCGGCCCGGAGGGCGGATTCAAACTGACCCACCCGCCTGCGGGCCGCTAGGGGCCAGCCGCCCTCGTTCGGGGCAAGCGAACCAACTCATCGTAAAGACTAATTTCAGATCCAGACCGTGGGCGGGGAGGCGAGGGGGTTGAGTTTGAGTAAAATCACCTATTGACACTACAAAAATTAGGTATATAGTTGTTTTTGGTTCTTGCCCGAGGCGTCCGAACCCAAATCTCCTCCGCGGGTGGGTGGGGGAGAGGCCGGCATCACCGAGCTGGCCCTCCTCCGCCCTTTTCCGTTCGGCCCAGCCTTTGGGAGGTGAAAATGTTCTCCGTACTGGTGGTGACCGCCTGTCCCACCTCCTTTGTCTCCTTCGCCGTCTTTTTGGATGGCAAGGGCGCGGTCAGGCTGAGTTGGGCCACCAACTCCGGGCAGGCCTTGGAGCAGGCCGCCCTGGAGCCGCCCGACTTGGTGGTGGTCGACGACCAGAGCAAGGGGCTGGCCGCACCGGAACTTCTGCGCCGCCTGGCCTCCCTCGACCCGCGCATCAACACCGCCGTTTCCAGCCCCCTGGCCCCCGGCGTCTTCCGCCGCGTCTATCAGGGGCTGGGCACCATGGGCCAGCTGCCCCTGCGGCCGGGCCGGGGCGAGGCCCGGGACCTGCTCGAGCGCCTGCCGCGGTTGGCGGCTTCGGCCTAAGTTTCAAGGCCGGCCGATAAAAAAATCAATCTCTCTGGTAGAGCCTTTTCCAGGGACTATGCAGGTCCTCGCGGTGGCGGCGTATGGCCGATTTCAGGGCTGCCACCGCCACCACGGCGCAGTGGCGGTGCTCTCTCGGCAGCCCTCCCAAGGCCTCTTCCACCTGCTCGGGGCGAATCCCGGCGGCGAGGTCCAGGGTCTGGCCGCTGACCAGGCCGGTCAGGACGCTGCCGCAGGCGATGGTGTGCAGGCAGCCCTGGGGCAGGAAACGCACGGCCGTGATTCGGCCCTCCTCCACCCGCAGGTAAAGCTCGATCTCATCGCCGCAGGCCCCCCGGGCCTTGGCCGCGCAGGCCGGCTCGGGCAGCACGCCCAGGTTTTGCGGGGTCATGGCGTGGACCAGGAAGACCTCGCCGGGGGCCGGATCACCCCCGTGATGCTGGTTCGTTGCAAGCTGTTCGTTCAAGGCAATGCTCCCTTACGGGCTTTAATGCCGCGGCGGGCCGGATCAGCGGCCCGCCGCGGCAAGGCGTAGCGGTCGTATCAACGTAGCGAATAGTGGGCTATGCCACCCTTGTGGATGCGGGTGATGATACCCTCGGAAACCATTTCCCGCAGCTTGTCCACCAACTTGGATTCGTCTTCCTTGAGGGCCCGCGAGAGTTCGCCCAGAACCATGGGCTGGCTCTGCTTGCGCATCAGCTGGGTCATGCGCACGCCCACGAACTCCTCGCTGATCAGGTCCATGAAGCTCTTGTCGAAGGACATGGCGTTGCGTTGGTCGCCGGGATAGACCTCCTCCCAGGGACGGCGCAGGTTGGCCCCCAGCACCCAGCGCACGCGGGCGTTGTTGACCGTGTCGTAGAGGCCCTGGAGGCGTTCCATGGTCAGCGGGTCGCGCTCCACGGGGCCCAGCTCGGCCAAGAGGCGCACGAACCCCTCGGCGGCCCGGATGTATTGCTCCGGCTGGTTCAAGTCGGCGTGGGCCAGGGCGATACGCCGGCGGTCCAGGCCGCAAAGCCCCAGGAGCTTCTTGATGAGGTTCACCCGTGCCCAGGTGTGGTCCAGGCCGTAGGAGTGGTGGCAGTCTTCGGGCGGGCAGCCGATGAGCAGGAGCCCCGGCGCGCCGTCGAGAAATGCCCGGGCCATGACCGAGGGGTCGAGCTGGCCGATGCAGCCCACCCTGAGCAGGTAGATCCGGGGGTCGTACTTGAGGCCCTTGACCCCGGCGTTGTCGGCGGCGGCCAGGCCGCCCCAGGCGCAGCCGAAGGCCACCGCCTCCTGGGGCCCCAGGCGGCGGGCCAACTCGGCCACTCGCGCCTCGCGCTGGGCGGTGCTGTTGTTCTGCAGGGTCAGGGCGTGATAGGGGCAGGCCGCGGCGCAGGTGCCGCCGCCGGTGCAGACCATGGGGTCCACATGGCGGGGGATGTTGCCGCCGGGGCCTTCCACCGGCTCGATGCCGCCGCAGTCGCAGATCTCCTTGCACAGGCCGCAGCCCACGCACAGGCTTTGGTCCACCACGCAGACCATGCGCGGGGCGTAGAGTTCGCCGGCCTTGGCCTTGTGCACGATCTCGGCGGTCTTCTGGGCCGCCCGCCGGCCCTGGCGCAAGGCCTCGTGCAGGTCGCAGGGATAGCGCGCGCTGCCGGCCAGGAAGGCCTCGTCGCGCCCTTGCATCTCCGGCCGCACCTTGGCGTGGTGCTGCTCCAGGAAATGCCCGTCCTTGGGCTCCATGCCCAGGACGCGGGCCACCTTGGTCACCTCCAGGCCCACCGAGCGGCGCGGAGAGAGGATCAGTTTGTCCCAGGCCAATTCCTGCTCGGTGCAGAGCAGGGGGTCGCAGAAGGTTATGTAGCCCGCCTGCACCGTGGGGCGCAGGGCCCCGTCATAGGGGATCCAGGTGATGCCGAGCTCGCGCCCAAGCTTGCGTTCCCCGGCCGAGAGCGGCACCGCCATCTGGTGGTTGTGCAGGATCGTAACCTTGGTGAGCGGCGAGTGCTCGCGCATGTAGCGGGCCATGGACCAAGCCGTGCGGGCCGCCAGATAGGCGAACTCCGGGTGCCCGGCCTCGTAGTCGTTGATCCAGAAAACGATGCGCCCACTGGGCACCCCGGTGGTCCAGATCATCTCCTCGGCCTCGGTGTGGCAGATGACGGTCTTGCCGTCGTGGCCGAAATTGTTGCCCTGGTTGAGCATCTGGCCGTCAAGACAGGCGATGACCGCCCCGGCGTGATAGATGCGGGGCAGGCCGTCATCGGGTGAAATGAAGGTGACGGTGAAGTTGCCGGTGCGGCCGGTCAGGCTCTTGAGTTCGCCCACGGTGATGCGCCTCACCAGCTCGCTCCCGTCCACCTCGGCCATGATGGCTTCCATGCGCTCGTAGTAGTGGCGCTCGCCGGGGTAGTGCTCGTGGAGCATGCGCAGCTCGTCCTGGTACTCGTCGGTCTGGACCGCCAGGATGCACTCGATGTTCTGGCGCAAGAGCTCCTGGGCTGCGGAGTAGGTGGCTATGCCTCCGCCCAGGATCATCACCGGGCCGTTGAAGTCCACCTTCTCCTTGGGCGAGGGGGTCAGAGCCTGAAGCCCGGCCGCAGCGGCGAATATGAGCTTGGCGGCCTTGTCGGCCATCTCCTCGGGGGAGAGATCGTGCACCGCCGCCACGTGGCCGCGGAGGTTGACCATGTCGATCTGGCCCTCCTCTAGGCCGGTCTCGCCCAGCTGCTGCTCGAACTTCTTGAGCATAAGCCGGGCCTCGCAGCCTGCCACCACCACGCGTTCCAGGCCCTGCTCGCGCACCGCCTTCTTGATGCCCTCCAGGCCGGGGGCCAGGCAGGAGTAGGGCTCGCGCCCCACGAAGGCCACCCCCGGCTCGGTCTCAAGCTTTTCCTTGAGCGCCTGCAGGTCAACCAACGGGGCGATGCGCTGGCCGCAGTCGCAGAGAAACACACCAATCTTGCTGTCGTTGGCCATGGCAATCCTCCTCACTTGGCCTGAGGCGCCAATTGGACCTTGGGCTCGCCGCGCACGGCGTCGATCCTGGCCCGCATGGCCCCGGTGGGGCAGACGGTCACGCAGGAGCCGCAAGCCACGCAGGCCTCGGAGGGCTCCATGTAGGGCGACCCGATTTTCTTGTGCACGCCGCGTCCCACGGTGGAGATGGCGTTGACGCCCACCACCTCCTTGCAGACCCGCACGCACAGCCCGCAGAGGATGCACTGCTCGTCGGGGTGGTGGGGCGTAAAGCGCGTGGAGTTCACGCCGTATTGGGCGGCCAGTTCGCGGATGTCCTTGCTGCCCGGGCATTCGGCCAGGAGCATCTCCAGGATCCAGCGGCGGACGTTCTTGACCCTTTCGCTCTCGGTGAGGATCTCTATGCCCTCGGCCACCGGGTACATGCAGGAGATGACGATCTTGGACCAGTCGCCCTGCTTGACCTCCACCACGCACAGGCGGCAGGCTCCGCTGGCCTCCACGGCCTCATGATAGCAGAGGGTGGGGATGTGGATGCCGTGGTGGCGGGCGGTCTCCAGCACGGTCCAGCCGGGCTCGGCCTGCACCGCCTGGCCGTTTATCTTGAAGCTAACCATTGCTCTTTCCTTTCCCTCTCACTGGACCTGCACCGCTTGGAACTTGCAGGACTCCATGCAGATGCCGCAGCGGATGCAGCGGGCGGCGTCGATGGCGTGGGGCTTCTTTTTCTGCCCGCTGATGCACTTCTGGGGGCAGGCCCGGGCGCAGGCCATGCAGCCGGTGCACTTGTCCCGGTCGATGCTGTAGGTGATGAGGGCCTTGCATACGCCGGCCGGGCATTTGTGGTCCCTGATGTGGGCCAGATACTCGTCCTCGAAGTATTGCAGGGTGGTCAGCACCGGGTTGGGGGAGCTGCCGCCCAGGGCGCAGAGCGAGCCGTCCTGGATGGCCCGGGCCAGGCTCTTGAGTTCGGCGATGTCGGCCTCGCTGCCCTCGCCCCGGCTGAAGCCGTCGCACATCTCGCGCATGCGCTGGATGCCCAGGCGGCAGGGAATGCACTTGCCGCAGGATTCCTCCTCCAAGAAGCGCAGGAAATAGCGGGCGATGTCCACCACGCAGTCGCGGCGGTCCATGACGATCATGCCGCCGGAACCCATCATGGAGCCGGCCTTGGTCAGGGAGTCGAAGTCCACCGGGGTGTCCTTCAGGGAGTAGGGCAGGCAACCGCCCGAGGGGCCGCCGGTCTGCACCGCCTTGAAGGGCTCGCCGCCGGGCACCCCGCCGCCCAGGGTCTCGACGATCTCTTTGAGCGGGATGCCCATGGGCACCTCGACCAGGCCCACGTTGTTGACCTTGCCCACCAGGGAGAAGACTTTGGTGCCCGTGGAGTTGGGCGCGCCCAGGCCGGCGAACCACTCGCTGCCATTCTCGATGATCTGGGGCACGTTGGCCCAGGTTTCGACGTTGTTGAGCACCGTGGGCCGGCCCCAGAGGCCCTCCTCGACCGAGCGCACGTACTTGGGCTTGGGTTCGCCGGCCCGGCCCTCGATGGAGGTGAACAGGGCCGTGGACTCGCCGCAGACGAAGGCCCCGGCGCCGCGGTTGACTTGCACGTCGAAGGAGAAGCCCGAGCCCAGGATGTTTTCTCCCAGGAGACCCAGGGCCCGGGCCTGTTCCATGGCGATCGTCAGGTGCTTGATGGCCACCGGATACTCGGCGCGAACATAGAGAAAGCCCTGGTGGGCGCCCAGGGCGTAGGCCCCCAGGATCAGCCCCTCCAGCACGGCGTGGGGGTCGCCTTCCATAATGGTGCGGTCCATGAAGGCCCCGGGGTCGCCCTCATCGCCGTTGACCACCACGTAGACCGGGCGGCCCTTTTTCTTGATGGCCGCCAGGGCGCTTTTCCATTTGCGGCCGGTGGGGAAGCCGGCGCCGCCCCGGCCCCTCAGGCCGGACTTCTCGACCTCTGCCACCACCTGTTCCGGGGTCATGGCGAACAGGGCCTTGGCCAGGGCCAGGTAGCCGCCGCGAGCGATGGTGTCGTTGATGTCGGTGGGGTCCACCTTGCCGATGTTGCGCAGCACCACCCGCTTCTGATGTTTGTAGAAGGGGATGTCCTGCTCCAGAGTGATGGCCTCCTTGCTGACCGGATCCTTGTAGAGCAGCCGCTCCACCGCCTGGCCCTCCACCAGGGTGGTTTGCACGATCTCGTCCACGTCCGATGCCTGCACCCGCTGGTAGAACAGGCCCTGGGGACGCACCACCACCAGGGGGCCGCGCGAACAGAAGCCGTGACAACCGGTGGCCTTGATGCCCGGCACCACCTTGGCGTCCAGGCCCGAGGCCTTGATGGCCTTTTTCAGAGCCTCGGCCACCTCGGGGCTGCCGTTGGCCAGACAGCCGGTGCCGTGGCATACGATAATTTCGGGACGGTCCGGGTCCTGGTCCTGGATCAGCCGCTGGCGCAGGGCCTCCAGGTCCGCCGCGGAAGCCAGGCGAGCGTCTTGCGCCTTGGCTTCGGCCTTTGCCTTGCTCATGTTTCTCTCCTCGTCCCTAATCCTGTTGCAGCTCGCCCAGCACCTTGTCGAGTTTCTTGGTGGTTACGCTGGGCTGGTACTTCTCGTCGACCACCATCACCGGGGCCAAGGCGCAGGCGCCCAGGCAGTTGACCGTCTCCAGACTGTATTTGAGGTCGTCGGTGGTGCCTCCGGGAGAGACTCCCAGTCGTCGCTCCAGTTCCTCCACCAGGCGGGGAGCGCCCTTCAAGTGGCAGGCGGTGCCCAGGCAGACCTTGATCTCGTGCTCCCCCTTGGGCTCCAGGCTGAAGGATTGGTAGAAGGTGGACACGGCGTAGGCCTGGCTCAAGGGCACCCCGGTGTGGTCGCAGACCAGCTGGAGGGCCTCGGGCGAGATGTAATTGAAGGCCGCCTGGATGTCTTGCAACAAAAAGATCAGGTAGTCCGGCCGTCCCGGGTAGTGCTCGATGATCTCGTCCAGATCGATGTTGGCAGGTTTCACTTTTCCCTCCGCCTCTGGATGGTTGCCTGGAGCGGCCCGGCGGGCCGCGGCGTTTCGACACATCCGGTTGCAAGGCGGGGGCCAACGGCATAACATTTCGATTATATGAACTTATTTGCCAGAGACCCTGCGGGCGGGAGGGATATGTTTCAGCCCCTGTAACGCCGGCATCGGACGGGCGGCGGTGGAGCGCAAGGGTTAACTAGAAAAAATAATGGGAAATTCTCCCCAGACCCGGGCGCTGGGCAAATCTGAAACGTTGATGAAACGCTTATGAAACGTCAGGCCAGCCCCAGGGACTTCATGCGCCGCCATAGGGAGGTGCGGCTTAGGCCCAGCTCCCGGGCGGCCAGGGCCCGCCGGCCGCTGGCCCGGACCAGGGCGGCCCGGATGCGCTCGGCCTCCTCCGGGCCCTCGCCCGCCGCCGGGACGATTTCAGAGGCCTCGGGCCCATCCTGGCCGAACTCGTCGAAGGGCGGGAGATTCTTGGCGAAGATGACCGGGCCCTTGACGAAGACGTAGGCGTGCTCCAACACCCTCTCCAGCTCGCGGACGTTGCCCGGCCAGGAGTATTCCATGAACAGGTTGAGCACCTTGGGGTCCACGGAGCGGACCTCCTTGCCGGTCTTGGCGTTGAGCTTGGAAAGGAAGTGGTTGACCAGGGGCACGATGTCCTCGCGCCGCTGGCGCAGGGGAGGAATGGTCAGGGGCACGGTGCGCAGGCGGTAGTAGAGGTCGTCGCGGAACTCGCCCCGCCGCAGGGCCTCCTTGAGGTCCTTGTTGGTGGCGCTGATGATGCGCGCGTCCATGGGGATCAGGCGGGTGCCGCCCACCCGCTCGAAGACCCGCTGCTCCAGCACCCTCAACAGCTTGACCTGCAATTCGGGCTTGAGTTCGCCGATCTCGTCCAGGAAAAGGGTGCCGCCCTTGGCCAGCTCGAAGCGCCCCACCTTGGAGCGCACCGCCCCGGTGAAGGCCGCCTTCTCGTGGCCGAACATCTCCGACTCCAGCAGGGTCTCGGCCAGGGCCGAGCAGTTCACCGCCACGAAGGGGCCGTCGCGCCGCGGCGATTGATGGTGGATGGCCCGGGCGAAGAGTTCCTTGCCGGTGCCGCTCTCGCCCAGGAGCAGCACGCTGGCGTCGGAGGCGGCCAGGTCCGGCAGCAGGTCGAAGAGGCGGCGGATGGCCGGGCTGACCCCGATGATGTCGTCGAAAGTGCCGCGCTGACGGCATTCGCTCTCCATCAGCACCCCCAGCCCGCCCACCGGCCGGAAGGTCTCCACCGCCCCCACCACCGCGCCATCGCGGTCGCGCACCACGCTGCAGTTGACCAGGATGCCCAGGCGCGCGCCCTTCTTGTCCAGGATGCGCACGTCCTGGTCCATGCGGGTGATGCCGCTCTCCAAGGTGGTGCGCAGGGGGCAGCTGGCCTGGCAGAGGTCGGAGCGGAAAATCTCCCAGCAGTGGCGGCCCAGCACCTCCTCCCGGCGGTAGCCGGTGATTTGTTCGGCGGTCTGGTTGAAGGAGG
>JAJZPI010000233.1 GCA_021811275.1 Deltaproteobacteria bacterium
CCTGAAATGGGCCGCCATCGGCCCACGTGACACATCGCGCTTTAGAGGGGTGAACGTCGTGAAAGGCTTGAGCTTCCAAGAATTGATCATGGCCCTGACGCGCTACTGGGCCGACCAGGGCTGCCTCATCGGCCAACCCTACGATATTGAGGTGGGGGCGGGCACCTTCAACCCCCACACCCTGCTCAGGGTGCTGGGCCCCGAGCCCTGGAAGGTGGCCTACGTGGAGCCCAGCCGCCGCCCGACCGACGGCCGCTACGGCGAGAACCCCAACCGCCTCCAGCACTACTACCAATATCAGGTCATCCTGAAGCCCTCGCCCTTGAACGTGCAGGACCTCTACCTGGACTCGCTCCGGGCCTTTGGCATCGACCCCCTGGAGCACGACATCCGCTTCGTGGAGGACGACTGGGAGTCGCCCACCCTGGGGGCCTGGGGCTTGGGCTGGGAGGTCTGGCTGGACGGCATGGAGATCACCCAGTTCACCTATTTCCAGCAGGCCGGCTCCATCGACCTGGACCCGGTGAGCATTGAGATCACCTACGGCCTGGAGCGCATCGCCATGTACCTCCAGCAGGTCAACAACGTCTACGACCTGGTCTGGACGCCGGGGGTGAGCTACGGCCACGTGCACCATAAGGGCGAGTGGGAGCACTCCACCTACAACTTCGAGCAGGCCGACGTCGCCATGCTCTGGCAGCTCTTCGACCTATATGAGAAGGAGGCCAAGCGGCTTTTGGGCCTGGGCTTGGTGATGCCGGGCTACGACTTCTGCCTGAAGTGCTCCCACACCTTCAATTTGCTCGACGCGCGCGGGGCCATCAGCGTCACCCAGCGGACCAGCTACATCGGCCGCATCCGCGACTTGGCCCGCCGGGCCGCCGAGGCCTACGTGAAGCAGCGCGAGGAGATGGGCCACCCGCTCCTGAGCCAGCAGAAGAGGGAGGTGGCCTAATGGCGGAACTCATCTTCGAGATCGGCTGCGAGGAGATGCCGGCCCGCTTCGTCAAGCCGGCCATTGAGCAGATGGCCGAGCTGGCCCGCGTGAAGTTGGTGGAGGCCCGCCTGCTCACAGCCGGCCAGGCCGAGGCGGCGGTCAGGAGCTACGGCACTCCCCGGCGGCTGGCCGTGGTGGTCAAGGGTCTGTCCGGCAAACAGCCCGATGCCCAGGAGCAGGTGCTGGGCCCGCCCTTCAAGGCTGCCTATGACGACAATGGCAACCCGACCAAGGCGGCACTGGGCTTCGCGGCCAGCCAGGGCATCGAGATAAGCCAGCTCCAGGTCATCCCCGGCGACAAGGGCGCGCGGGTGGGCTACCTGAAGGGCAGCAAGGGCCGCCCGGCCCGCGAGGTGCTTTCCGAGCTGCTGCCCGAGCTGACCCAGGCCCTGCACTTCCCCAAGGCCATGCGCTGGGGTTCGGAGAAATTGCGCTTCGCGCGGCCCATTCACTGGCTGCTGGCCCTGCTGGACGATCGGGTGATCCCCTTCGAGTTGGCCGGCATCAAGAGCGGCTACCAGAGCTACGGCCACCGCTTCCTGGCCCCCGAGGCCATCGTGTTGGAGTTGGCGGGCGAATATCTGGAGCAGCTCACCCCCGAATTGGCCTTCGTGGAGGTGGACCGCGCTAAGCGCAAGGCGCGGGTGGAGCGGGAGGTCCTGGCCGAGGCCAAGGCCGCCGGCGGCCGTCTGATCCAGAGCACATTCGAGGAGAAGGAGCTGATCGCGGGCCTTTTGGAGGAGGTGACCGACCTAGTGGAGCTGCCGGCGCCCTGCCGGGGCTCCTTCGAGCCGGAATATCTGGAGGTGCCGCGGCCGGTCATCGTCACCGCCATGCGCGAGCACCAGCGCTACTTCCCCTTGGAGGACGAGTCGGGCAGGCTGCTGCCGGCCTTCATCGCGGTCAACAACACCCGGGCCAAGGACATGGCCGTGGTGGCCCAGGGCCACGAACGGGTGCTGCGGGCCCGCCTGGCCGACGCCCGCTTCTTCTTGAGGGAGGACACCAAGCGTCCGCTCATCAGCCGCTTGGAAGACCTCAAGAACGTCACCTATCACGCCAAGCTGGGCACCAGCTTCGAGAAGGTGGAGCGCTTCGCCGCCCTGGCCGCCGGCCTGGCGGAGATGGTGGCCCCGGAACTCAAGGAGCAGGTGATCAGGGCCGCCCGCCTGGCCAAGTGCGACCTGGTCACCGGCATGGTGGGGGAGTTCCCCTCCCTGCAAGGCCAGGTGGGCGAGGACTACGCCCGCCGCGACGGTGAGGACCCGGCGGCGGCCCAGGCCATTCGCGAGCATTACAAGCCGGCCTCGGCCTATGACAGCATCCCCGAAGGGCTCATCGGGGCCCTGGTGGGCATGGCCGACCGCCTGGACTCCATCTGCGGGCTCTTCGGCATCGGCCAGTCGCCAACCGGCGCGGCCGACCCCTACGCTCTGCGCCGGGCGGCCATCGCCATCATCCGCATCGTGACCGAGAAGGGGCTTAGGCTCTCCCTGGGCGCGGCCCTGGACATGGCCCTGGCCGGCCTGGCTCCCTGGCTGGGCAGGCCGGCGGGGGAGGTCAAGGCCGAGGTCCTGGAGTTCTTCGCCGGTCGGGCCAGTGGCCTGCTGGCCGACCAGGGCGTGCCCACGGACGTGGCCGAGGCGGTGCTGGCCGCCGGCCTGGATGACCTGGTGGCCATGCGGGCCCGGGCCCTGGCCCTGGCTGACATGAAAAAGATGCCGGACTTCGCGGCATTGGCGTCAGGATTAAAGCGAGTTATGAACATTCTGCGGAAAGAGGCCGCCCAGGTTCCGGAAGGTCCGCCCAGCGAGGCGCTCTTTCAGGAGGCCGCCGAGCGCGAGCTGTTCACCGCCTTCCAGGCCTTGGAGTCCGAGGCCCAGGCCCGTTTCGCCGCAGGTGAGTATCTGGCCTTTCTGCAAGGGCTCTCGGCCCTGAAGGCACCGGTGGACAAGTTCTTCGATGACGTCATGGTCATGGCCGAGGATGAAGCCCTGCGGCGCAACAGGCTGGCTTTGCTTAACAAAGTTGCCTCGCTCTTCAGCCAGTTGGCCCAGTTCACGCTTTTGCAGCTGGCCTAGGCCTACCTATCGGGCTCGACTTGGGGACGCCCGGACGCGACCGCGCCCGGGCGTCCCTTCTTGCCTTCCCAGTCTCCGCCAGGGTGCACTCCAGCCAACTTGTAGAAATTCCTGCAACACCATATCTAGTTGCTCCCTGTGTCAGTGCACCCTCAATATAGTGTTCACTCTTGACTTGCCCCTGCCCATCTGCTATCAAGGGGTGAACCCAAGCTCGGGGAGAGGTATGCGCGTACGCCGTCTGGAGATCTCCGGCTTCAAGTCCTTCGCCGACCGCACGGTCCTGGATTTCCCCTTGGGGCTATGCGGCGTGGTCGGTCCCAACGGATGCGGCAAGTCCAACGTGGTCGACGCCGTGCGCTGGGTGCTGGGCGAGCAATCGGCCAAGACCCTGCGTGGCCACAACATGGAGGACGTGCTTTTCAACGGCTCGGACAAGCGCAAGGCCACCAGCCTGGCCGAGGTTTCCTTGGTCTTCGAAAACAACGGCTCCATCACCGCCAGCCAGTTCGCCGACCTGACCGAGATTATGGTCACC
>JAJZPI010000067.1 GCA_021811275.1 Deltaproteobacteria bacterium
CCGCCCACGGCGGTGGCGATAACGGGCTTTCCGCAGGCCCCGGCCTCCAGGATGGCGATGGGCGTGCCCTCGTTCACGCTGGTCATCATCAGGGCGTCGATTCCCGGCTGGAAGGCCTCGGGGTCGGCGCGGTTGCCCATGAGCGCGAAACGCTCCCCCAGGCCCAGGGCCAGGGCCTGTCGGGCAAGCGCGGCCATCTCCGGGGCCAGCCCCCCGCCTATGAGCAGGAAGCGCGTCCGGGCCATGAGTTCGGGCCGCGCCTTGGCCAGCTCCGCCGCGGCCTGGACGTAGAGGCCGTAGTTCTTCACCGCCGCCACCCGACCCACCGCCCCCACCAGGAACTCGCCCGCGCCCGCCTTGAGTTCGCCGCGAAATGCCGCGCGGCCCGCCTCGGGCCGGTCGAAGGGCGCGAGCTCGATGCCCAGTCGCAGCACCACGAACTGCTCGGGCCGGCCCACCTGGAAATCGTGGCATATCTCCTCGAATTGCCGGGGGCTGATGACCACGATGCGCCAGGTGGCGACGCGGGCCAGGAAGCGTTCCAGGGCGAGGAACACCCGGCCCATGAACGGCCCGAAGTAACCGTGGAAGGTGTGGCCATGGAAGGTGTGGATCACCTTGGGCGCGGGCCAGCCCTTGAGGCGGGCGTAAGGGCGGTAGAGCAGGGCCGCCGCCCGGCCCACGGTACCGGCCTTGCTGGTGTGGGTCTCTATGATGTGCGGCCGGAAACGGGCCATGTGCCTGAGCGTCCGGGCCAGGCTGGAGAGATCGCGCAAGGGGTTCAGGCTGCGCCCCAACTCGGGTATCTCCACCCAACTGAGCCCCTGGGCCTTGAGCTCCGGGCCCAGGTCGTCCTCGTCGGCCTCCACCCGGCCGGCCAGGAGGAGCTGGTCGAAGCCGCGGTCCTTGAGGCCCAGCGTCACCCAGCCCACGTGGCGGGCCGGCCCGCCCACGTTCAGGCGGGCGATCATGCGCAGCGCGCGGAGGGGCTGGGCGGACGGTCGGGAATCGTTCATCGAAGGGTGGCTCTCACAATGAATGCGGATTTCAAATCAGCGCAGTGTAGCGCGCGTTCAAGACGGGCGGAGATAAACCCCGCCCCTACGAAGAAAAAGCTCTCTTGTTTTCGTAGGGGCGGGGTTTATCCCCGCCCGCATCTTTCATTTCCGGCGACTACCATTAGGTTGATGATCCTGTTGGAGATATCGTCCGACCAAGGTCATGATCATGGGCGCTCCGGTCGGTGACGTGTATTGTTTGGAAAACACAACCATCTTCTTTTTAGTGAATAATGTTATCTAGTTCAATTTTCATGCCGGGGTCATTTCCAACAGATAGACCACCCCTTCCCCAGCTCCGAGCCTAAGTAATTTTGATTCTCCCATATTGCCCTTCATAACCGGGCTATCTCCAAACGGTTCACTTATTATGATTTCAAATGATTTTTCGTTAACGATGGTCGCGCCTAACTTTTCATTATCTGAATCTACATATATTCCTTTAGAGAAGCTACAAACAATGATTGAAGGTATGTCATTATGAGCGACGAGAGCGTACTCCGAAGCGTGTGCCCCTTCAACGCCTGGCAAAAACGTTATCATTAACAATATTAGAGGCAACCAAAATTTTATCTTTTCCCGCCGCATCCATCAATCCTCCCCGATGCCGAAGAGCAGGTTGGTGAAGCGCCGGCGGATGGGCTTCTCCACCCGCTCGCCCAGGCGGGCCATGAACAGGTTCTCGGGCCTTAGGCTCACGTTGGGCTCGTTGGTGGGGTATTGCCTGAAGCCCAGGGGGGTGAGCAGGTGGATGATGGTGTCGCGGTACTGCTGCAAGGTCTTCTTGGTCTCGTCCAGGTCCCAGTGCCAGGAATAGCCCACGATGAACAGGATGCGGTCCTCGTTGGCCGGTTCGCTCACCACCAGATTAAGCATGGGCTTCATCAGGCCGCAGCCCCGCCAGCCCCGGGCGTTCTCGCCGAAGACCTCGTAGAGTATGGGCGGCTGCATGGAGGCCCAGCGATCTCCCGCCAGGGGCGGCCGGCGCACGCAGTAGCCCACGATGCGCCTGCCCTCGTCCAGGGCCAGGCAGAGATTGGCCCCGGGGAAGAAGGTCTGGTGCATCAGGCTTTCCTTGCTGGTGAGGATGGAACGGTAGGAGGCGAAGGTCCCGATGCCCGGGTCCAGTTCCAGCCCCTCCACCTGCTCGGCGGCCACATAGGTGTTGAGCTCCACCGGACCGCGGGGAGTCGCCAGGGTTATGCGCTGGGGTTGGGCCACGCGGCGCTGCCCCTCCCTAGTAGTCGTCGTAGCCGCGGTGGATGCGCTTGACCATCAGCACGATGTCGTAGGAGTTGCCGCGGGGATCCTTGGCGAACTCCGGCAGCACGGCCTGCTCGAAGAAGTCCAGACGGCGCGCGGCGCGGATGCCCTGGTCCTCCACTCCCTTGATGAACTCGGTGAGCAGGATGCGCAGGCCCAGGTTCACCGCCAGCTGGATCATGTCCAGGAGCAGATAGGTGCCCAGGCGCTGGTTGCGGTAGCCCGGGTCCACCACCACCCGCAGGCGGCCGATGTGGCCGCGCGCGCCGGGGCTGGGATAGCGGTTCAGGGTGGCCTTGCCCACGATGTTGTCGGCCTCGTCGATGGCCACGATGGGCAGCATGCGCTGGGGCCGGTAGTGCAGCAGATAGTGGCGCACGATGTCCGGGTCGGCCACGTCGTTCTCCAGATACCAGCGCTCCTTTTCCGGCACCCGGGCGAAGAACTCTATGAGGCGGGCCTCGTCGGTGGCCGGGTCCAGGGGCCGCAGCCAGACCTCCTGGCCGCTTTTGAGCACCATGGGCCGGGGGTAGCCGTGTTTGCTCAGGTTGGTCGCTTCCATGCCAGGACCTCCCGCCGCGGGGCGAAGGCCGCGCGGCAGATCGGGGGTTAATCATGGCTTGGGCAAGAAGCTTCAAAGCCTAGAGGCTTCGGTCGATCATCTCCAAAGTGTCCGCCACCCGGCAGACATAGGCGTATTCGTTGTCGTGCCAGAGCAGAAGGCGCAGCAGCGGCCCGCTCAGCTCCAGCCAGTTCAGGTCCACGAGGGCCGAATGGGGGTCGCCGGCGAAGTCCACCGCCGCGCGGGCCTGGCCCAAAAAGCCTTCCTCCAGGGCCATGACGCCCTGCAAGGGCCCCGCCGCCGCCCGGCGCAACAGTTCCACCGCCTCCTCGCGGCGCGCCGGCGGGCGGGCCAGGGTGAGGTCGGCCAGCAGGGCGTTGACCACCAGGGTGGGCACGCGCAGGCTCATGGCCACCAGCCGCCCGGCCAGGCGGGGCAACAACGCCGCCGTGGTGCGGGCCATCTCGCTCATGACCGGGCGCACGAAAAGGCCCGAGCGGCCCTTTACCCCCAGGCAGGCCGGGGAGTCCAGGAGGGTGTCGCCGGAAAGCGCCGGGTGCACGCTGGCCAGGGAGCCGGCCTCGATGCCGTAGGCCTCATCGAGCAGCTTGAGCACAGGGGCCAGGGCGTTGGCCGTGCAGGTGGAGCAGGAAACCACGTGGTGCCGGGCCGGATCGTAGGAATCCAGGTTCACCCCCCGCACCACGATAACGTCGGCCCGGGCCTCGGAGCGGGTGATGACGAGCTTTTCCACTCCCCGGCCCACCAGACTCCGCGCCTCCCCGGCCGCGCTCGGGTCGCCCGAGGCCTCCACCACCAGCCGGACCCCCAGGCCCGCCCAGTCGATCTTGGCCGGATGCCCGCCGTAGAAGACCGGCACCTGGCGGCCCTGAACCACCAGGCTGGAGCCTCGGGCCTCCACCCGGCCGGGAAAGCGCCCCGCCGCCGAGTCGTGGGCCAGCAGATAGGCCAGGTCGCGGGTCATGTCCTCGGCGTCGCGCCCGCCCAGTCCGGTCTCGGCCACGGCCGCCACCGGACAGCCCCCCGTCCGGGCGCAAAGCTCCCGTAAGAGCCTGCGCCCAACCCGGCCGAAACCTATCAGCCCGATTGGGGTCATTTGGGGGCGATCCTCGGAATCCAAGACCGGCTCTCCGCATTAAGGGGCTCGGTCGAATATATACAAGATTGGGCGCAATGGCGAGGGGCTAAGGAGCCGGAGCGGCCGAAGCCGCCGGCGGGGCGGGCGGAACGTCCGCCCAATCACCAATAAAATCGCTAGTATTTCAACGGCGCCCCGGCGCGTCCCCTTCCCCTGGGACGGCCTTCTTGCGCGTTCGGGTTCTTATGGTAAACAAACACGTTACCGTGGCCCATGGTGAGGCGCGGTCCTTGGCGCGGCGCACTGCAGGTGGAGCGAGCGTGAGCAAAAACAAACCCCAACCACCGGGCGGGCGCATCTGGGATTTCTTCGCCTCGGTCAAGCTTTCCTTTGCCCTGCTCCTGGCCCTGGCCCTCACCTCCATACTGGGCACCATCATCCCCCAGAAGGAGCACCCCGGCCACTACCAGGAACTCTACGGCCAGGCCGGGGGGCGGATCATCGAGGCCCTGGGCCTCCACGACATGTACCACGCCCCGTGGTTCCTGCTCCTGCTGGCCTTGCTGGCCGTCAACCTCATCATCTGCTCCCTGAACCGCCTGCCCGACACCCTGAAAATCATCCGCAAGGACCCGCGCGAGGACCTCAAGCGCTCCCCCAAGGCCGAGCAGAGCTTCACTCTGCCTGGCACCCCGGCCGAGAACGCCGAGGCCGCCGGCCGCCTGCTGGCCCAGTCCATCGGCCCGGCCCAGAGCGCCGAGCGCGAGCAGGGGGGCCTGGCCCTTTTCGCTCAAAAGGGGGCCTGGTCGCGCCTGGGCGTCTACGTGGTCCACCTGAGCGTGCTCATCATCTTCGCCGGGGCCATGATCGGCAGCATCCTGGGCTTCTCGGGCCGGGTCAACATCAACGAGGGCGGCCAGGTCGACTCCATCATCCTCGACAACGGCCAGCCCCTGGCCCTGGGCTTCTCCTTACGGCTCGACAAGTTCGCCGTCTCCTTCTACGACGGCGGCATGCCCAGCGAGTACCGCTCGGACGTGACCTTCCTCGCCAAGGACGGCAGGGAGATCATGAAGGCCGTGCTCAAGGTCAACGACCCCGCCGAGTACCAGGGCGTGGACTTCTACCAGTCCTCCTACGGCCAGAACGCCGACTCGCTCACCGTTGATGTGGTGCGCGACGGCAAGTCCGAGCGCGTGGAACTCAAGCAGGACCAGTGGGTCCCCCTGCCCGGAGGCGGCGAGGCCTTGTTGCTGGAGGCCCGTCAAGAGGTCAAGATGGGCGACATGTACCAGGGTCCGGCCGCCCGCATCGGCTACCAGGACCCCGAGGGCAACCGCCTGGCGCTCACCGCCTTCAAGGCTGGGGCCAAAATGCCCGCGCGCGGGCCGCTGAAGTTCGAGATCGCGGACATGAAGATGGTCGCCTACAGCGGGCTGTCGGTGAAACATGACCCCGGGGTGTGGTTCATCTGGGTCGGCTGCGGGCTCATGGTCCTGGGATTCCTGTTCACCTTCTACACCGCCCACCGCAAGGTCTGGATCGTGCTGACCCCGGCGGGCAAGGGCCGCACCCGTTGGGAGGTGGCCGGCTCCACCAACAAGAACCGGCTCGGCCTGCGCCGGCTCATCGACCGCCTGGCCGGCGAGGCCCAGGCCGGCCAGCCCGGGGAGTAGCCTAGTGGAAGCCCTTAGCAACAAGCTGCTGGTATGGGTCACCTTCGCCTACCTGGGCGCAACCGTGCTCTACCTCTGCCACTGGGTCATCAAGGCCCGCGCCTTCGGCCTTCTGGGCACCATCCTCACCTGGCTGACCCTGGCGGCCCACACCGCCTCCATAGTGCTGCGCTGGCTGGCTTCCTACCAGCTGGGCTTCGGCCACGCCCCCTTCAGCAACCTTTTCGAATCGTTGGTCTTCTTCGGCTGGACCCTGGCCCTGCTCTACCTGATCATCGAGTGGAGGACCAAGCTCCGGCAGATCGCCGTCTTCGCCCTGCCCCTGGCCTTCTTCTCCCTGCTCTACGCCATGACCAAGGAGCCGGACATCCAGCCCCTGATGCCGGCCTTGAAGTCCAACTGGCTCATCGCCCACGTCATAACCTGCTTCCTGGGCTACGCCGGCTTCGGGGTCTCCTTCGCCCTCGCCATCATGTACCTGGCCATCGGCGGCGCGGCAATCCCCCAGGAAAAACGAGCGCTTACCCTGGACGACCTCATCTACCAGACCGTGGTGGTGGGCTTCATCCTGCTCACCGCCGGCATCGTCACCGGCTCCATCTGGGCCAACTCGGCCTGGGGCACCTACTGGACCTGGGACCCCAAGGAGACCTGGTCGCTCATCACCTGGCTGGTCTACGCCGCGCTCCTGCACAGCCGCTTCATGCGCGGCTGGCAGGGCCGTCGCATCGCCTTCTTCTCCATCATCGGCTTCCTCTGCGTGCTGTTCACCTACTTCGGCGTCAACTACCTGGGCGGCCTGCACTCCTACGCCGCCGGCCAATAACGGGGGGACGCCGCGGGCGTGGCGGGTCGGGCGCGCTGGCCAAGCGCCGGCCTCGCACGCTCCCCTTCATGCTTGTCACAAAATGGTGGGCGGGTCAGCGTAATACCAATAAGCGTTCAAAGGACAACTTTGATCGCATATTGGCATTGTCGTATGCGTAATACTGCGCCGCCTATCCGCGAGCGCGAGTAAATGCTTGGCGGCAAGCCCCCTACAAAATCAAAACCGTCAACCGAGAAAAATGAAACCTTGAAGAAAACAACCCTCGACCAACGGGCGCCTGTCATAGATGCGACTTGGCATGAGCCCTCTCCCCCCCCGGGAGCCTTCCTCCCGCCGCCTTGGACAAGGCAATAGTTGCCGCCGGCAGGGGGAAGATTTGGGCTCTCCGGAGCCCTGCGGGCGAGCCTCCGGCTGGTGCCCCCGCCTTGGCCGCCAGGGCGGCCAATATATTTTTAGTTAAAAATAACGATATATTAACTAGGAGAGCCATCCCGGGCTCTGGCCAGACCGCCATTTGGTCTGATGCTTGCTTGCATCATTTCTCAGATTAGACTGCCAAAGTCCAGCTACATGGAGGTAGCGCATGACAACCATCACCACCGACTACAGCCAGTACATCACCAGCGACTGGCTCCAGGCCCACGCCGGTGCCGGCCAGATGCTCAAGGAGCAGCCGGGATTCCTGGAGTTCCTGAACAGTCAGCCCGAGTACGCCCAGCTCTTCACCCAAAGCCCCGAGGGAGGCCAGCAGGCGGCCCAGGCGGCCGTCGACGCCGGGGCGGTCCCCGGCGACGCCATGGGCCTGCTCATCGGCCAGGCCAACCTGGCCCAGGGCTCCCTGGCCACCTTCCAGGACGAGCCGATGTTCACCGACTACAACCAGTACATGACCGCCGACTGGCTGCGGGGGGCGCCCCAGGTCGCCCGACAGTTCTCGGAGAACCCGGATCTGGTCCAGTTCTTCAACGACAATCCCAATTACGCCCAGATGCTCACCGAGGGCAAGGAGTCCGGCCAGCAGGCCATGCAGGCGGCTCGCGAGGCCCTGCAGGCGGCCCGCGGCATCGCCCAGGCACCCGCCGAGGCTCCGCCGGTCGAGCAGGTTATCGAGACCCAGGCCGTAGCGCAGGCCGCCGAGACCGCCTAGGCCCCGGCCGCCCGGCAGACCCGAGCCGCGCCGAGCCCGGCCGCCGCCAAGAAAGAGACCATTGCGCGGGGCGTCCTGCCCCGCGCAATCTCGGCTTGGCAAAAGTGTGATTTTGCCAACCCTCTCAAATTGCTCCCCTTGCTTGGCTCGCAATTTGGCCGGCCATCCCCGGGCTCCCCAGCCAACTTGTTGGCTGGGGTGGATGCTTGGCCCGCATCGACCATTGCATGTTCAAATTATGTTTAACGGGATTATTGCTTTATTTTACAAGATATTTTTGTGTTTAGCCGGGCAATGGCCTCGGAAAAGCTTGACGGCGGCCGGGCATGCCCTTGCCTGGGTCAGGGCCGCGCCCGCCTCGGCGCCGGCGCGGCAGAGGCGAACGAGGCCCCGGACCGCCTTGCGGACCCTTGACAAGCGCCTTCGGCCAGCGGATATTAAAATCAATCGACGGATCAGAAGATCCTCCCCGGGCCGGCAAGGCCGGTCGGGTGCGCAGGCCAAAGGGCCCGGCGCCCCCGGCCAGATACAACCAAGCCCCACACAAGAAGCTCCGGTCAGGAAGACCGCCCATGGCGCGCGCCCGCCTCGACGCCGGCGCGCAGGCCGTGGCCGGGGTTTCGGCGTCCGGCCCGGCCCAACACCTGACCCAAGGGAGGATCACATGCGCGTAATGAAGTATTCGGCCCTTTCCCAGGCCCTGACGTTGGCCCTGTTCATGGCCCTGGCCACCCCGGCCTGGGCCCACTTCGGCATGATAATTCCCGACCGCAACATCATCGAGAAGAACGACCCCAAGACTGTCAACCTGCACTACCTCTTTTGGCACCCGATGGAGAACCAGGGCATGGACCTGGCCAGGCCCGTCGAGGCCGGCTGCCTCTTCGCCGGCCAGAAAGTGGACATGCTGGCCTCGCTCAAGGAAAAGAAGGTCGGCCAACGCGTCATCTGGAGCGCCGGCCTGCCCATCAGAAAGCCCGCCGACTACGTCTTCTACATGAGCCCCGCCCCATATTGGGAGTCGGCCGAGGACAAGTTCATCGTCCACTACACCAAAACCGTGGTCAGCGCCCTGGGTGTCCAGGAGGGCTGGGACCAGCCCGTGGGTCAGAAGGTCGAGATCATCCCCCTCACCAGGCCCTACGGCCTCTACGCCGGCAACGCCTTCAGCGGCCGGGCCGTGTTCAAGGGCAAGCCCCTGGCCGGAGCCGAGGTGGAGGTCGAATTCTACAACCCTGACGGCAAGCGCAAGGCCCCCGGCGACACCTACGTGGCCCAGGTGGTCAAGACCGACCTGAACGGCCAGTTCGTCTGGTCCTTCCCTTGGCCGGGTTGGTGGGGCCTGGCCGTGCTCACCGACGATGACCAGACCATCAAGCGCGACGGCCAGGACAAGAAGGTCGAGGTGGGCGGGGTCCTCTGGGTCTACGTCCATCCCGTCAAGTAGCCGAACGGAGAAGCGCCCATGCACATCAGCGAAGGAGTCCTGCACGCCCCCGTACTGGCCGCCGGAGCGGCCCTGGCCGCCGCCGGCCTGGGCGTAGGGCTTAAAAAGATGGATCACGAGCGCCTGCCCCAGACCGCCATCCTGGCCGCGGCCTTCTTCGTGGCCTCCCTAATCAGCGTGCCCTTGGGCCCGGCCAAGGTCCACCTGGTGTTGAACGGCCTCTTGGGCATCCTCTTGGGCTGGGGGGCCTTCCCCGCCCTTTTCGTGGGCCTGGCCCTGCAGGCCGTGCTCTTCCAGTTCGGAGGGCTCACCACTCTGGGGGTCAATACCTTCAACATGGCCTTCCCCGCCCTGGTCTGCTCCTGGTTTTTCGGGGGGCTGGTGAAAAACGGCGGTGGCTGGCGGCCCGCCCTGGGCGGCTTCGCCGCCGGCTTCTGCGCGGTGCTGGGTTCCGCTCTCCTGGTGGCCTTCTCCCTGATCAGCGCCGGGGAGGAGTTCACCAACATGGCCCGCTTGATCGTCCTGGCCCACCTGCCGGTCATGGTCATCGAGGGCCTGCTCACCGCCGTGGTGGTGGGCTTCCTGCGCCGGGTGCGCCCGGCCATGCTGGCGTGAGACAGGCGGGGGAACCCTTTTGTGGACAAAAGGGTTCCCCCGCCCCCCTTCCAAAAAAAATTTATGGGGACCGGGTGGACAGGGCGGCTGTGTAACTAGCCGTCATGGCGAGCGCGGCGAGGCAAGCTTCCGTTCCGCCACCTGCTTCCCGCAAACGTCTTGGCTCAAGACCAACGGGAGTTAGAATGAAAATAGAAAACCTTATCACGCGGGCCCTGGTATCATGCGGCCTGCTCATGATATCCCTGCTCATGGCCGCTCCAGCCCAGGCCCACAAGGTGAGCGTCTTCGCCTACGCCGAGAACGACCAGCTCAAGGGGGAGGGCTACTTCGCCGGCGGCGACAAGGCCCAGGGCTGCGCGGTGGAGGTCCATGACGCCCAGGGCAGGCTGGTGGCCAGCGGAAAGACCGACGCCAAGGGCGAGTTCGCCCTGCCCCTGCCCGCGGCCGCGCCGCCCCTGACCATCGTGCTGGTCGCCGGCCAGGGGCACCGGGGCGACTACACCCTGACCGCCGCCGAGCTGAACGCTTCCGCGCCGGACGGCCAAGCGGCGGCGGCGTCAACGCCCGCACCCCCGCCGTCGGTCGAATCCGCGCCTGCCCCGGCCGGCGTCGGCGCCGAGGAACTGGAGCGGGTGGTGAACCAGGCCCTGGATAAAAAGCTGGCCCCCCTGACCGCCCAGGTGGCCAAGCTGGCGGGCGAGCGCGGGGTGAGCCTGCAGGACGTTATCGGCGGCCTGGGCTACATCCTGGGCCTTATGGGCATCGCCGCCTACCTCAAGGCCAGGAAGGGCTGACCCCCGTTGCCATCACACCACTGAAGCCTTTGCGAGCGTAGCGGGGGTGTCCTTCGGACGCCTGGCGCGCTCCCGGCGGGGGTCGCGGTTGAAGGCAAGAACGGTCGCCATATTCCCCCAATACAGCCCTGGAAATCATCCCGAGCGAAGCGATCTCCAGCTTCGCTCTTGCCCTCGCCCCCGGGCCGCCAACAACGAAGCGGAAGGTTGCCGCGTGGCATCGCCTCGGGATGCTCCTCAATGACAGCCAATGCCGTATTTACGAAAACGCCTGGATCGGCCTGGGGGCAGGGCCCGCGCTTTTTACCCTTCGGCGCGAGCACTCCACGGGAGCGCGCGGGCGGTTCGCCGCTGGACGCGGGGGAAGACATGGGCTACCTTAGGGCGTGAAGGGGTGAGCCATGAGGGAACATCACGGGCTGATCGCGGCCTGGGTGGGCGAACGCCTGCGCCTGTTGCGCGGAGGGCAGACCCAGACCGAGTTCGCCGCCGGCCTGGGTCTGGACCAGGCCCAGTACAACCGCTACGAGACCGGCAAGCGCCTGGCCCCTGATTGGGTCATCGAGGCGGCGGCCCAGGCCCGGGGGTTAAAGCCCGGGCAGGCCCTCTGGGGCGGGGATGCCCAGGCAGCCCCGGAGGAGGACCTGGGACGGGACCCTGCCCTGGCCAGGGCCGTGGCCGGGTTGCTGGACCAGCTGGACTCTGAGGCCCTTGAGGACCTGTTTTACTTCCTGAAGAACAAGACCGAGAGCCTGGCCCGCCGCCGTCGCAAGGAGACGCGGGAGGCCCAGGCAGCCCTGGAAACCCTGCACAGCCGCGTCTCCCGCCGATCCTAGAGCCATAGACGGGGCCTTGACCGCTTGGGGCCGCGAGGCCGGCGTGGGGCGGCTGGAGGCCACGGCGGGGCTATCGCTTCTGCACGAACCAGAAGCAGGGCTTGGGGCCGAGGCCGGCCGGCGGCAGGTCCAGGTAGCCCTGGGTGGTATAGTCCTCGTCCCAGCCCGAGTCCTGGGCCACGTCGGCGTTGCTGCAGCGGATGTATTCGGCGCTTATGTCCTCGCAGAAAAGGCACAAGGCGCAGCGCTGATTTTCCATGACGAGGCTCCCGGTATCGGTTAGCGTTCCAACATGTGCTGCAGGCTGATCATCTTCTGCCGCACGTCCTCCAGGGTGGCCATCAGGCTCAAGGAGTGGTTGGCGAAGATGGAATCGCGTGAGCCGTTGAGCACGAAGACCGGCTCGAAATCCGCCAGGCCCAGTTCCTCGATCACGCTGTCCACCAGCTCTTGGGAGCGTTTCAGGCGGATGACGTCGCGGAATTCGTAGCGGGCGGCGGCCAGCACCTCGCGGATGCCGTAGGCCACCCCGCGGGCGAAGTAGAAATTGTCATCGATCTGGGCCCAGGGGGTCTTGGCCTGCACCATCTGTTCGCCCTTGAGGTAAGGGTCGCCGGCGGTCTCCTCGCTCATGCGCACGCTGCCTTCGCGGGGGGCGTTGGCCAGCCGGGTGTCCACCCCGCCCAGCAGGCTGGTCAGCTGGTCCAGGAGTTCGATGAAGTTGTCCGCGCGCGGATAGAAGGCGCTGGCGCCCTGCTCCAGCCCCACCCGGTATTTCTGGAGGGCCTTGACCCCGTCGTTGAACTTGTACTCCGCCGAGGGGAAGACCCAGGCGAAGGGGTTGTTGCTGAAGCTGGTGAAGGCCCGGTCCGCCTCGGGGTCTATGCGATCGGTGGTGCGTTGGCGGGAAAGCTTGTCGCGCAGCACCCGAGTGGCGTAGCGCATCACCTCCAGCTGGCCCAGCTGGAAGTTCTGGGGGTTGTCCAGGAGCACCGAGGGGTAGAAGACGTCGTTGGGCAGCCAGGCGGAGAGCATGCGCTCGCTCATGGTGATGAGCGCCCCGGCGAAGATGGTGCCCTTTGCCGGGGCGGCCTGTCCGGCCCCGGCGTCCTGGCCCTTGCTAGCCGCCGGCGCGGGATCGAAGAATGCGGGGAAGGCGCGATTGTACTCGTACCACATGATCAGCGGCGCGCAGAGAAGGTAGAGGATGAGGGCCGCCACCGCCGCGCGCATGATCCGGCCGGCGGGGCCCAGCCCGCCGGCCAGGGGATTGAGCCGCCACCACCAGCGCGGGCCCAGGTCGTCCTGTTCGTTGTCTTTGGCCATGCTCGCCTCCTCGCTGCCCGGAGTTGCCCCGCTGCCCCTAATTCAATTAGCCGCCGGGCTTCTTGTCAAGACCGGCCCGAATCTTGGCGGCCAGGGCGGTGGTGGAGAGCCCCTCCAGCAGGGGCAGGCTTTCCACCCGCCCCCCGGCGGCCAGCACCAGGTCGGCGCCCACGATGGCCTCGACCGGCCAGTCCCCGCCCTTGACCAGCACCTCTGGTCCGAGGGCCTTGATCAGCTCGAGCGGCGTGGGCTCGTCGAAGATCACCACCAGGTCCACGGCCATGAGTCCGGCCATGACTTGGGCGCGCAGCTCCTGGGGCACCAGGGGCCGGTCCGGGCCCTTGCCCAGGCCGCGCACGCTGGCGTCGGAGTTCAGCCCCAGCGCCAGAAAGCCGCCCAGGGAGCGCGCCTGCTCCAAAAGCCGCACGTGCCCGGCGTGCAGGAGG
This sequence comes from Deltaproteobacteria bacterium, assembly GCA_021811275.1. Taxonomy (GTDB): domain Bacteria; phylum Desulfobacterota; class Desulfarculia; order Desulfarculales; family Desulfarculaceae; genus JACRDC01. The sequence goes on from JAJZPI010000067.1 coordinate 13,102, forward strand.
TCGAAGCAGCCGTTGGTGAAGACCACCTTGCGCCCTGCGGCCCGGGCCTGGGCCACGCGGCGGGTGGCCTCTTCCCGGCTCACGATCTTGTCGCGGGTGTCAACGGCCATATTTCACCCCCTGGTATCTCGCTGCTTCACCGAGCGCTCCCGCGGCTCCACGCGCCGGCAAGATTCCCCGCCGGCGCGAGCCCGCCATGGAAACACGCAAGGACCGGACCCGCCCTCACCCGACGCGCTTGGGGAGCCCGGCCGTCGGGTCGCCGCCGCGGGTCAGGGTGAGCACCGCCGCCCCGGCGGCCCCGGCGGCCAGGAGCGCCCGCGCGCACTCGCTCACGGTGGCCCCGGTGGTGAACACGTCGTCAACGATGAGCACCCGCCGTCCCCGCGCCAGATGGGCCAGATCGGGGTTGACCGCGAAGGCCCCGGCCACGTTGGCCGCCCGCTCACGGGGCCCCAGCCCCACCTGGGGCCGGGTGTGGCGCAGGCGCGAGAGCAGCCGGGGGACGATTTTCAGCCCCGGCCGGCGCGCCAGCCCCAGGGCCAGTATCAGCGACTGGTTGAAGCCCCGGCGCAGCAGCCGCCGGGGGTGCAGGGGCACCGGCGCGGCCATCTCGGCCCAAGCCAGGATCTCGGAGGGCGCGCCCGCGGCCAGCAGCCCGGCCAGACCCGGTCCCAGCACGTAGCTGCCGCCGTACTTGAAGCGGCGCAGGGCTTCGGCCAAAGGGCCGTCGTGCCGGGCCACCGCCCGGGCCAGGTCGTAGGGCGGCGGCCAGCGCCGGCAGGCCGGGCACTCGCCGCCCGCCGCTAGCCTGGTTTCCAGCCGCCGGCCGCAGCGCCGGCATGGCGTCTCCCCCATCGGCTCCACGCGGGCCGCGCAAGCCGGGCAGAGGAAAGGTTCGCCCTCCTCCAGGGGGCCGCCGCAGCCCAGGCAGGCCGGGGGAAAAATGAGTTCGCGCAGGGCCCGAGCCAGCCTGGCCAGGGAAGGCCCGCCCGACAGGGCCCGCGCCGGCATCGCCTAGCGGTTATCCACGGCTAAAGGTTCTCCACCACCTGGGCCGCGAAGGCCGAGCAGGGGACCTCCATGGCCCCGCCGATCTGCCGCGCCAGGTCGTAGGTCACCCGCCCGCCCATGATGGCCCGCGAGAGCGCCCGGGGAATCAGGTCCGCCGCCTCGGTCCAGCCCAGGTGCTCCAGGAGCATCACCCCGGAGAGCACCACCGAGCTGGGGTTGACCTTGTCCATGCCGGCGTACTTGGGGGCCGAGCCGTGGGTGGCCTCGAAGACCGCGGCCGAATCGCCGATGTTGGCCCCGGGGGCCATGCCCAGCCCGCCCACCTGGGCGGCCAGGGCGTCGGAGAGATAGTCGCCGTTCAGGTTGGGCGTGGCCAGCACGTCGTATTCCTGGGGCCGCAGGAGCGCCTGCTGGAACATGTTGTCGGCGATGCGGTCTTGGATGACGACCTGTCCCGGCGCGGGCCTCTCGCCCTCGCGCACCACCCGTCCGGCGTATTCGCTCGCCGCCAGCTGGTAGCCCCAGTCGCGGAAGGCGCCCTCGGTGTACTTCATGATGTTGCCCTTGTGCACCAGGGTCACGCTGCGGCGGCCCTTGGCCAGGGCGAAGTCCAGGGCCCGGCGGATGAGCCGCTTGCTGCCCGCCTCGCTCATGGGCTTTATGCCGATGGCCGCGCCGGGGGCGATGCCCGCGCCCAGGCGGCCGTTCAAAAATTCCACCACCGCCGCGGCCTCGGGCGAGCCCGCCGGCCACTCTATGCCGGCGTAGACGTCCTCGGTGTTCTCGCGGAAGACCACCATGTCCACCTTCTCGGGGTGGTTCACGGGGCTGGGCACGCCGATCAGCCAGCGCACCGGCCGGATGCAGGCGTAGAGGTCCAGGCGCCGGCGCAGGGTGACGTTGACCGAGCGGAAGCCCTTGCCCACGGGGGTGGTCAGAGGGCCCTTGATGGCCACCTTGAGGTCGGCGATGTTCTTCAGCGTCTCCTCGGGCAAGACCTGGCCGGTGGCCTCATAGGCCTTCTCTCCGGCCATGAGTTCCAACCACTCCACCCGCCGCGCCCCGCCGTAGGCCTTGTCCACCGCCGCGTCCAGAATCAGGCGCGAGGCCCGCCAGATGTCCGGCCCGGTGCCGTCGCCCTCGATGTAGCCCACCGCCGGGCGGTCCGGCACCGTCAGCCGGCCGGAGGCGTCTTGGGTTATGGGCCGGGCCCCGGGGGGCAGGTGGTTCAGGATGTCGCTGACGGGCTTCACGGCTGGGCGCTCCTCGGCCAGGGTCAGGTGGATTTACGCTCGCGGCGGGCCTGGGCCACGAAATCGGCGTGGTCGGCCTCGGGGTCCAGCCCGGGACAGGCCAGCTTGGCCTCCTCAAAGGCCCCGGCGTCATTTATCAGGGCGTCGAAATAGGGCCAGCGGCGGCAGATGGCCGGCTTGGCGGCGTGGACCAGGCAGCCCTCCGGGCCCAGCAGGGAGCAGCGGCCGTCCTGGCCGCAGAGCACCAGGTAGCCCGCTTCCACGGGCCTGCAATATTGCCGGACGAACTCCTCGGGGACCAACCCCAGGATGCGGGCGGCCGCCGGCAGCTCGGCCTGTTCGAAGACGATGCCGCCCTCGCCGGTGCAGCAGTCGTTGCATCGCTTGCAGTCGAAAACCGGCTTGGTCATGCCGCTCCTGTTCCGGATGCCGCGCCTTGGGCGCGGCCTGAGGGACGCACCCAGAAATTACACCGCCCGCCTCCGGCCCGCAAGCCCGCCGGGCCGGGCGGGCCCCCGGGAACGATCCCGGGCCGCGGACGACGAAACAAAAGGGGCGGGGGATGGTCCCCCGCCCCAGGCGTCTTGGTTCCTGGCCGGCCGGGCGCGCGCCTAGAGGCCGGGGGACTTGGGCTTGGCCTTCTGCGGTTTCAGGGTGAAGGCCACCACGTGGCTGGTCCCCTTCTCGAAGAAGCCGGCTCCGGTGCGCTGGCCCACGCTCATGACCAGGGCGGGGCGGCCCAGGTTACCCACGTCGGCCACGGCGTAGTCGGTCAGGTAGCCGCTGATGTTGGGGGTGTGCCAGTTCTCCTCCATGGCCATGCCGTTCCAGAACAAGTCGTAGATGGTGCCCTGGAAGAACATGCGCGTTTTTTCCAGGATGCCCCCGGCCCGGTCCTCGTTGCGCACCACCACCACCTCCTGGCGGCCGTCCTTGGCCAGGTCGGTGAGCACCAGGCGGGCCGGCAGGTAGTACCAGACCGGCTCGCCGCTGCGGCCGGCGCGGGCGTCCAGCTCCACGTACTTGCCGGTGGCGGCGTAGCTCTCGGCGCTGGTCCAGGCCTCCTCGCCGACGGAGTTGTATACGCGCAGGGAGTAGTTGAGGGTGACGACCGCGGTCATGGGCTTGCCCGAGCCGTTCAGGTCGACCATGACGCAGTTGAAGATGTTGCACTCCTTGGGCAGGTCCATCTCCCGCTTGGGGGCGAAGGCCTTGTCCTTGTAGCCCATCTCGTAGACGGGCCCGGAGAAGGCGTCGTCAATGTAGGCCTGCTGGCCCAGGAGCAGAAGGCCCTCGCCCACGGGGTTGGGCTGCACCCGGAAATAGTAGGGCAGGTCGCGGGCCAGGATATGGAAACCGCCCTCCCGCCATTGCAGCACGAAGCTGGCCACCGAGCGGGATTGGCGGTTGCTGATGAAAATCTGGGGGACGCCCGTGCCCATGACGTCGGCGACGTCGACGAAAAGATAGGTGCCGCCGGGGCCGTCCTTGAATTCGCGGATGAGGGCGAAGTGCTCGCCGGCCAGGCGGTATATGCGCAGAGCGTCAGGCAGGAGCACCAGGAGTTCGTTCTTGCCGTCGCCGTCGACGTCGGCCACGGCCAGGGAGGTGATGGTGCCGTCGATGCGCGGGCTGCGCCAATAGCGGTCGGAGGAGACGCCGCTCAAGGTGCGCATGAACAGCGGGTTCAGAGGGCTGATGTTCTCGGGCAGCTTGTCGCCGGTGGTGTCCATGGCGGCCGCTCCGGGGCTGGGAGGCGTGTCTCCCAGGGCGCGCCGGGTTTCCTGCTGGGCCTTCTTCTGGGCGGCCACCGCATCGGGGCGCTCGAAGATCTCGGCGTTGATGCGCTGGGCGAAGTCGCTGATGCGGGGGATGACCGCGTCGAGGTCGGCGGCCTGGACAAAGGCGGTCATGGCCGGGGCGTCGCCGGCGGTCTTGATCACCCGGGCGTCGACGCTGATGGCCTTGCCCAGCTTGGTGATGGTCCCGAAGACCACCACCTGGGCGCCAACCTCCTTGCCCAGCTGGCGGGCCTTATCGTCGCTGATGGGCGGCTTGATCTTGGCCGCCGCCGGGGCCAACAGGTCGGGCTCCATGACCACCACCCGGTCCTGCCAGGCCAGGCGGGTGGCCAGCATGTCGCGCACGCCCTTGACCAGGAACGAAATATCCTCCTGGGCGTTGGCGGTGAAGGGCAGGATCACCACCCTGCTTACCGGCTGGGCCTGGGCGGCCCCGCTGGCGGGCATCAAGGCCGCCAGGGTGGTCAGAGCCGCCAGGGCCAGGCCCAGCGCCCAAACCCAGGGCCGTCTCGTTTTGGATGAACCCATGGAAAAACCTCCACCCCTACCGGATTTAATGAGCACGGAGGCTAGCATGGTCCTCCGGCCGCCGTCAAGGAATCCGCCCGCCGCGAACCCCGGGTTGACAGAGGACCCGGCCTCGCGCACAATTCTGGATCAGGTACATAGGTTACACCAGCCGCCCAGGCGCGCCAAGCCTCCTTGAAAGGGAGCCCTCCCATGGATTGCCCGCACTGTCATAAGGAATTGCCCGCCCTGCCCTGCCCCCACTGCGGGCAGTTGGCCCTGCCCGACGCCGCCTTCTGTCAGCACTGCGGCCTGGCCCTGCCCGCCCCGGAAGGCGAGGCGCCCAAGCTATTGATTTGCGAATCCTGCGGCCAAAAGACCCTGCCCGGCGCCAACTACTGCCCCGGCTGCGGCGACCCCCTGCACGCCCACGCCGGCGAGGACCCTGGCGGCTTCGACCCGGGGAAGCGGGTGGCCTGCTCCGACGGCCTGTGCGTGGGCATAATCGGCCCGGACGGCAAGTGCACCGAGTGCGGCAAGCCCGCGGGACAGGAGTAGGCCCGCCGTGTATGAACTGATGGTTACCGGCCGCTTCGCCGCCGCCCACTCCCTGCGTAACTTCAAGGGCCGCTGCGAGGCCCTGCACGGCCACAACTGGCGGGTGGAGGTGGTGGTGGGCGGCAGCCGGCTGGATCAGGCCGGCCTGCTCATGGACTTCGGCGAGCTCAAAAAGCTCATGAACCAGGCTCTGGACAGGCTCGATCACCACCACCTGAACGAGGTGCCTCCCTTCGACCAGATCAACCCCAGCAGCGAGTACATCTCCCGCCACCTCTACCAGGAAATCGCCTCCGGCCTGCCGGACCACGTGTGCATGCTCAGGGTGAGCGCGTGGGAGTCCGACGACAGCCGGGCCACCTATCTGGGCGAAACCTAGCCGCCGAAGGCCGTTTAATACCAATCGGCGTTCCAACGAGCAGTTTGAGCGCCAATTGGCATGCGGGCCAAGGCTCACCCCAGCCAACAATTTGGCTGAGGACCCCGGGTATGGCCCGCCGAGCGCGCAAGCGCATATTTGGTACAAGCCCAACGGGCCCCGCTCCCCCCGCATTTCCAACGACCGCCCCTGGGGATATAATTTGGGATCGTAAGCCCAAGGAGATGCGGCCCATGAATGATTACGCCCTCAGCCGTCGCAGGATGGTCCAGGAGCAGATCCAGGCGCGGGGAATCCGCGACGAGCGCCTGCTCAAGGCCATGACCGAGGTGCCCCGGCATCTTTTCGTGGACGAGGCCCTCTGGACTCAAGCCTACAACGACCATCCCCTGGCCATCGGCGAGGGCCAGACCATCAGCCAGCCCTACATGGTGGCCCTGATGACCGACGCCCTGGGGCTCACGGGCAAGGAGCGGGTGCTGGAGATCGGCACCGGCAGCGGCTACCAGACCGCCATCCTGGCCCGGCTCTGCGACTGGGTCTTTTCCATCGAGCGCCTGACCCCGCTTTCGCGCCGGGCCCAGCGGGTGCTGGAGCAGGTGGGGGTCTTCAACGTCAACCTCCGGGTGGGCGACGGCAGCAAGGGCTGGCCGGAAGAGGCCCCCTTCGACGGCATCATGGTCACCGCCGGCGCGCCGGAAATCCCCCAGCCCCTGCTCCAGCAGCTCGGGGAGGGCGGCCGCCTGGTGGTGCCGGTGGGCGACCGCTACCTGCAGACCCTCTACCGCGTCACCCGGCGCGGCCAGGAATTGGTCAAGGAAGACTTGGGCGGCTGCCGCTTCGTCGACCTGGTGGGCCAATACGGATGGAAGGCGTGATGGCCGTGCAGCGCCGCCGGCTGGTCAGCGTCATCGGGTCGGGCAGCCCCTCTCCGGAGCTTTACGCCCAGGCCCGGGAGGCCGGCCGGCTGCTGGCCCTGGCCGGCTTCGGGGTGGTCACCGGGGGGCTGGGGGGAGTGATGGAGGCGGCCTGCCGAGGCGCCTGCGATGAGGGCGGCTTCACCATGGGCATCCTGCCCGTGGTCGACCGCCGGCACGCCAACCCCTGGTGCCAGGTGGTCCTGCCCACGGGCATGGGCCAGGCCCGCAATGTGCTGGTGGTCCTGGCCGGCGAGGGGGCCCTGGCCGTGGGCGGAGGCCCCGGCACCTTGAGCGAGATCGGCCACGCCCTCAAGGCCGGCCGGCCGGTGGTGGGGCTGATGAGCTGGGAGCTGCCCGGGCTCATCCGCCATGCCGAGGCCGTGGCGGCGGTGGCCGAACTGCTGGAACTGCTCCCCCGCTAGAGGCAGGCCGCCCTTGTCCGCGGCACGCGCCACGCCAAAACCTTCTTGATAGGTGAAGCCGCGCAAGGCGGGTAACGCTTATGCCAAGTCGCATCAAAGCCGTCCATGGCTTTGATGCGACTTGGCAGAAGTCGTGAAGGACAAGTGGCAAGCCAAACCAGAGCGCTGACATTGGGAGTCCGATGCGCGGCAAGTGTTGCGAGAGTGCACTTTAATAGTTTGAAATAATTGGTTAAGATGCTCGAGACGGCTTGGATTGGAGGTTATCGATGGC
>JAJZPI010000068.1 GCA_021811275.1 Deltaproteobacteria bacterium
GGCTGGGCTACATGAGCCCATTGGAATATCGGCAGGCTTACTTGACCAGGAAGGCCGCCTGATGACAAACTCGTGTCCAGGGAACCGGGAGCGCAACACCTTTTAGGCCGCCGGACCGACCAAATGTGGGATGGACCGATTTTCTTCTCATGTCCACCCTTCCTAGTTAGTCATGTTGGCCTGATCCTCATGCAACAAATCAGAGGATCCGTTAATTTACACTACCCACATCAATTTCTTTCTCAGTCCACAAAAATAGCTCAAAAACGGCCGCCCCCTGAGTCCAAGGTGGCAGGCAGGGCTAGTAAACAGCAATGGTGATAGCTGCCCAAGCGACACAAATATAAGTAATCATTTGGAATATTTGCCATTTAGCACATTGTCGATATTCATGCGCGGCTCTGTCAGCGAGCCTTGCATCGCCTCCAAGCAAAAATGATTCTCTGACTCGACCGGCTCCCCGCGCCAGGCATTACCCGCCTTCGAAGCGTCTTATACGGGAACCTGCCACATGCCTGACTGAAGAAAGGTGGCCAGATTCACATCATCGTTGGTAATACCAAGCTTGCGCCGGATATGCTCACGGTGCCGGTGGACGGTGGCCAGGGAAACGCCGCGCAGCTCCGCTATCTCCTTGGTGCGTAGACCGCCACGGATCATGTTGCATATGGCGACCTCGGTGGGCGTCAGGGCAAGGCAGGTTCGGGAAAGTTCGCGCACGAAGGGCGAGGCGATCTCCTCCAGGTTGTCCCGCAGCATTTCCACATACTTTCGTTGGGCCTTGGGCGCCTCCAGGAGCAAGGAATGCAGAATGGGCATGATAATCTTTTCGATGTTCAGGCGTAGGTCGCGATGAATCTCCTTCTTTTCCTCCTCGATTCGGGACAGCACGGTTCGCAAGGCCGCGTTGGTTTCCTGCAAGGCCGTGCGTTCGACCGTTAACTGGCGGTTCGTCTCCTGCAATTCCAACTCGGCCGAGATACGCATGGACAGAGTGCCGATGCGCTCGGCAACCGCGTCTATGAGCGCCCTCTCCTCCTTCAGAAATGGCCCCTCGTCGGCTGGAGGCCGGGCCTCCAGGTAGAAGACGGAAAGTTCCCCGGCCGGTTCGTTGTATTCGAGGACTTGGGACGACTGCCGCCACTTGGTGATTTTGAACCCGTTGCTCCGATAGGTCCTGCCCTTGAATTCGACGCGGGCGCAGGCCACCTCCGGATACTGCCAGGAGAACGGCAGGAAGTTGACCAACTCCTGCAGGAACTTTTCCAAGGAGTCCATGTGCCTCTCGGAGAGCTGGGCGATGCCGTAGAGGCAGTTGAGCTCCTTAATGCGCTCGCGCAGGGCGGTTTCAACCCGGGAGGGCTCGGTCTCGGTGTTGAGGGGTATCCGCCATAGGCGGGCGGGGTCCGGGTTGGGGGGGCTAAGTCGTTTGCCCCTCTGTCGCGCGCCGTGCTTGGGCTCCGAAGCCATTGTCCGCTCCTCCTAGAGTGCTCATAAATGATATGCATAAAATAGGCAAAATAGTAACAATTTAATGCCAATATGATATAGGCACTAAGTATGTAATTATTTGGCATGTACTATAGAGTCCCGCCTCCCTATCCTCGGTTAACCGCTTTTCGTCTACCCAAGGAGGTGCCTATGCCCCCGCGCGCCATCAAGGCTATTCTGGAGGGACGCCGCAGCCAGCCCCAACAACTCATCGAGGTGCTGCAGGACGTCCAGGCCGACTACGGGTACATCTCGGAAGAGGCCATGCGAGCCGTGGCCGAGGGGCTGGGGGTGCAGCCCCTGGAGGTGTACCGGGTGGCATCCTTCTACAAGGCCTTCTCCCTCAAGCCTCAGGGTAAACACGTCATAACAATGTGCACGGGAACCGCCTGCCACGTGCGGGGAGCCAAGCTTCTGCTCGACCAGGCCCAGGGACAGTTGGGGGTCAAGCCGGGCGACATGACCGACGACGGCCTGTTCACCATCGCTCACGTCAACTGCCTGGGCGCCTGCGCCCTAGGTCCGGTGGTGACTGAAAACGGTGCCTCCCACCACCACATGAACCCCGGCCGCCTCCGCAAGCTCATAGACAACCTGCGCAAGGAGGAGAAGGCGGAGGTCAGCCATGACTAAGTTCGCCAACGCCGCCGCCCTGGAAGGATTCCGCCGGGAACTGCTGCGCCAGCGCGATTCGATCAAGGGCACCGTCACCATCTGCGGCGGCACCGGCTGCCAAACCTCCCAGGCCAAGAAGGTGATTGACGCCCTGCGGGCGGAGCTTGCACGGCGCGGTCTGACCAAGGAGATTCATCTGCGCCCCACCGGTTGCCACGGCTTCTGCGAGCAGGGCCCACTCATGGTGGTGGAGCCGGGCAAGGTCTTCTACTGCCACATCACCCCGGATGACGCGGCGGAGATCGTGGAAAAAACCGTGATCAAAGGCGAGGTCATCCAGCGCCTGCTCTACACCGACCCCGTTTCCGGTAAGAAGATTCACAGCGAGGACGACATTCCCTTCTACCGCGCCCAGGATCGCCAGCTGCTCTCGCAAAACCGTCAGGTCAATCCGTTGGACATCAATGACTACATAGCCATCGGCGGCTACGCGTCCTTGGCCAAGACCCTGGCGAAGATGAAGCCCAAGTCGGTGATAGACGAAGTGGCGGCCTCTGGCCTCAGGGGACGGGGCGGCGGCGGCTTCCCCACCGGGCGCAAGTGGCTGGAGTGCCACGACGCGCCGGGGGAAGAGAAGTACGTCATCTGCAACGCCGACGAAGGGGACCCCGGGGCATACATGGATCGTTGCGTGCTGGAGGGCAATCCTCATCTTGTGCTGGAAGGCATGATGATCGGGGCCTTCGCGGTGGGCGCCTCCCAGGGCTACGTCTACGTGCGCAATGAATACCCGCTGGCGGTGGAGCACGTGCGGGCGGCGGTGGACCAGGCCCGGGAGCTGGGGCTTTTGGGCGAGAAGATCCTGGGCTCCCGCTTCTCCTTCGACGTGGAGATCGCCCGCGGCGGCGGGGCCTTTGTCTGTGGGGAGTCCACCGCCTTGATGGCCTCCCTGGAGGGCACGGTGGGCGAGCCCAGGGCTAAGGACGTGCACACCGTCGTGGACGGGCTCTGGCACAAGCCCACCGTACTCAACAACGTGGAGACTTGGGCCAACGTGCCGTCCATCATGGGAAAGGGCGCGGCCTGGTTCAAGGCCAAGGGCTCCAAGGGCAGCAAGGGCACCAAGATCCTGGCCCTCACCGGCCACATCAAGAACACCGGCCTGGTGGAGGTGGCCATGGGCACACCCTTGCGCACGGTGCTCTACGACATCGGGGGCGGACCTTCGCGGAGCAAGGATATAAAGGCCGTGCAGACCGGCGGACCCTCCGGAGGTTGCCTGCCGGCCTCCAAGTTCGACTTGCCGGTGGACTTCGACGCCCTCTACGACGCCGGCTCCATGGTGGGCTCCGGCGGCATGGTGGTGATGGACCAGGGGACCTGCATGGTGGACGTGGCGAAGTACTTCCTGGACTTCCTGCAAGACGAGTCCTGCGGCAAGTGCGTGCCCTGCCGCCTGGGCATCGACCGCATGCTGGAGATCGTCACCGCCATTTCCGAGGGACGCGGCAAGCCCGAGCACCTGCCCCTGCTGGAGGATTTGGCCGAAACCATGAGCCTGACCGCCCTCTGCGGCTTGGGCAAGACGGCGGCCAATCCGGTGCTCTCCACTTTGCGCTATTTCCGTGATGAGTACGAGGCGCACATCAAGCAGGGCCAGTGTCCCGCCGGGGTCTGCCAGGCCCTCATCGAATACAACATTGACGAGAGCAAGTGCACCGCCTGCGGGGCCTGCCTGCGCGCCTGCCCCTACCATGCCATCCAGGGCAAAAAGAAGGAACCCCATCACATCGTTGCCGCCCAGTGCCAGAAATGCGGCATCTGCCACGCCGAATGCAAGTTCGACGCCATCCAGGTCGCCTAGGGAGGTGTGAAGATGCTGCAATACGTGACCATCAACATGGACGGCGCCTTGCTAAGGGTAGCCAAGGGCACCAGCGTCCTCGACGCCGCCCTGGAGTACGGCGTATGCATCCCTCACCTTTGCCATGTGCCCAATCTCTCGGACATGGGCGCCTGCCGCCTGTGCATCGTGGAACACGTAGTCAACGGCAAGGCCAAGGTGACCACCTCCTGCACGCTTCGCGTGCAAGAGGGCATGGTGATCAAGAGCAACACCGATAAAATTCAGCGGCTGCGGCGCAACATCGCCGAACTGCTGGTGGCCGAGGCTCCCAATTCCCGCGCCATCCAGGACATCGCGGCCAGATGTGGCGTCAAGACCGTGCGCTATCCCTTCCGCAACGAAAAGTGCGTTCTATGCGGCCGTTGCGTGCGGGTGTGCAAGGAGATGTTCGCCGCCAATGCCATAGGTTTCGTGGGGCGGGGCAAGGAACGCCGGGTTGCCTCGCCCTTCGGCAAGCTCTCGGAGTTCTGCAAGAGATGCAACACATGCCTGGAGGTCTGTCCCATGACCATCACCCCTTGCGCCGGTCCCATGAAACCGGGCGAGGAGTACCTGTGCAACAAATGCGAGTCGCAGCTCATGGAGATAGCCAGCGCCCCGGACCAGTGCTTCTTCTGCGATCTGGGGGAGGGCTTCCAGTGCTCCCGTCATTAGGTTGAACCACCTTTCCCGATAGGGGACAGGTCATTTACTGATTATGCCCTGGGTAAAGCGAGGGGCCGCGGGCAATCCGTGGCCCCTCGACGCACAGCCCGCCAATACTCTGCTACTTTATCACCTTGATACTCCTGCAGGCTTTTCAAGGCGTCTTGGTCGGTCGCGGCCCGGATGGCCGCGATGCCCTTGGCTGCGGCCAAGGCGAGGGCTGCGGCGGTTATATTGGGAACCTTGTAACGCACCGCCGTTTTCCGGATGTAGGAGTCTGCCCGCGGACAGGTTAGAACAATTTGCCGAAGCCATCTCCTCCTGGGGTACTGCCGCGCCAGCGAAGTGAGCGCCAGGATGACCTGTCCGTCATCACACGGGCGAAGACGGTAGGCCTAGAACGGGTAGGGGCAGGAACATAACATGGTTCCCATACTCGGGGCTCAAGCCAAGCTTTCATTTCCGTAAAAATCCAGTCGCAGGCAAGGCTCACATGATCCATTGGGGCTGCGGTGAGGCCGTGAGCCGCGGTCATGCAGGGCGGCCAGCCCCACCCTCACGGTAGCGCCTGAGCCACGTATGGACCTTGCTGACGTTCACGCCGAACTGCTGGGCTACCTGGCGGGGGCTCAGCCCTTGTTCCATGACCCTCTGTACCATCAGCACTCGACCATGGAACGCGGTTCGGGCATTCTGATGATGGTTGTTCGCGTGGACCTCTAAGGCAGAGACGGATTGATCGCTAATCACCAGTCTCCAACCTTGGAACCAGGTGGACAACCTCTTTAGCATCTACAGGCCCGGGCACCCAAGACCACGTCGGTGATAAACGTCTGCATGCAAGCTTTTGACTATTTTCAAGAATACTCTGAGGCTCAGGGAGAAGGAATATACTCTAGGCCTGCTGGGCCAGTACCGCCAAGGGCGCATTCCTCTCTTGGTATTGCAGAGCCTGCTCACCTCCTGGACCCTGAAATACGAGAAGGAATATCTCCAGGGGCAGACCTGCTTCAATCCCGATCCCGGTGAGCCTTTCGCCCTGGCCGACTCGGGCAAGGGAAGCAAACCATGATTTTCCTGTTGGCTATGCGGCGGCCCCCCCTGAATCCAGGGTAGCTGGCGGAGCTAGTAACCGGCAAGGTTGGAAATGGCGCGTATGTAGCTTAAGACAATTTTAGTGTATATCAAAAGCAACTTAGCAGACCATTGGCTTCGACCCAATGCCTCTGATTTGAACCTTGCCCCCCCGCAGGGTGATGATGGATAGCCACCAGCTGGCCCCAGCTAATTTGCCTGGTTTGAGTTTGCGGCCCGCCTGATCTGTTTCCAGCCGCGCCAGGCGGCCTGCGTCATGCCCTTCTCCTGGGCCAGCGGGGCCAGGGCCATCAGACTCAAGGCCGCTACATCCCGGACCGGTTGACGGTCCAAACCCAACATCACCAGGCGTACCACGTACTTTTTTGCGCCGACCGCAACAGTCCACCCGCTCGTCATTCCCGGCCCTCGGCGAAGAAGAACGCCAGCTTGTCCTGCTCCTCGCTACCGCAGACCGGGCGGCGGTCATCGAAAAACGCCAGTAGTGGCCGCAAAGGGAGCAGCGAAGCCAGCGCTGCCGGCCACCCAAACCGTAATTAGAGGGAGCAGGCGTCATTAATATCAACAATTGAATAGAACAAAGAGCCGGCAAGCGACGGCGCTCGCAGATTATTCACCCACCCAGGCAATTATCTAAAATTACAAGCATTATGCGTATGGGGCGCTGGAGGGCCTGATTTTTTATATGTCATAAATGACATATTTTATTCTTGACCCGCCGCTACGATAAAGCTATTTTGTGAATACAAAATAATTGCATCGGCGAAGCGTCTCCGGGGGCATTAATGCTAATTCATGTGATTACAGATAGTTGTCCCCAAATTGGGCCGTGCGGAAACCCTCGCCGATCTTGTGCTAACCGGGTTACGGGAAGTTCGATATGAGGTACGCGGAGGCTGGCTACCACCTGGAAATCGATCTAGCCAGGGGGAACATCGAGCGGGTCGAGACCGATCCCAAAAACCTAACGACCTACCTGGGAGGATTGGGAACCAACGTCAAGGAGATGTGGGACAGGGTGCCGCCCGAGACCAAGGCCTTCGACCCGGGCAACCTGTTCATCATGGCCAGCGGGCTGTTGTGCGGAACGCCTGCCTACAGCTGCAACCGCACCGTGGTGAGCACCATCTCTCCCCAGAATAACCTCTTGGCCTATCCCATGATGGGCGGGTTCTGGTCGGCCGAGCTCAAGTACGCCGGCTACGACAAGATCATCCTGCGCAACAAGTCACCCAAGCTCGTCTATATCTGGGTCCACAACGACAAGGTGGAGATCCGCGACGCGGAGCACCTGAGGGGCAGAGGCGCGTTGGAGACCCAGGAACTGATAAAGAAGGAGCTAAACCAGCCCAACGCCTGCGTAGCCGCCATCGGCCTGGCCGGCGAGAACCGGGTCTTCACTGCCTCCATCGAGCAGAGCCGCTCCAGCGCCAGCCGCCTGGGCGGCGGCGCGGTCATGGGCGACAAAAACGTCAAGGCCATCGCCGTGCGGGGAACCAGAGACCTTTACTTGGCCCGCGGTGCCGAATTCATGCAACACATGGAGGAGATCACCAAGTATATCAACTACCGCAACGAGAACCCCCTCCCCAATGTGATGACCATCCTCTCCGGCATCGGCTCCCCCCAGGAGATGAAGCACACGGACGAGAAATGGCACACCGAGAATTTCGCCTGGGGCAACGCGCGAACCCGCCGCAGGGGGTTCTGGACCGATGAGATCAACAAGTCCTGGTCGATGACTCAGACCAATGCGATCAAGCGCTACATAAGCTGCTTCAACTGCCCACAGCAGTGCGGCGCCCTGGTCGCCCATGCCGACGTGCCCCGCTACATGATGAAATGCTTCTCCAAGCTGACCTACTCCATGGCGGCCTACGTGGACAACCTGGATTTCAACTTCCGCATCGCGCGAATGGCCTCGGAGTACGGGGTCGATGCCTTCTCCACTCCCCAGATAATGGCCTTCGCCGTGGAGCTGTTGGAAGCCGGCATCCTGAGGGAGAAGGATTTCGATGGCTGCCCCACCGACAAGGAAGGCCGCTTCTTCTGGCTGCTGGACAGAATCGTGCGCCGCGAGGGCATCGGTGATGTCCTTGCCAACGGCACCTACTACGCCGCCAGGGAGATCGGCAACGGGGCCGAGGAATTGGCCCACAACACCATCAAGAAACACGAGCAGCTGCCCATCAAGCTGGGCATGCTAGACCCTCTCTACTTCCTCATGTACAGCACCAACGAGAAGGTGAGCATCACCCAGATCGAGGGCAATTGGCCTCAGGGTGCCTTCCCTACCAAGGAGGAGAGAGAGGCCTTCGTGGCCGACTGGCCACAGCTGCCCGATGACCATTTCAAGCAGTATCTGCTGGACTGGGAGCCCCGGGGCGAGAAGGCCAATCCCTTCTTCCCCACTCCCGATATGTGCGCCGAGATCGTCGACTGGATGGAAATGTTGCACAACATCGACGACGCCCTGGGCTTCTGCGCGGGCATGGCCTCCTTCTGCCTCAAGCCGCCTTACCACATTCACAACTACCCCAAGCTGATCTCGGCGGCGACGGGCATGGACATAGACGAGGCGGGGCTGCGCAAGATGGTGCGCCGCAGCCGCAACCTGCACCGGGCCTTCAATATTCGCCGCGGCCTCACCCGCGCCGATGAGAAGCCGCCCGAGGACCACTGGAAGCGGCGTTTCCCCGAGCACGAGAAGCTGCTCATGGACACCTACTACGCCTACAAGGGCTGGAACATAAGCGGCATGCCCACCCGCAAAACTCTGGAGGAGTTGGATCTGGGCTCCGTGGCTGACGACCTGGAGAGCAGAGGGCTTCTGAAGGAAGGGGAAAATGCTTAAGAAAGTCAAGACGGTAACCATCAAAGCCGACCTGTGCAACGGCTGCCGGGCCTGCGAAATTGTCTGTTCGGCCTTTCATGCCTCGCCTCCCTTCAGCAGCGTCAATCCCGCCCGCTCGCGGATCCGCATCATCAGATACCCGCTGAGCGATATCTGGATGCCCGTCTTCGCCGGAGAATACACTCCGGCCGAGTGCATGGGTCGCGACAAGTACGTCCTGGACGGCAAGGTGTACGAGGAATGCGCCTTCTGCCGGGCGGTCTGTCCTTCGCGGGACGCCTTCAAGGAGCCCGATTCGGGCCTACCCCTGCGCTGCGACATGTGCGAGGGCGAAGGAGAGCCCTGGTGCGTGAAGAAGTGCCTGAACCATGTGCTGGTGGTGGAGGAGCGCGAAGAGGAAGCCGCGGATCAAATCTATCCTCAGGAGCTTGAGGTGGGGGTTGAGAGCTTGGTGAACAGGTACGGACTGGGCAAGATTCAGGATGCGGTGGCCCGCCGGAGCACGCGAGGGTGAGCCTTGGGCCTCCGGGCAACCAGCAATTGTAGGGAGGAGAAACCGTGAGGAACGGCGCTTAAGCCCCCATGACGCGTGACTGTCTGGCGACGGGGTGGAATACCCGCCGGTTCCAATTGCGGTGAGTTTAGCAAGGAAGCGGTTTCAATGTAGAGAATAACGTTGGTCGCCTCAACGGTTAGCGCCCAAACCTGTGGCAATGCCAGCGAGTGCGGCGACCAACCTCATCAACCATGGCAATGCCGCGTCTTGAACACGGCGCTGACTGGCAAGAAGGCCATGGCGCAGGCGGGCGGATTGGCCCCGCGCTTGGCCCCAGCGTTATCCTGGTTGGGTAATAACGGCGAGAAACGCGATGGCCGCAGAACCGGAGATCCGGACGTAGACAAGCGCGGCGCACGGTGGCCGAGCCGAGGGGCCACCGCATCATTCCAGCCCTAGGGGCGAGAGGGTTTCGCAATCCATGCCTCCCTCCATCGGAGTGACAACCCAGGTTATCCGCCAGGCCAAGTGGTACAAGCATGTGGACGAGTTCGGCCTCGGCGCCATAGAGATAAACCGCCAGAATTCCAAACTGCACTTCAATCACTATTTTCTGGAGAAGGTAAAAGACTACCTGGGGGGGTTGGACCTAAGCATACATTCGGGAACGGCAGGCATATTTCAGCCCCACGAGGTATTCACCAAGGCCAACCTGGCCATCCTGGCCGCCGAGCTCGAAGTGTGCCGTTTCCTGGGAGCCGGGCAATTCGTCTTTCATTTGGGAGATGGGTTTCTTTCCCCAAATGACAAGAAAAGGCTGCGGGACGTCATCGCCAATGCCGAGGACCTCGGCGTACAGATGCTCTATGAGTCTAACAGCCTCCTGGTCTCCGACTACGCCTATGACATCCTGGCCTCATTCCCCACGCTGGACTACGTCCTGGATTTGGGCCACCTCAACAACGGCCATTGCGTCGGCCGGCTCGGGCGCGGCATTGCGGAGTTCGTCGAGCAAGTAAGGTCCCGCGTGACCTATGTCCACGCCTGCAACAATCACGGTCTGCACGACGATCACGACGGGTTGGACAGCGGAACGCTGGACTGGCGCGGGGTGCTGGACATGCTCGACTTGTCGAGGGTGTCCAAGATAATCATCGAGGTCAGGCAGGCTGGCATGGTCGAGGAATCGACTCGGGCCTTGCGGCGATACTTGGCCGGCCGTTCCACCCCCACCGCATCGGGCGCGAACACCTCTCCCCTGGTGGAGCAGGCCAAGCCTCGCGCGATTCCGCTGCCGATCTCTTGCGACGCGCTCAACAGTGAGGCCGGTCAGCATCCAATCCCGCCGGAGTTTGCCGCTTGAAAAAGGCCGCCGAACAGCGAGAGAAGCTCAAATCGCTGTACGCCAAGGAGGACGGCAGGTTTCAGGCGCCTGGCATGTGGTCTAAGCTGCCCGCCTTCTGGTTCATCTTATTCCTGTCCTACCGTTGCACCAGACGATGCGAGTACTGCTACTCATTCAACCAGGCGCAAAACGACGCACTCCAAGAGATGAGCGACGAAACGTTCGTCAGGTTGCTGGACTGGATACCAGAGGTGTGGCGCGTCAACGACGTGAAGGTCAACTACGTCGGATTCCTGGGCGGGGAGCCGCTGCTCAGGACGGACCGCATCAGGAAAGTCATGGACGCCGTCTACGCCAACACCGACGGCATGCAGGGGGCCGTGACCACCAACGCCGATCTGGTGGACTCGGTGCGATGGCAGGACCTGGAACACATACAATGGATGACCACCAGCGTCACCGACATCGGCCTGGACGAGTTAGAACGGAGGATGCGGATAATTGGCGAGCGTTCCAATGTCCTGGGGCAGACCATAGCCGTGACCCTGGACGAGAGGAACATGCGAAGGCTGTTGGACATCAGTCGCTTCGGGGTGGAGCGCGGATACCGCCTGCGCTATCAGAAGGACATCTTCAAGGGCCTGGACGCCGCATATCAAACGCGAGTGCTCAAGCTGTATGATGCCTTGTGCGACTTGCTGGAGCGCTACGTACTTGATGGCTACGATGTTCACACCACCTTCTTGCTCGATACTCTCATGCCGCTTTGGGACTTCGCTCAATCGCCCTACCCCTGCGGAAAGCGGCTTGCAGTTGTCTTCCCAGACGGATCAGTCGGCCCGTGCATAAGGGACCATTCCTTCAACGGCTCGACCATTTTCGACCCGGACCCTCTACGCGCCATTCAGTGCGACACATTTCATTACGACCTGACCCGGGCTGACACCGACCCAGAGTGTGTCGTGTGCGAGTCGCGACACGCCTGCCAGGGCGGTTGCCCGCACGACAAGATCCTCATGCGGGGCTCGCGCGCGGGAAAGTCGCTGGCCTGCGACATCCACCGACAGATCATCCCGAGGCTCAAACGCCTGGAGGAACTCAAGCGGCCAGGCACCGCTCACATCCAGACCTGCGGGAATAGGGAGTAACAGAGGATCGTTTCGCAAAGTCCGACCTTTGGCCATGTTTTCGATGGCGAATGAATCGACCGTTCTTCGTGACTCGGCAAACAAGGAACTCTCTCGTGAACTTCCCCGATGACCTGCTCTACAGCCCCGACCATCTCTGGGTGCGCGTCAAGCGTGGCGTCGCCATCGTGGGCCTCAGCGACTTCGCCCAGGCTCACTTGGGGAACATCCTCTACGTGGACCTGCCGAGCATCGGCCAGGCCGTGACTGCTGGCCAGGAGATGGGGTTTGCCGTTGAGGCCGCCAAGAGCATGACCGACCTGATCTCGCCCGTGACCGGCAGCGTGGTCGAGGTCAACAACTCTCTATCCGACGACCCCGCGCCCTTGAATAGCGACCCTTATGCCGCCGGCTGGCTGGCCAAGATCGAGATCATCGGTCCCTTGTCCGCCGAGCTGATGGAAGCAGGGGCTTACCGCCAGTCTGTGGGTGCTTAGGTTTTGTGAGCTTGCGGGATGACTTTCTTTGGTGAGATGGTTTTCGCCACCGCCAGGCAGTCGGTTTCAGAATTACCAATCTGCTGGCCACGGTCAGGGGCGTAATGGGAAAAACTAGCGTCGCCTCCTTTGTATTTCGGCCGACCGGTGCCAACGAACAATTCGGCCACAAGCGACACTGTCCAAATATTGATTTTGTTGGCCAAGAAAGTATCCAGCAACCTTCTCCCTTGCCTCGGTATGGCCAGGGAAGAACACTATCGATGGCCGGAGTGGGAGCATGCAGGTGGCGCTTTTGCAGCATGATGGGTGGCTGCTTTGAAGTCCATGGAAGCCATGGCCAAAACGAGAGACGTGCTTTTGCCTAACGATGACATCGGGTCCCTGCCCAACGTTGAACTGACTACTGCTTATGTACTGCCTGGCCAAAACCAAGCGGGCCTGGCCGAAGCCAAGCCCTTGTAATCCTTGGTACGCCTGGCGCGGATCGAACGCGCGACCTACGGCTTAGAAGGCCGTTGCTCTGTCCAGCTGAGCTACAGGCGCGTATGGGCTATTCTAACCCGCGCCGCGCCAATGTAAAGTCCGCTCGGCGCTGACCGGCCGGCTCGCGCCCGCCCCCGCCCCTTGCCAAGCCCGCCCGCCGTGTTATACAAGCTGGCCAGGAGGATTCCCCATGTCCGGCCCGGCCCAGAACCCCGACAACCGCCTCACCGTCAACCTGGGGGCCATCGCCCACAACCTGGAGGCCCTGCGCGCACTGCTGCCCAGGGGCGCGCGGGTGGCCGGAGTAGTCAAGGCCGACGCCTACGGCCACGGTCTGGTCCCGGTGGCCAGCACCCTCAAGCAGGCGGGGGCCGAGGCCCTGGCCGTGGCGGCGCTGGTCGAGGGCGAGCACCTGCGCAAGGCTGGAGTGGAAGGCCCGGTATACCTGCTCCTGGGCCTGCGTCCGGACCAGGCCCGCCGGGCCGCGGCCCGTGACCTCATTCCCGTCTGCGCGGACATGGATATCTTCCGGGCCCTGGATGCCGCCGGACGCGAGCGAGGCCGGCCCGTGCCCTGCCAGCTCAAGGTCGACACCGGCATGGGCCGCCTGGGCGTCGCCGTCGATCAGGCCGTAGAGATGCTGGAACAGCTCATCCGCCTGCCCGGCCTGGAGTTGACCGGCCTGGTCAGCCACCTGGCCACCGCCGGCGATCCGGCCTCGGACCACGCCCGTCGCCAGACCGCAGCCTTCGCCGGGCTCTTGTCCCAGGCCCGCCAGCGCGGCCTGGCCCTGGCCGACTCCAGCCTGGCCGGCAGCGGCGGAGTGCTGGTCCCGCTGCGGCAGATGCCCTCCCCTCCCTGTCTGGTGCGCCTGGGGGTGGCACTCTATGGCGGCCTGCCCGACCCGGCCTCGGCCGGACGGGCCGATCTTCAGGGGGCCATGAGCTTCACCAGCCGGCTGCTGGCAGTGCGCCGCGCCCCGGCCGGAACCCTGGTCTCCTATGGATGCACCTGGCGGGCCAAGCGGGACACCTGGCTGGGGGTGGTGCCCGCGGGCTACAGCGACGGCTATCCCCGCTCCGCCTCCAACCGGGCGCGCATGCTGGTCAACGGCCGCCTGGCCCCCCTCCGGGGCCGGGTCTGCATGAACCTTATGGTCATCGACCTGGGCGGCTTGGACCCTCTACCCCGCCCAGGCGATTCGGTGACTCTGCTGGGCCGGCAGGGTGAGGCCGAGATCAGCGCCAACCAACTTGCGGCCTGGGCCGGCACCATACCCTACGAAATCACCTGCTCCCTGGGAGCGGCTAACCAGAGGCGTTACATTTAAGCCCTCCGTAGAGATTTCATGAAAAGCATCTTGAAAGTTGCCGGACTGTTCACCTTGGTCGCAGGTATGATCCTGGCTTCAATATCCTGCTGTCTGGCCGCGGAAGAGGTCAGTCTTCAAGATGCATGGCGGGTGATTAAGGAAAAGAGATTCGTTGATCTCACTCATGCCTTCTCGCCAGGGATTCCACGGTGGAAGGGTTTTCCGGATGAGAAGCGAGATATTTTATACTGGTATGAACCGGGAAAGGGGAAATTGGGCAGTGGATTTTATGCGCAGTCCTTCACTCATGTGGGCCAATGGGGAACCCATGTCGACCCTCCGGCGCACTTTGTGAAAGGCCTTCGCTCCGTGGATCAAATCGATGTAAAAGAGATGATCCTTCCCTTGGTGGTAATTGATGTCCATCAGGTCGTGGAAGATAACCCAGACTACGCCATCGGGATGGGAGACGTAAAAAATTGGGAGAAACGGCATGGCCAGATTCCGGAGGGCGCGTTTGTGGCCATGCGTACTGATTGGTCTAGACGATGGCCTGATATGGACGCCATGCAGAACAAAGACGCCAACGGTATTGCGCACTATCCTGGCTGGAGTCTGGAGGTGCTGAAATATCTCTATGAGGTTCGTAAGATCACTGCTTCTGGCCATGAGACAACCGATACCGACCCTGGCATTGCCACCTCGAGAGGTGACTATTCCTTGGAAACTTATATATTGCAGGGGGACCATTACCAGATTGAACTATTGACGCATTTGGATGAGGTCCCGGAGGCTGGGGCCCTGATCGTAGCCACTTTCCCAAAGCCAAAAGATGGGTCGGGATTTCCAGCCAGGGTATTTGCCATCCTTCCCTGAGATTGGTGTATTCTCCTGGATGACTGACACGGCATCCGGGTTGATCCCTTCCCACCCCTTTGCGGGGAGAGGCTGAGAGCGGCCCCCGAAGCAACCGCTTCCCTTGACCTGCGCGCCAAGCGAGGGTAGTTTTGTAAGCCGTTGAAACCCTTGCCTGGGGGCCGCCGTGAGTCAGAAAACTCCGCCACCCGCCGCCGGCCACGAGCGCACCATCTGCTCTGTCTGCGCCTGGCGGGGGACCTGTCAAAAGAAATACAGCTTCGACCAGAGTGGATCGGCCAAGTGCCCCGACTACACCCGCGACCTGACCTTGCCCCGCGAGGAAAGCATATCATCAGAAGGCCCGCATGAAAGCTGAACTGAAAACGCGCTTGCTTGAAGCCCTGGGCGAGGCCCAGGCCGCCGGCGACCTGCCCCCTCTGGAGACGCCGGCGGAAATCATCCTGGAGCGCCCCAAGCAGGCCAGCCACGGTGATTTGGCCTGCAACCTGGCCATGCAACTGGCCAAGTCCTGCCGCATGAACCCCCGCGCCGTGGCCCAGATCATCGTCAGGCGCCTGGGCGACGCCGGCGGGCTTGTGGCCAAAACCGAGATTGCAGGTCCCGGCTTCATCAACTTCTTCGTGGGACCGTTGGCATGGACCAGGATTCTGCCTCAGATCATGGCCCAAGGCCCGGACTTCGGGCGCGGCAACTGGGGGCACGGCAAAAAGGCCATGGTGGAATTCGTCTCGGCCAACCCCACCGGGCCCCTGCACGTGGGCCACGGCCGGGGCGCGGCGGTGGGCGACGTGCTGGCACGCTTGCTGGCCTTCTCGGGCTTTACGGTGCTCAGCGAGTACTACATTAATGACGCCGGCAACCAGATGGCCACCCTGGGCCGCTCGGTGCTCTACCGCGCCCGCGAGCTGAGGGGCGGAGGCGATCCCTTCCCGGACAATCACTACCGCGGCGACTACATCAAGAACCTGGCCTCCGAGTTCATGGCCACGCCCGAGGGCGCGGACATGCTGGACATACCCGAGGAGCAGGCCGTGGCCAAGGCCTCGGCCTGGGCCGGGGCCAAAATCCTGGCGGGCATCGAGGGCGACCTCCAAGACTTCGGGGTGGCCATCGGCTCCTGGTTCAGCGAACGCTCGCTTCTGGCGCGCGGCGCGGTCGATGAGGCCTTCGCGGTTCTCAAGGCACGCGACCTGCTCTACGAGAGCGAGGGCGCGCTGTGGTTCAAGGCCACGGCCTTCGGCGACGAAAAGGACCGCGTGGTCAGACGCGGCAACGGCGAGCTGACCTACTTCGCCAGCGACATCGCCTACCATCTGGACAAGTTCCGCCGTGGCTTCAGCCTGCTGGTCGACGTCTGGGGGGCAGACCACCACGGCTACGTGCCCCGGCTCAAGGCGGCCATGGCCGGGCTGGACCGCTCGCCTGACGACCTGACCGTGGTGCTGGTGCAGATGGTCAACCTGCTGCGCTCCGGCGTGCCGGTGGCCATGTCCACCCGGGCCGGTGAGTTCGTCACCCTGAAGGAGGTGGTGGACGAGGTGGGGGGAGACAGCGCGCGCTTTTTGTTCCTCACCCGGCGCACCGAGGCCCAATTGGACTTCGACTTGGAGGTGGCCAAGGCCAAAAGCATGGACAACCCGGTCTTCTACGTGCAGTACGCCCACACCCGGGTGAAAAGCGTGCTCAGGAAGGCCGAGGCCGCGGGCGTGTCCCTGCCCGAGCCGGCTGCGGTGGACCTGGCCCGCCTGGAGTTGGCCGAGGAGGCTGACCTGGCCCGCAAGCTGGGCGAGTTCCCCGAGATGATCGAGGGCGCGGCCCGCAATCTGGAGCCCCACCGCCTCACCTACTATCTGCACGAGCTGGCCGGGGCCTTCCACTCCTACTACAACGCCCACCGCATACTCTCCGACGACGCGGCCCTGGGCGCGGCCCGCATTCTGCTCACCCAGGCGGTGGGCGCGGTGCTGGCCGGCGGCTTGAGCCTCCTGGGCGTCTCCGCGCCCGAGGCCATGTAGGCCGCCGGACGGGGCAAGGGGCGTCAATGGCCGACTGGCAGCCCAAGAGCAGGCAGAGCGAACGCTGGCGCTGGCGCGTCAGCCATCTGGTATGGGGAGCCTTCACCCTGTTCATGATGGGCTGGGCGTTCCTGCTGGGGCTTCTGGTGGGTCAGGGCTCCCTGGGCACACCCGAGCAGGTGGCCAGCCTCAAGGGCGGCCTGACCAGCGTGGTTCCGGGCTTGGTAAGCCTGGCCCCTCTGGAGGAGCAGGCCCCTCCCGCGCCCGCTACCGAGGAACGCCTGCAGCAACCCCAATTGAACTTTTATGACGAGGTGGAGCGCAGCCAGGCTCAGGCCCAAGCCCAGGCCAAAACCGCTGCCGCGCCTCCGGCGCAGGCCACCTCGCAGGCCGCGCCGGCCCCGCAGGCCGCGCCGGCCCCGCAGGCCGCGCCGGCCCCGCAGGCCGCGCCGGCCCCGCCTGTACCGCAGGCCCCGCAGGCCACCCCGCCATCTTCGCAGGCTGCACAAGCCCCGCAGACCCCGCAGGCCCCGCCGGTGCGGACCGGCCCCCCGGTTTTAGGCAAGCTGGAGCCTTTCCGTCCTGAAACCGCTCCGCCCGTGGACCTGGCCCCGCCCGCGGCCAAGCCGGGCCAGGCCCATCATCCCCAGCCCTATCAGCCCGCCCGGCCGGCCGGCACCGGCCAGGTGGCCTCGGCGGCTCCCCATCTTGCCCCGAGCCCGGCCCCCACCCCCCGGCGGGGACGCCTCATCGTGCAGGTGGCCTCCTTCCAGGAAGAATACGCCGCCCGCGACCTGGTCAACCGCCTGCGGGCCTCCGGCCAACCGGCCTTTCTGGTGCGCAGCGAGCTGGCGGGAGTGGGACCGCGTTTCCGGGTACGGGTCGGCCCATACGACGACATCGATTTGGCCCAGGGCGCGGCCGGACGCATCCGCCTCCAGCACAACTTGGCCGCCTTCGTCACCCGCGAGGACCAACCCTAGGTCGAGGGCCTCGACTCCCCTCTGCGGGTCGGGACCCCTTCCCCTCGCGCGGGTCTTGCCCGCTCCCGTTCAACCCTGGTCAGATTAAAAGCGGAGCCGGGCGCCCAGGCCTGCCTCAATCTCTGCTCAAGACGTAGAGGAAGACCTTGGTGGGACCGTCCTCGCCGCGCAGCACCCGTTCCTGGCGGCCGATGGTGAAGCGCTCGCGGGCCATCTGGAAAAAGCCGATCAGGAAGGGGCGTTCCTGGTGGCTCAGATAAACTCGCCCACCTGGGGCCAAGGTGCGCTCCAGCAGCTCCACCAAGCGGGGGTAGAGTGGCGGCTGGTAGAGAATCTCCGCGCCCAGGATGGTGCTGAACCGGCCCAGATCCTCCGGGGGCGCGGTCCAGTCCAGGGCGCGCACCGTGACCAGGTGGCCCAGGCCGTTGAGCTCGGCGGCGGCGCGGGCGAACTCCAGGGCGTCGGCGTCCAGGTCGGTGAGCACCACCCGCATGCCCCTCGCCGCGGCCACCAGGCCGGGCAGGGCCAACCCCGCCCCCAGCTCCAGCACCGGCTGGTCGGGGTCCAAGGGGAGCGAGGCGGAGAGCAGGGCCAGGGCCAGGGAGGCCGGCCAGACCTTGGTCCAATAGGGCAGGTCCTGTGCCCTCCCCTGGCTGGACGAGAGGCGCTGGTCGATGTAGGCCAGGGGGTCGGCCAGTTCGGGCAGGACCAAATCGAACCCGCCCAGACTCAGCTCCGAGCGCTCCAAGGCGAAACGGGCCTCCAGGCGGGCCAGGGCGCCGGGGCTGCCTGGCAGCGCATTTGACGCGGATTCTCGTTGATTCAAGATGCCCTCTGCTTTCATCTGCAGGGAGGCTGGCCCACCAGCTCCAGCAGGGTCAGTTCGCCCAAGGCCTCGCGCCTGGCAACGCCGGCCTTGCGAAGAAGCTCCGCCACCGGCCCCTCGCCGGAGGCGCCTCCCGCGTGATCGTTCTTGCCCGCCCCCTCGCCGCGCAGCACCGCCAGGACCTCGGCCATTTTCACGGTGTCCAGGGACCGGGCCGGCTGGACCCGTTCCTGGGAGTCGGGCCTGCTGAGCATGTCCGCCTCGCCCAGATCCTGGGCCAGCTGGCGAACCTCCTTGAGCGGCGCGCCCAGTTCGGTGGCCAGCTCGGTGAGCGTCAAGGGAGGCTCCCCGCCGTGGAAGCGCACGGCCGTCTGGTAGATCAGGCGCAGGCCCAGATCCTCGCGCTGGGACGGGCTCAAGCGCGGGACCACGACCCGCGGCAGTGGCCCGTGCCGGCAGACCGCGTGGGCATGGGCCAGCTCGTTGCCGAAGAGCAGCACCATCCAGCTGACCTGCAACCAAATGAAAAACAGCGGCAGCATGGCGAAGCCGCCGTAGATGGCGTTGTAGCGCGCCACTCCTACCTGGAAGTAGATGTAGAGGCTCTGAACCCCCCACCAAAGGCCGGCGGCCACCACTCCGGCCATGATCGCCGACCAGGGAGGGATGCTGGTGTTGGGAAGAAAGAGATAGATGAACACGAAGGCCGCCGCCAGGAGCATCATCGGGCCCAAGCCCATGCTCCAGCTGGCCACCGGCCCCAGCAAGGGCAGGCCCTGGAACCACTGCACCACCTCCAGCGAGGAGAGCCCCGCCCAGATGGTGGTGGTGGCCAGTACCACCAGGGGCACCACCACCAGCACTGAAAGATAGTCGGTGAACTTGCGCACCCAGCCGCGCTGGACGCGCACCTCCCAGACTCGGTTGAAGGTCTCCTCCACGCTGGAGAGGGTGAGCACCAGGGTGGCCACCAGCACTACCACGCCCACCAGGCCCAGGGTTCCCACCTGGGTGCGCTGCACATACCCGAGGATCTGGCGAAAGACCTCGGCCTGGGTGATGGTGTATTCGCTATTGAGCAGGAACTTCTCCAGCTGGTCGGCGTAGCCCAGACCCTTGGCCAGGGCGAAGCTGATGGCCAGGGCCGGCACCAGGGAGAGCAGAGTCATGAAAGTCAGGGCGCTGGCCTGAAAGGGCAGCCGGTCCAGGTAGGCGCTACGCACGGCCAGATAAAGGGTACGCAAGGCCAGCCAGCCCCAGCCTGCCGGGCCGCTACGCGGTCGTTCAGGACGCCAGAACCATTCCAGCAGCCGGCGGTCCAGGAGATCGAGCCATTCCAGGTCGTGCGGCTGGGCCAAGCGCACCTCCCTTGCTGATCCGCAGATTACCATTGATAGGCGTGCCGGGGCAAATCCAGGCCGAGGTGTCATGCCAATAAGCGTTCAAAGGATAATTTTGGACGCTTATTGGTTTGCGGGCCAAGCCGCGTTTGGCCCGACCGACAAGCATTCAAAGCCATGGATGGATGGCTTTGAATGCGACTTTGTGTCAACTTGGTATCAGTCAAGGCCGCAGACATGCTGGAACCCGCGCCAGAAGCGCCCGGCCGCGCCTGGAGGTGGGTCTTCCCGGCCGGCCAGGGCCCTC
>JAJZPI010000069.1 GCA_021811275.1 Deltaproteobacteria bacterium
GGGGGGGGGGGGGGGGGGGGGTCATGGGGGTTTCCTTGTGGCAAAGCGATGTTATAATTGTTTTTGGTATCGGATGGGGCGGGCGCGGTCAAATACTTAATATCGAAGCACAGCGAATATGATCATAGGCCAAACCTATATCAAGGCGCGGCCTCTCCCAGCTTCCGGGCCAGGCTTGCAAAAACCCCGGCCAGCGATATACTAACGCGGTTATCGCCAAGGTCATTGGAGACAGTCATGAAAGAAGGCATCCATCCCGAATACAAGCCCGTCAAGGTGCGTTGCGCCTGTGGGAACGAGTTCCTTGCCGGCTCCACCAAAAAGGAGATCCGGGTGGAGATCTGCTCCGCCTGCCATCCTTTCTTCACCGGCAAGCAGAAGCTGGTGGACACGGCGGGCCGCGTCGAGCGTTTCTACAAGAAGTACAGCCACCTGGACAAGTTCAAGGGCAAGGCCGACGAGCTGGAAGCCGCCCGCCGGGCCAAGGCCGAGGGCGAGGGCGAAAACGGCGAGCAGTAGGCTTTCCCGGGGCCTTTGGCCAAAGCTATGAGCTCCCCCACCGTAGGCGGCCAGGCAGTCATCGAGGGGGTCATGATGAAGGCCCCCCGGCGGCTGTGCGTGGCCGTGCGCCGTCCCTCCGGGCAGATCGTCGTCAAGAGCGACCCCTTCCGACCCCTGTCGGCGCGCTGGCCTTTTTTGGGCTGGCCCATGCTGCGGGGGCCGGTGGTGCTGATAGAAACCCTGGTGCAGGGTTTGCAAGCCCTGAACTTTAGCGCCCAGCAGGCCCTGGAGGAAGAGGGCGAGGCATTAAGCTCCTGGACGCTTTCGCTCACCATGACCCTGGCCATGGCGGCGGGCCTGGGGCTGTTCGTGGCCGTGCCCCACCTGCTTTCCCTGTGGCTGGGCAGCCTGGGCCCCAAAGGCTTCGGTACCGACAGCCTCTGGTTCCACCTCACCGACGGGGTCATCAAGACGGTCATCTTTTTGGGCTATCTCTGGGGCATCTCCCTGATGGCCGACATCAGGCGGGTCTTCGAGTACCACGGGGCCGAGCACAAGTCCATCTACTGCTTCGAGGCCGGCCAGGAGCTGACCGTGGCCAACGCGCGGGCCTTCCCGCGCCTGCATCCCCGTTGCGGCACCGCCTTTCTCCTGGTCGTGCTCATGATATCCATCCTGGCCTTCACCCTGGTCTTCCCCCTGCTGCCCCGCCTGGCCGAGGCTGGCTGGCTCAACCAGGTCCTGCAAATCGGCCTGAAGATACTCCTGATGCTGCCCATCGCCGGCGTCTCCTACGAGGTCATCCGCTTGGCCGGCAAGAAGGGCGGCAAGGGCATATGGGGGGTGCTCCTGTGGCCCGGCCTGCAGATGCAGCGCATGACCACCAAGGAGCCCAGCGACGATCAGATCGAGATCGCGCTTGAGGCATTGAAGGCGGCGGTGCAGACCGCCGAGGGCCAGCCCTCCTCCATCTCCTGCCTTTAGCTAATCTAAAGCCCCTGCGAGGACGTGCGTCATGTCCCTTAGTCCCTCTTTGGTCCAAAAGCTCACCGAGGTCCAGGCCAAGTACAAGGACCTCGAAGCCCGCCTGGCCGATCCCAAGGTGTTGGCCGACCACGAAGCCTTTCAGAAAACGGCCAAGGAGCACTCCGACCTGGCGGACCTGGTGGCCACCTTCGGCCAATACAACAAGATGACCGACGACCTGGCCGAAAACCGCGCACTGATGGACGACTCCGACCCGGAGATCGCCGAGCTGGCCCGGGCCGAGGTCGAGGCCGCCACCGAGGAGCTGCCCAAGATCGAGGAGCGCCTGGCCATCCTGCTCCTGCCCAAGGATCCCCTGGACGACAAGAACGTCTTCCTGGAGATCAGGGCCGGCACCGGCGGCGAGGAGGCCGCCCTCTTCGCCGCCGAGCTTTTGCGCATGTACTTGCGCTTCGCCGAGACCCTGCGCTGGAAGGTGGAGATCATGAGCCAGAGCGAGTCGGCCACCGGCGGGCTCAAGGAGGTCATCGCGCTCATCACCGGCAAGGGGGCCTACAGCCAACTCAAGTACGAGTCCGGCGTGCACCGGGTGCAGCGCGTGCCCGTCACCGAGACCCAGGGCCGCATCCATACCTCGGCCGTCACCGTGGCCGTGCTGCCCGAGGCCGACGAGGTGGAGGTGGACATCCGCCCCGAGGACCTGCGCGTGGATTTCTACCGCTCCACCGGAGCCGGCGGCCAGCACGTCAACACCACAGACAGCGCCGTGCGGCTCACCCACCTGCCCACCGGCGTGGTGGTCACCTGCCAGGACGAGCGCTCCCAGCACAAGAACCGGGCCAAGGCCATGAAGGTGCTGGCCGCCCGCCTCTTGGACGCCAAGATTCAGGAACGGCAGCGCGAACAGGCCGCCGCGCGCAAGAGCCAGGTGGGCACCGGCGACCGCTCCGAGCGCATCCGCACCTACAACTACCCTCAGAACCGGGTCACCGACCACCGCATCGGGCTGACGCTCTACAAGCTGGAGCTGATCATGAACGGCGACCTCTCGGAGCTTCTGCCGCCGCTTCTGGCCTATTTCCAGGCCGAGGCATTGCAAAACGCCCAGGTGTGAGCCGGACGGCCTGCCGCCGCGGCCATGGCGGGTCGGGCGGCGCCGAGCCCTGGCCGGCTGGCCTCATTCGCTCCCGTTGAGGCGTGGCTAGATCCAAGAGGGTGGGGCCTACCCACGCCCTTTTACCCAGGGACGGCCGTCGCGAAGTCCCGCTTGCCACCCCACCCCCGTTGGTTGGTATAACTGAATCCGCCATGACCGAGACCTGGACCATAGGCCGGCTCATTCCCTGGGCCGCCCAATACCTGGCCAGCCGCGAGGTGGCCGCGCCCCGCCTTTCCGCCGAGCTGATGCTGGCCGAGGTGCTGGGCTGCCAGCGGGTGGACCTCTACCTCCGCTTCGAGCAGCCGCTCTCTCCGGAGGAGCTGGCCGCCTTCAAGGCCCTGCTCCTGCGCCGGCGCGGGCACGAACCCCTGGCCTACATCCTGGGCCGACGCGAGTTCTGGGGGCTCACCCTGGCGGTCACCCCGGACGTGCTCATCCCCCGGCCCGAGAGCGAGCACCTGGTCGAGGAGGGCCTGCGCCTGCTGGAAGGCGTCGAGGCGCCCAGAGTACTGGACCTCTGTACCGGCAGCGGGGCGGTGGCCTTGGGCCTGGCCCACGAGCGCCCCGACGCCTCGGTCACTGCCAGCGACCTTTCGCCCGCGGCCCTCGCGGTGGCGCGCTTGAACGCCCAGGCCCTGGGCCTGGCCGAGCGGGTGCGCCTGGCCGCCGGCGACCTCTGGGAGGCGGTGGCCGCCACCGGCGGCTTCTACGATCTCATCACCGCCAACCCGCCCTATGTCACCGAGGCCGAATGGGCGGGGCTTTCCCCGGAGGTGCGTATCTTCGAGCCCCGCTCCGCCCTGGTGCCCGGGCCGGAAGGCCTGGAGATCACGGCCAGGATTATCGCAGGAGCGCCGGCCCACCTGCGGGCCATGGGCTGGCTCCTGGTCGAGCTGGGCGCGGGCCAGTATCCCAAGGCGGCGGAGCTTGCGCGGCAGGCTCTTGTGTACGATGATATACGCGCGGTGAAGGACCTGGCGGGCATCGAGCGGGTCTTGGCCTGCCGGAGGACGGACTATGGATAAGCTCATAATCGAAGGCGGCAAGCCCCTGGTGGGCCGGGTCAAGGTGGCCGGCTCCAAGAACGCCACCCTGCCGCTCATGTGCGCCACCCTGCTAACCCGCGGCCGCTCGCACCTCAGAAACGTGCCCGACCTGCGCGACGTGCGAACCATGGGCCGGCTGCTCACCACCCTGGGGGCCAGGGTGGACTCGCGCGCCGACGAGCTTTGGATCGACACCGGCGGGGCGGAGGGCCAGGAGGCCCCCTACGACCTGGTCAAGACCATGCGCGCCTCGGTGTTGGCCCTGGGTCCCCTGGTGGCCAAGACCGGCCTGGGCCGGGTGAGCCTGCCCGGCGGCTGCGCGATCGGCGAAAGGCCCATCGACCAGCACCTGAAGGGCCTGGAGGCCATGGGGGCCAAGATCGAGCTGGAGGGCGGCTACGTCATCGCCCGCGCCAAGCGCTTGAAGGGCGCGGACGTGGCCATGGACCTGGTCACCGTCACCGGCACCGAGAACCTCATGATGGCCGCCGTGCTGGCCAAGGGCCGGAGCGTGCTGCGCAACTGCGCCCGCGAGCCCGAGGTGGTCGACCTGGCCCGGGCGCTGAAGGCCGCCGGGGCCCGCATCGAGGGAGCTGGCACCTCCACCATCGTCATCGAGGGCGCCGACGAGCTGGGGCCCTTGGAGCACACCGTCATGCCCGACCGCATCGAGGCGGGCACTTACATGGTCGCCGCCGGCATCACCCGAGGTGAGCTGGCCATCGCCGACGCGCCCCTGGAGCACCTTACCGCCGTGGTGGGCAAGCTCAAGGAGGCCGGCCTGCGCTTCCAGCAGACCCCCAGGGGCGTGGTGGTCAGCGCCCGGCGCGCGCCCAAGCCGGTAAGCGTCATCACCGGCCCCTATCCCGGCTTCCCCACCGACATGCAGGCCCAGCTCATGGCCCTGCTTACCTTGAGCACCGGCAGCAGCCTGGTCCAGGAAACCATCTTCGAGAATCGGCTCATGCATACCAGCGAGCTCAGGCGCCTGGGCGCGGTGGTCGAGGTCACCGGCTCCACCGCCGTGGTCAAGGGCGTGCGCAAGCTCACCGGGGCGCCGGTCATGGCCACCGACCTGCGCGCTAGCGCCTGCCTGGTCCTGGCCGCCCTGGCCGCCGAGGGCGAAACCCACATCAGCCGCGTCTACCACCTGGACCGGGGCTACGAGCGCATCGATCAGAAGCTGATCGCTGCCGGGGCCACCATCCGCCGCGTCTCCGAAGGCCCCCCCAAATAGGGGCGCGCCGCCCCGCCAAGACGGGTCCGTGCAGGCCCTCGCCCAGACCAGCCGCGCGCGCTCCCATACCAGGCCGCGATAAAAATGTCGCCTGGCGTAGCGCGGGTTGGCGGGAGCGTAGCAGCCTTCCGCGTCCTTGCGCCTTGCGCGCTCGCGCCGCCTTCATGAATTTTTCGAGGTGGAGGTAGGGCCGCGCTCAGGCCGGAGTCTCGGCCACCGAGCCCCAGCCCGCGGTGTCCTGCGCGGGGTCGTAGAGGCAGACCCGGTTGCGGCCCTGGCGCTTGGCCCGGTAGAGGGCCTGATCGGCGCGGTTCAAGAGCTCGTCGGGCGCCAGCACCGCTCCCGGCTCCTGGGAGGCCACGCCCAGACTCATGGTCAGACGTATCTCGCGGCCCTGGTGGTTGACCACGCCCTTTTCCACCGCGGCCCTGATCTTGTCGGCCACGGCCCGTGCCTGGTTCTCATCGCAACGGGGCAAGAGCAGCGCGAACTCCTCCCCGCCGATGCGCGCGGCCACGTCGGTGTGGCGGGTGCCCGAACGCAGGGTCCTGCCCAGGGCCGCCAGCACCGCGTCTCCGGCCAGATGGCCGTGCTCGTCGTTGACCCGCTTGAAGAAGTCGGCGTCCAGGAGCACCAGGCTCAAGGGATGGCCCAGGTAGCGCCCCACCTTGAGTTCCTGGTCCAGGGCCTCGCGGAAATGGGTCCGGGTGTAGAGCCCGGTCAGGAGATCGGTGGTAGCCATCCGGCGCAGGCGCATGGAGGTGAGCGCCACCGTCACCTGCTCGTCGGCTGTGGCCAGGGCCTGCTCGTCCATCCGGCTGAAGGGCTTGCGGCCGGCCCGCCGGGCCAGGCCCCAGGCCCCTATGTCCTTGTCCCCCGACTTGAGGGCGCGCAGGATGGCCGGCCCCTCCAGCCCGGGCAGCAGCCCCCCGGAGACGCCGGCCTTCGATTCCCGGCCCGCCGCGGCCATGACCTCGGGGGTCACCCCGGCCAGGCGCTCCCAGCTTTCCTGGCGTCCGCGGCTCAGGTCGTGGCCGGCGAACAGCTTTAGTTCGCGCGCCTCCTGGTCGTAGAGGAACAGGAAGCCCTCGTCCGCTCCCATGGTGCGGGCCAACAGGGCCAGCATCTGTCGGGCCATGTCCTCCGGGCTCAGGGCGCGGTTCAAGATGCGGGTCATCTCCCCCACCACCGTCAGCTCGCGCACCTTGAGCTCCAGCTCGCGGTTCTTATCCTCCAGCTCGGCGTAAAGCCAGACGTTGTAAAGCAGGCTGCCGCTCAAGGTGGCGAAGGTCTCCAAGCTGGCCAGGTCGCCGTCGCTGAGGCGGCGGCCCTCCTGGCCGGCGAAGTCGGCTTCCACCACCCCGATGAACTCGCGGTCGGTGAAAAGCGGGGCCAGCGCCACCTCGGTGCCCTCGCCCAGGATGGCCCGGGCCGGGGCCTGGAAAAAGTCGGAGAGCCCCACCTCCAGGGGCAGGGAGCGGCCCAGGGCGAAGGATTCGTATTCCACGGAGAGGGGGTCCAGGCGCGGGGGCTCCCTCCGCAAGGCATCGGCCAGGCCCGCCGCGTCCCCGTCCTCCCAGGTGAGCGAACGCAGGTCCATCCCTCCCTCGCCGCGCAAGAAGAGCATGGCCCGGCGGAAGGGGAAATGCAGGCACAAGGCCTGGGTTATGCGCTGGTAGAGGTCCTCGGCGTTGTCGGCCACCCGGAAGGAGGTGGCCACCCTGAGCATGCGCGAGAGGTAGGCCGCCAAGTCGCCGGAGTGGCCCTCGGGCCCGCCGCCGGCCTCGTCCAGGCCGTTTTCCAGCCGCCGGCCCAGGGCCAGGAGTTCGTCGTACTCCAGGCCCAGGACCTGGGACAACAGCGCCTGCGCCGCCTGCTCCGGCGCGCCCTGCTGCCGGACAGCCCTGGCCACCAGGGCGGGCTCCAGGCCCGCGGCGGCGGCCAGCGCGCCGGGGTCCAGGCCACGGGCCGTGGCCAGATGGGCCAGGGCCAGTTGGAAGCGGGCGTTGATTTGATCCAGGGCCTGCATATGCCTTGGTGGGCCTGCCCCGGGCTTGAGGCCGGGATTGATTATCGCGGTGGCGGCGCGGCGCGCTTGAACCCGCGCCTCCGCTCGGCTAACATGTTCGCTAGCCTACCAGTTTACGCAAAAAGCCTCCATGGCTTTTTAAACCGACGCTAGGGGGCCCGTTTGGAACCGACCCGGCCGGAAACCGACGGCAGGAACATGGATGACATCCTGGGCCAGGTGCGCGAGCAGGAGGCCCTGCTCAGCACCTACAAAGAGACCCTGGGCCGCATCTACCAGGAGTTCGACGCCCGCATAGCTGAGCTATCCCTGATCCGGCGGGTCTCCGACGTGGTGCGCCAGGCCCAGGATCTTACCAGCCTGGCCCTGGGCTTGGTGGAGGTGGTCATCAGCGAGCTGCCGGCGGACTTCGTCTGCCTCATGCTGGCCGATGCGGAGATGACCAGCCTGCTGCCCGCCGCCCTCATGGACCGCGACTGGGAGGCCCCCCGGCCCGTACCCCGGCCGGCCAGGCGACAGTGCCTGCCCCTGGGCAAGGGACAGCTGGGCCGGGCGGTGAGCGAAGGCCGGGTGCTGCTCCTGAGCGACCTCAGCCAGGCCGGTCAAAAGGTCAGCCCCTGGCCGGCCGACCTGCCCCGGAGCGCGCGCACCCTGCTGGTCCTGCCCCTGGTGGCCCGCCAGCAGATACTGGGGGCCATGCTCCTGGCCGGGCTCGGGCCCCAGGCCTTCGGGGAGGAGCACACCCGGGCGCTCTCCATCTTCTGCGACCACGCCGCGGCGGCCCTGATCAACGTGCGCCTCATCGACCAGTTGGGCGAGATCAACGAGCGTCTGCTGGCCAGCGAGCTGGAGGCCCACCAGGCCAAGGAATACCTGCAACACCTGCTGGACACCGCCAGCGACCTGATCATCATCGCCGACCGCCAGGGCCGGGTGACCTATGCCAACCAGGCCGCCCAGGACCTGGGCTTGGCGCGGGAGTCTCTGGCCGGCCGGCCGCTGGCCTCGCTCTTCGCCGACCAGGCCCGGGCCCGCCTGCTGCTCGAGCGCGGCGCGCCCCTGAACGAGGAACTGGAACTGAATGCCGGCGAAAAATCCTTCCTCACCCTGGTCAGCCTCACCCCCCTGCCCGAGTCCGGCGAGTCCCTGGCCATCATCCGCGACGTCACCCGCCGCCGGGCCCTGGAGCGCCAGCTGATGCACGCCGAGAAGCTGGCCAGCGTGGGCATCCTGGCCGCCGGCGTGGCCCACGAGATCGGCAACCCCCTCTCGGCGGTCAGCGGCTACGCCCAGCTTTTGACCAAGGACGACATCACCAGCGACGAGCGCCGGGAGTTCGCCCAGGCCATCGCCTCCCAGGCCGAGCGCATCAACCGGATCATCAGGGACCTGCTGGAATACTCCCGCCCCAGCCCCTACCAGGGCCAGGCCATCGAGGTCAACCAGGCCATCGAGGCGGTGTTGGGCATGTTCTTCACCAGCAAGCGCCTGGCCCACAGCCACCTGGCCATCAACCGCGACCTGGCCCGGGAGTTGCCTCTGGTGCGCATCGACCGCGACCAGTTGCAGCAGGTGGTGCTCAACATGGTGATGAACGCCGCCCAGGCCATGGAGGAGGGCGGCAGCCTGACGCTGATCACCCGCCGTCAGGACGGCTGGGTGCGCATAGACTTCGCCGACACCGGCCCCGGCATCTCCCCGGGGCACCTGGCCCTGATCTTCGACCCCTTCTTCACCACCAAGCCGCCCGGCCAGGGCACCGGCCTTGGGCTATCCATCTGCGACCGGATTATCAACGCGGCGGGGGGGCGCATAGAGGTGCGCTCCCAGCTGGGCAAGGGCACCACCTTCACGGTATGGCTGCCCGGTGCGGGGGAAGGAGCCTAGGGCTTGGGAGGCGCGCCGCCGCCTTCGACCAGCGCCTTTTCGATCTCCCTCACCACCAGGTCATAGGGCTCGGCGTCCTGATCGTAGCCGACCGCATCCACCAGGGTCTTGAAGACGAGGTAGGACAGGGTCACCTTGCGTTGCTGGGCGGTTTCCATGAGTTTCCACCACAGGCGCACGGGCAGGTTCTTTATCTCGATGCTGATGCTCTGGTCCGCCCGCGGCGGGGCAATCTGGCTCATGCGGCCTCTCCTGTCGGCTAGTTTTTGACATCCCTTGGGCTTATACCAATTAGCCTTCAAGCGAGTAGTCTGAGCGCTAATTGGCATGCGGGCCAAGGATCCACCCCAGCCGACAAGTTGGCTGGGGACCCCGGAGGATCCACCCCAGCCGACAAGTTGGCTGGGGACCCCGGGTGATGGCCCGCCGAGCGCGCGAGCGCGCGCGAGACAGGGCAAAACCGGGGGTCCCCACAAAGCTTGCTTCGGGGGGTCGAACCACGCTTTGGCCCTGCCTATCGGCGATCAAAGCCATGGATGGCTTTGATCGCATATTAGTATTTGGTGATTCTAGCATTTTCCCCCGTGAAGAAACGCGTTTTTAGAGACATTGGCCTGATTATCACCCCCGCGCGGCCCGCCTCTGAGCGATTTCCCGTTCCAGCTTGGCAGGTTTTATGATACATACCTTTCCAAAGCAACTCTAGCCGCGCCAGGAGTCCGCGCGTGGAAAACGGCCAAGCTCAATCCCGGCAGGATCAATTCGCCCTGGACCCCCGCACCGCCAGGCTTTTGGCACGTGCCGAGCGGCGGCTGGGCGAACTGGACCTCTTGGGCCGAATCTGGCCGCTCTGGCCCGGTTTCGCCCAGGGCCCGCTCCTGGCCCGCGCCGCCATACTGGAGGCCCAATATCTGGGCCGGAAGGCAGAACTGACCCCGCTGCTCTCCCTGGGCCCCAACCCCGAGCCCACGCGGCCCAACAAGGATCTGCGCTGGGCCGCCGGGCTCTTGCTCACTCTGCGCCGGCTGGAGGAAATTCCCTCCGCGAGCCCGCTGACTCCCTCGCTGGTCACCGAGCTTTTCCACAACCTGGACGCCCCCAAACTGGCCCGCAGCCTGCCGGCCAAGCGCGCCGCCAACCTGGACTCCTCCCCGGCCGGTCCGGTCGCCGGGGCGGCGGCCTGGACCCTGGCTCCCCGCTGGGTGGAGGCCGGCATCACCCCGCTCATGGCCGCCGGCCTGGCCTGCGCGGCCTGGGAACGCGAGGGGCCCGACCATCCTCACCGGGGACCGGCCGGGCGCATTTTCCTCATGGGCGTGGCCCCGCGCCTTGGCCTGCCCGCTCACGGCCTGGCCGGTCTGGGCCAGGCCCTGAAGGCGGCGGCCGGGGACCAGCCCGGCGGACTGGAGGCGGTTCTGGCCGAGGTGCGCCGCGGCGGATCCTGGCGGCGCTGGCTGGGGGTCTTCCTGCGGGCCGTGGAGACCAGCGCCGCGGGCACCGCCGAGGTGTCGGTCAAGGCCTTGGACCTGGTGCGCGAGCACATGAGCCTGATCGGGGCCTGGGTGCGCGCCCCCCGCCACCCCTTGCGCCTGCTGGAACTCATGGTCTCCCGTCCGGTGGTGGAGTTGCCCGAGGTGGCCGAGGCCCTGGAGGTTACACAGAGGACCGCCGGGCTGCTTGCCAACAAATTGAAGGAGCTGGGGCTGGTGGCGGAGGTCACCGGGCAGCGGCGGGGGAGAAGATTCGCCTACGAGGGGCTGGTGGCAACCTTGATTCCTCCTGATGCCATATCCATTTAACCTTCAGGAAACCCCCAATATTATCAATGCCTGTACGGTTTGGCCCAGGCGGCCCTTATCATGCGCGGCGCCCGCGCGACCGTTTTTCTCCTCGGCAATTCAAGCCTATTCGCGCGATTTTCCTCGAAACCAAAAAATCTGGCCCACCTCCGGCCCGGATCGGCGGGAGCCGCCATGCTGGTCCAACAGTTTGCCATCCGCTGCCATACCAGGATTTCAAACCTCTGCATGACCGACTCGAACACACGGCAACGTTCCCGACCCTCCAGCGGCGGAGCTGCCCATCACCACGAAGGAGGTTCTTCATGCGGAAGCTGTTTGGCGTCTCACTTCTTCTTTGCCTCGTCCTGGCCGGACCGGCCCTGGCGGGCGACCTGCCCAGTCCGGTCCAGGCGCTCAAGGCCGGGCAATTCAGTCTGGGCATCTCAGGCGCCTGGCAGTCCGAACAGAGGTTCAAGGACGCCGACATCAAGACGGCCACCATCTACTCGAACGGCTCAAGGGAAAACGCCAGCTCGCCGTTTGCCGACCTCAAGCTCAAGGATGACCAGTTCTACCTGGCCACCCTGACCTATGGGCTGAACGATTTCCTAAACGTCTTCGCCCGGGCGGGAGTGGCCACGGGTGCCAAAGAGCAGTACTCCTGGATGAACAACGGCCGTTGGTCCACGACGGAGGTAAAGCTGGAGGACGCCTTCACCTGGGGGGTTGGGGGCAAGGCCCGGCTCTTCGAGACCACAGGCGGCCTGGGCGCCACGGTCAGCGTGCAATATCTGCGTTATGAACACCGCGACGAACAGCGGCCTTTGGTCAACGGCGCGCCCATGACCCTGGAGCGCTTCGACTACCAGGCCGAATACCAGCAAGTGGACGTGGCGGCCGCCCTTTACCAGAGGCTCGGCGCCTTTACGCCCTATGTCGGCCTGGGTTACGACTGGGCCCGGTTCGAGTTCAGCGGCACCTTCGGCATGGTGGCCGACTACACGGGCAGCGGTGACTTCAGCACCACCAACCAGGACAACCTGGCCGCCCTGGCGGGATTAGATTTTGCCTTGGGCAGCAATTTTTCCTTTAACCTGCAGGGCAGCTTCGTCAGCCAAACCGCCCTCGCCCTGGGCCTGACTTTCCTGTTCTAGGCCGGTTAGTTTTCGGAAGCGTCCACGGCCCAACGCTATCTCGGGTTAACTTTTCTTTTTTCATGGAGGCTCATCATGCGCAAGTTGCTATGCATCTCGGTGCTTTTGTTTTTCGCTTCCACCGGCATGGCCTTGGCCAACGACATTGCCAGCCCGGCCCAGATGCTAAAAGCCGGGCAGTTCAGCCTGGGCGTTTCGGGCACCTGGCAGTCCGAGCAGAAATACAAGGACGCCGATATCAAATCCACCACCGTCTACTCCGA
Source organism: Deltaproteobacteria bacterium (assembly GCA_021811275.1). Lineage (GTDB taxonomy): Bacteria > Desulfobacterota > Desulfarculia > Desulfarculales > Desulfarculaceae > JACRDC01. The sequence goes on from JAJZPI010000069.1 coordinate 12,045, forward strand.
TGGGTTCCGGGAGAGCTCCAACAACAACGTTGCCGACTTCAAGATCAAAGACGACCAGTTCTATCTGGCCACCCTGGCCTACGGGGTCTGCGACAGGCTCAACGTCTTCGCCAGAGCCGGGCTGACCGCCGGCGGCAAGGAGCAGTACTCCGTGCTGAACAACGGACGCTGGGCTGAGGTCGAGGCCAAACTCAAGGATGCCTTCACATGGGGCGTGGGAGCCAAGGGCCTGCTGTTCGAGACCCGGGGCGGCTTGGGCGCCACCGTCAGTGCCCAGTATCTGCGCTACGACAACCGCAAGGAGGAGAATCTCTCGGTCAACGGCGCGCCCCTGGGCCTGGACACCTTCGACTATCAGGCCGACTATCAGCAGGTGGACGTGGCGGCCGCTCTCTACCAGAAGCTTGGAGCCTTCACGCCCTATGCGGGGCTGGGCTACAACTGGGCCCAGTTCAAATACAGCGGCACCAGCAGCATCGCGGGCGATTTCTCGGCAAGCTCCGATTTCAGCAGTGACAACAAGAACAACCTGGCCGCCTTGGCGGGAGTCGATTTCGCCTTGGGCAACAGCTTTTCCCTGAACCTACAGGGCAGCTTCGTCAGCCGGACCGCCATCACCCTGGGGCTTACCTACCTGTTCTGAGACCATTGCACGGGGCATCCTGCCCCGCGCAATGTCGGCTTGGCAAAAGTGTGATTTTGCCAAGCCTCTAAAATTGCTCACCGTAATTGCTCACCGTGCTTGGCTCGCAATTTGGCGGGCCATCCCCGGGGTCCCCAGCCAACCTGTTGGCTGGGGCGGATCCATGGCCCGCATCGAACATTGCATGGTCAATTTATGTTTCACGGGGTTATTGTCTGGTTTTACAGGCTATATTTGTGTTCCACAATGCAATGGCCTCGTTCTGGCTGGGGCTGATCTTTTCTACGCGTGCAGGCCCACGTCCCCAAAAGGAACACCCCGCTGACCTTAGGTCAGCGGGGTGTTTAAGATAAAATCCGGCGGCGTCCTACTTTCCCACGATTGAAAACCGCAGTATCATCGGCCCTGGGGAGCTTAACTTCCGTGTTCGGGATGGGAACGGGTGTGGCCTCCCCGGCATAGCCACCGGAAACCGTATTTCGTTTTCCGGGCCGGCTGAATAGAGCAAGAAGAAGATTCCCGACACCATGGCTGAGTCATAAAGAGCCGTTCTCAGGTTTGTAAAAAGTGGCCAAGCCTCACGGACGATTAGTACCGGTCAGCTAAACACATTGCTGCGCTTACACCTCCGGCCTATCAACCTCGTAGTCTTCGAGGGTCCTTCAGCCTCCGAAGAGGAGGGAGATCTAATCTTGGAGGGGGCTTCCCGCTTAGATGCTTTCAGCGGTTATCCCTTCCGAACATAGCTACCCGGCGATACCGTTGGCACGATAACCGGAACACCAGAGGTTCGTCCATCCCGGTCCTCTCGTACTAGGGACAGCTCTCCTCAAATCTCCTACGCCCACAGCAGATAGGGACCAAACTGTCTCACGACGTTTTAAACCCAGCTCACGTACCGCTTTAATCGGCGAACAGCCGAACCCTTGGGACCGACTCCAGCCCCAGGATGCGATGAGCCGACATCGAGGTGCCAAACCTCCCCGTCGATGTGAACTCTTGGGGGAGATAAGCCTGTTATCCCCGGCGTACCTTTTATCCGTTGAGCGATGGCCCTTCCATATGGAACCACCGGATCACTAAGGCCTACTTTCGTACCTGCTCGACTTGTCAGTCTCGCAGTCAAGCTCCCTTGTGCCTTTACACTCGACGGCTGGTTTCCAATCAGCCTGAGGGAACCTTCGCGCGCCTCCGTTACTCTTTGGGAGGCGACCGCCCCAGTCAAACTACCCACCAGACACTGTCCCCGACCCGGATAACGGGCCAAGGTTAGATTCCAAGGATACCAAGGGTGGTATTTCAAGGTTGGCTCCACCGAGACTAGCGTCCCAGTTTCACAGCCTCCCACCTATCCTACACATGATAGCCCTAGAACCAATGTCAAGCTGTAGTAAAGGTGCACGGGGTCTTTCCGTCTAGCTGCGGGTAGACGGCATCTTCACCGCCACTACAATTTCGCTGAGCCCCTGGCTGAGACAGTGGGGAAGTCGTTACGCCATTCGTGCAGGTCGGAACTTACCCGACAAGGAATTTCGCTACCTTAGGACCGTTATAGTTACGGCCGCCGTTTACCGGGGCTTCGGTTCAAGGCTTCTCAGGTTACCCCAATGACCTCTCCCCTTAACCTTCCGGCACCGGGCAGGCGTCAGACCCTATACATCGTCTTGCGACTTAGCAGAGTCCTGTGTTTTTAGTAAACAGTCGCTACCCCCTTTTCTCTGCGACCCCCTCCAGCTCAAAAAGTAAATTTCATCACCAGAAGGGGCACACCTTCTCCCGAAGTTACGGTGTTAGCTTGCCGAGTTCCTTAGCCAGAGTTCTCTCAAGCGCCTTGGGATACTCTCCCCGCCTACCTGTGTCGGATTGCGGTACGGTCACCAGATGTACTCGCTAGAGGCTTTTCTTGGCAGCGTGGGATCAGTGACTTTATGCGGTAAACCGCTCGTCATCACCTCTCGGCGTTAAGGGGAAACGGATTTGCCTATCTCCCCCGCCTACGGGCTTGAACCGCCACATCCAGCCGGCGGATCACCTACCCTCCTGCGTCCCCCCATTGCTGATAACGCACACTGGTGGTACAGGAATATTAACCTGTTTTCCATCACCTACGCCTTTCGGCCTCGGCTTAGGGACCGACTAACCCTGAGAAGATTAGCTTTACTCAGGAAACCTTAGGCTTACGGCGAGCAGGTTTCTCACCTGCTTTTTCGCTACTTATGTCAGCATGTGCTCTTGCGATAGGTCCACCGGTCCTCACGGTCCGGCTTCACACCTGTACGCAATACTCCCCTACCGATGTCAGAGACATCCCGCAGCTTCGGTGTCGTGCTTTAGCCCCGTTACATTTTGGGCGCAGAGCCACTCGACCAGTGAGCTATTACGCTTTCTTTAAAGGATGGCTGCTTCTAAGCCAACCTCCTGGTTGTCTGTGCATCTCCACATCCTTTGCCACTTAGCACGAACTTAGGGACCTTAGCTGGCGATCTGGGGTGTTTCCCTCTCGCCGACGGAACTTATCTCCCGCCGACTGACTCCCGGGCTAAATATGACGGTATTCGGAGTTTGGTTGAGTTTGGTACTCTGTTAGGAGCCCTAGCCCATCCAGTGCTCTACCCCCGTCACTCATCACCCGAGGCCATACCTAAATATGTTTCGGGGAGAACCAGCTATCACCAGGTTTGATTAGCCTTTCACTCCTATCCACAGCTCATCCAAGCGGTTTTCAACCCACAATGGTTCGGCCCTCCATCCCGTGTTACCGGGACCTCAGCCTGGCCATGGATAGATCACCTGGCTTCGGGTCTACTCCACGCGACTAATACGCCCATTTAAGACTCGGTTTCCCTGCGGCTACGCCTATCGGCTTAACCTCGCCACGTAGAGTAACTCGCTGACTCATTATGCAAAAGGCACGCGGTCAGACACAGGGCCCGAAAGCCCTGAACGTCCTCCCACCGCTTGTAAGCATACGGTTTCAGGTGCTATTTCACTCCCCTCACCGGGGTGCTTTTCACCTTTCCCTCACGGTACTGGTTCACTATCGGTCGTCGGCACGTATTTAGCCTTGCGAGATGGTCCTCGCGAATTCAAACGGGGTTCCACGTGTCCCGTCCTACTTGGGTGTCCTGCCCAAGGAGGTAGAGTGCATTTCGCCTACAGGGCTGTCACCTTCTGTGGCGGGCCTTTCCAGGCCCTTCGACTATGCATCTACTTGGTAACTCCTCGAGGGGTTAGCAGCCCCCTCCGGCAGAATCCCACGACCCCGCGGCGGCAACGCCTGCAAGCTTGGCACCGCCGCGGTTTGGGCTGTTCCCTGTTCGCTCACCGCTACTGGGGGAATCGCTTTTGCTTTCTGTTCCTAGGGGTACTAAGATGTTTCAGTTCCCCCCGTTGGCCCGGTCAGGGCTATGTATTCACCCTGCCGTGCATGAGCATTACCCCATGCAGGTTGCCCCATTCAGAAATCCCCGGATCAAAGCCTGTTTGGCGGCTCCCCGAGGCTTATCGCAGCCTTCCACGTCTTTCTTCGCCGTCCGACGCCAAGGCATCCACCGTATGCCCTTAGTAGCTTGGCCACAAAACCTGAAAGAACTCTTCAGACTCAGCCAAAGTGTCGGAGAATCTTCTTCTTACTCTATTCAGTTTTCAGAGAACCGGAGCATGTCCGCTCTAATCGCTCAGGCCAGTTTTGCCTGACCCCATGCCCCTTGTATCCGAGTGTCCCTAACCGGGTTGCACTCAGGCCGGCTGACGATGAGCCATCGCCAACTGGACTGTCTGCAACCGGGCGCCCCTTCAAATGGTGGAGGTGAACGGGCTCGAACCGTCGACCTCCTGCGTGCAAGGCAGGCGCTCTCCCAGCTGAGCTACACCCCCGAACAACCTTCCGCGTGTGGTGGGCCTAGTAAGAATTGAACTTACGACCTCACGCTTATCAGGCGTGCGCTCTAACCGAAACTGAGCTATAGGCCCACGCTCAAGCCTTAGTACCCTACTTGAAGGCACGCTCGCGGGGCCCTGACCCCGGATGCTTTTCAGAGAGCATGATTGATCCCTGAAGACTGAATAGCGGTCGGGACGCCGAAGGTCGGGATTGACCTTGGGAGCATTGCTTGGAGGCCTGGCTACGGATTCCGTAGCACTTATCAGCCTCGGTTGCTCCTAGAAAGGAGGTGATCCAGCCGCTGGTTCCCCAACGGCTACCTTGTTACGACTTCACCCCAATTACCGGCCATACCTTGGGGACCTGCCTCCCTTGCGGGTTGGCCTAGCCACTTCTGGTACAGCAGGCTTTCGTGGTGTGACGGGCGGTGTGTACAAGGCCCGGGAACGTATTCACCCCGGCATGCTGATCCGGGATTACTAGCGATTCCAACTTCATGGAGTCGAGTTGCAGACTCCAATCCGAACTGAGGCCGGCTTTTTGGGGTTGGCTCCACCTCGCGGTATTGCAGCCCTTTGTACCGACCATTGTAGCACGTGTGTAGCCCTGGGCATAAGGGCCATGAGGACTTGACGTCATCCCCACCTTCCTCCCCGTTAACCGGGGCAGTCTACCTAGAGTGCCTAACTGAATACTGGCAACTAAGTACAGGGGTTGCGCTCGTTGCGGGACTTAACCCAACATCTCACGACACGAGCTGACGACAGCCATGCAGCACCTGTCTCCCTGCCACCGAAGTGGAAACCTACTTTCATAGGCTGTCAGGGGATGTCAAACCCAGGTAAGGTTCTTCGCGTTGCGTCGAATTAAACCACATGCTCCACCGCTTGTGCGGGCCCCCGTCAATTCCTTTGAGTTTTAACCTTGCGGCCGTACTCCCCAGGCGGTTCACTTAATGCGTTAGCTGCGGCACAGCAGGGGTCAATACCCGCTACACCTAGTGAACACCGTTTACAGCGTGGACTACCAGGGTATCTAATCCTGTTTGCTCCCCACGCTTTCGCGTCTCAGCGTCAGTCTCCGTCCAGGTTGTCGCCTTCGCCACTGGTGTTCCTCCCGATATCTACGAATTTCACCTCTACACCGGGAATTCCACAACCCTCTCCGGGACTCAAGGCCTACAGTATCAGATGCACTTCCTCGGTTAAGCCGAGGGCTTTCACATATGACTTATAGGTCCGCCTACACGCGCTTTACGCCCAGTAATTCCGAACAACGCTTGCACCCTCCGTATTACCGCGGCTGCTGGCACGGAGTTAGCCGGTGCTTCCTTTGGTGGTACCGTCAGGCAGCCAGATTATTTACCCGACTGCGGTTCTTCCCACCTGACAGGGCTTTACGATCCGAAGACCTTCTTCACCCACGCGGCGTGGCTGCGTCAGGGTTTCCCCCATTGCGCAAGATTCCTCACTGCTGCCTCCCGTAGGAGTCTGGACCGTGTTCCAGTTCCAGTGTGGCTGATCATCCTCTCAGATCAGCTACCCATCGCGGCCTTGGTGAGCCGTTACCTCACCAACAAGCTAATGGGACGCGGCCTCGTCAATGGGTGGGAGCTTACAGGTAGAGGCCCCCTTTAACCCCTGCGTCCGCAGACGCTGTGGTCATATTCGGTATTAGCGCACCTTTCGGTGCGTTATCCCAAACCCAAAGGTAGATTAGCCACGCGTTACTCACCCGTGCGCCACTTTACTAGCCCTGGCAAGCCAAGGCGTTCTCGTGCGACTTGCATGTGTTAGGCCCGCCGCCAGCGTTCGTTCTGAGCCAGGATCAAACTCTCCGGTTAAACAATAACCGCATCTGCAAGCAGACGCGGCCTTTTGCTCATCATCCGGTTCGACCCGAATTTCGGCGTCCTTTTTGACCGCTATTCAGTTTTCAGAGATCAATCGGCGAGAACTTCAGCTTATCGAACCCCGTCCTTGCTGTCAAGGCCCACGGCGCAAAAAATACCGTTGGGGTTATGCTTCTTTCCCGGCTGCCGCGATTTGGTTCCCGCCTTCCGGCGTTTGCCGCCGGCCCCAGCAGGACTCTCGCGTGCAGCGAGGCGAAATATAGCAGACTCTCCGCGCAGGTCAAGAGGGTTTATGACTTTTTTTTCGCAATCGCGAACCTATCGTTATTATAGCCACTATTACAGCATATTACCCGTGTGGCCGAGAGCCTCGCGGGCCCCTATTAGCCCCCTGGCAGGCTCTTTTCCGCCCCGCCGGCCCGCTTGCAGACATAATAACCAGCCCCCAAGGCCAGTATTATCGCGGCCATGCCCAGGAGCTTGCCCGCCTCGTACTTGTCCAGGTCCAGGATGATGACCTTTCGCGCTATGGCGATCATGGCCACCAAAAACACCACGTCGGCGTGAACCTTGTCGTCCTTGAGGTAGCCCTTGATGGTTTCCAAAAGTTCCAGACCGATGAGGATCATCATGACGAACCCGATGAATTCCAAGAATTTAGCTGCCGTGAAGCGGAACCAGGGCGGGCGCGCCAGCTCCTCCCAGAGCACAACCCCCAGTTCCACCGTGGCCAGCACGATGCCCAGGAGCATCATGAAGATGAGTACGCCCTTGATCAGGCCCTCCACCCGGGCGATCCATGCAAGCAAGCTTTTCCTCCGGTCAAGGGGCGCGCGGCGGGGCTGTTATCAGGTTAGGGCTTGCTGGTCAGCCCCGTCAAGCCGGTCACGACGAAGAAGCCCAGGAGCTTCTGGAAATAGAACAGGACGGCAACCCACTGCGTGAAGACCAGGCCCTCGTTGGCCTTGCCTAGTTTCAGGAAGGGAAGCAGGGTGTCCAGGCTGTAGGCGATGCTCCGCCACCAGCCCCAGGCCGGCACGCCGGCGGGCGGCTGCCAAAAGGCCAGGGCCGCGCCGGCCGCGCCGAAGAGAACAACCCAGGTCAGCGAAAGGAAGGAATATTGACCGATGCCATGCCCCACCAGCCATTCCATACAAGCCCAGCCAAGCCCCGCGCCAGATTTGCCCGTTTTTGAAGGCCGCCCGGCGCTCCCGCCTTTTGCCGGCCAAGAGCCCTTGGTTGGCCTTGCCTGGCTGGCCGGCCTCGCGCAGCACCTTGGCGCACTGTTCATAGGGCTGGGGGGTGTAGCCGGCTTGACGAGAGAGCCAATCAATGAACCAGAAGGCGGTCAGGTCGGTCATGTTCTCGCCGCCGTAGGCCCTGCCCATGCCGCCCAGGTGGCCATTCTACGCCGGGTAGCCGCATGCGATAACCTGGCCATATCGAAGATAAAGACTGCCGGTAACCCTGCCTTGGTCCATTACCAACTCATCTGTGCATATGGCTCTTTCCATGTCTAAGTCGCTGCCTGACTTCATGCCAAGCAACGTAATTTTCCCAAATTGCCCTTGACGTAATACAAGGCTTCTTTAACAAAATCTACAGATAGTTCCAGTCCTCATGTTGATTGAGCCAGGGCCATATCAATCAGTCAGAAGATA